>NZ_BSDC01000002.1:0-330358 GCF_030268045.1 Geothrix edaphica
TCTGTGCCGTCGTCCTGCCGGCCTCGTGCTCTTTCAAGGCCAAGATGATCTGCTCCTCGGTGTATCTGCTCTTTCTCAAGGGGCCCTCCAGAGGGGGAGGACTCACATTATCCTTGGTCTAGTTTTCCGGGAGGACGTCATCATTCGTTAGGCTTCGAACAGCGGGCTCGTCTGAATCCCGTTCGGCCTGTCAATTCGCCTGTTCGGCCGTTCTGCTTGGGTTCTCATGGCGGGCGTGCCTTCATGGTGGCAAGCCTCACGGTGCTCTTTCCAATCTGCTCGCTTTTCCCAGCGCCTCGGTTCATGTTCCGTCAGAGCTGACGTCTCGGCCTAACCTTCAGCTCAACTCGGACCCCGCCTGCATTGCCTTCCGTTCTCTCTCATCTTCCTGCTTCCTCGGCTTCGCTCACCGCCTCGGTGCAGGCGTGGCCGGTTAGCTCCATTCGTTAGGCGCATTCCATCCGCGGGGAAACTGGTCACACCATGAAACTCCAGCCCTTCATCTCCATCGCATTGATCTGTGTCACTGCATCGGCGGGTGATAAGAAGATTTCTGATGGGCCGGGAATTCCAGCGAAGTCTCACCGCGACTGGAGTGAGGTCAAGAAGCTCTTGGCTCGCGCGGCCAAGGCAGAACCCGACTACTCGCCAGGCAAAGAGGTGTTTCTTGTGAGCCGCGTAATTGGTGGGCAAGACGGGCTGCAGTTCGTTTGGTGGAAAAACCGCCGCCGAATTCTAGTCCTGTACCACCCTCTCAATGCTGATGACGAAGACCTCCTCGCTCTTAAATCGAAATACTGCGTAAACCTAGATACAGGTGTGGTCCCAACTGACGATGACATCAACGGCAGCACCTACCTTGTTTCCCAGGCTTGGGTAGATGACCGTCTCCAGGAGTGCAAAACTCACGGTGTCCTTCATGTTCAATGAGCATATTCTTCGCGCACATCCATTGCGCCTAACCCTCCGCTCAACTCGGACCCCGCCTGCATTGCCTCCCGTTCTCTCTCAGCTTCCCGCTTCCTCGGCTCCGTTCAGCGCCTCGGCGCAGGCGGGTCCGGTTAGCTTCATTCGTTAGGCCGCATCCAAGGAGTCAAAGCATGCTTAGAGTGTTCCTAATTGCCCTCGCCTTGGCTTGTTCCTCAGTCGCTTACACCCAGTCGACACTTGCGCCAAACGCCCCAGAAGATAAGCCTGTCGGGTTCACTGGGGACCAGCATCAGAGACTATTGAAGGCGGTGGCGCCTTATGTGGCTCAAGCCAGAAAGACATGGCCAACGGCCAAGGCGAATTACCTCAAAGGGCTTCCACCCAAGCATGTTTTTTTTGTGACCGTCGAACTGGCTGACATGCGAGGGAAACGTGAGATCACTTTCGTGGAAGTTCAGAAAATCGAGAACGGCATCATCACTGGCCTGATCGCGAACGAAATCTCTACCGTGTCTGGGTACAAAGCAGGTCAGAGATTTTCAATCGCAGAGGCAGAAATCTGGGATTGGACTATCTCCAAACCTGATGGCACCGAAGACGGAAACCTCGTAGGTAAGTTTCTCGAGACCTATAAGCTCTGATGGTCAGTAACCATGCGGTCTAACCCTTAGCTCAACTCGGACCCCGCCTGCATTGCCTTCCGCTCTCTCTCAACTTCTCGCTACCTCGGCTTCGTTCAGCGTCTCGGTGCAGGCGGGGCCGGTTAGCTTCATTCGTTAGGCCGCCCAACCAGCGGAGTACGCTCTAAAATTTAGGCCTGCATCGAATCAATAGGCTCCAGTTGCTCCAAAACCCGCTTCATCCGTGGTTTTCCGGTCTGCCCATTCAAATTGCGCTGATCTATAGCCCCACGGTAAAATCAGCAATTACATCCCTCTCAAACCGGATTAGGCGGATTACGAACATCTTCGTCCTCGCCGTCCAAGTCTAGTTAGGCCGTATATGCGACGAGAATCCATCATCCTCCTCTTACTGTGCATTCCATGGTTGACTGGATGCCACATCCCCCTATTCCCTACCCACATCAAACTTGAGAAGTGCAATCGCACTCCGCCTGATCGATTATTCAATTCCAATACCTTTGCCCCTAAAAATTCACGTTCAGAACTCATCATCATTCGAGACGCCGGATACTACGGTGCTGATTTCGCACTTCCTGTAGCGATAGATTCAGTCCGCTTCGCTGATATCCAGATCTGGGAATCGGCAACCGCCTACCTCGAACCAGGTCCTCACAAGGTCGAATTCACTGAGCCCCCGGGGATTATTTCCATCGGCAAGCAGCACCCAACCTTCCTTCAGATTGATATTCCAAAACAGGGCAAAACCATCATACGTATTGATCTGGGTCGCAAATACCCAGCCATTCGCCACGCTGAATACTAGCATCCGTTATCCGGCCTAACCCTTCGCTCAACCCGGACCCAACCGCCCTTGCCTCCCGCTCTCCTGCGATCCTTCCGATTTCCGTTCTCCATCCATCGTCCGGTTGCGGTTGGGCCGGTTAGCTTCCTTCGTTAGGCACACCCGGCTCTTCCCCTTCGTCTTTTGGGTTTGGTCCTTCTCAATCGGATTTCGGGTTCAGTGTCCTGGCTTCGCTGGTCGTGAATCACTTGGGTCTGGTGGCTCCGTCTGCTCCTGAATGGCGGGCTTGCGCTGCTATGCACCGGCACCACTCTCCTGCGGGCCTTGTGGTGAATCCAACGGTTTCCCGTGGCATCCTGGCTCCGCCGTTCCTCAACTCGCTCCATCTTTGGCGCAATCCGCCTCAGTTCTTTGCCTTTGGGCTCGGTCGTGTGAATGCCTGTCCTTGTTCGGTCAGCATTCCCTTCGTCCGTTCTCATCTCAGCGTCTCGGCAGCTCGGGTGGGCTTCATGTTCGAGGGGTGCCTAACCCTCCGCTCAACTCGGACCCCGCCTGCATTGCCTTCCGCTCTTTCTCTTCGTCTCGCTTCCTCGGCTCCGTTCATCGCCTCGGTGCAGGCGGGGCCGGTTAGCTTCATTCGTTAGGCATCTTGATGTTCGCATTCATATACCGATCTCTTGGAGTCCTCTTCCTGAGCGGTGGGCTATGGATACTCGTCTACTGGATGATCAGGCTCAGCAGAGAGCAAAACCTCACCTTGATGAATGGCCTGTGGGTTTTCCTCGGTTCACTGTTCTTCATCGCTATCGGAACTATCATGACTTTCTTCACCAAGGCTACACACCTAGGCATCCCTGGCAGCGATGCCTAACCTTCCGCTCAACTCGGACCCCACCTGCATTGCCCTCCGCTCTCTCTCAACGCCCCGCTTCCTCGGCTCCGTTCAGCGCCTCGGTGCAGGCGGGGCCGGTTAGCTTCATTCGTTAGGCCTCTGATGACTTCCGAAGCCCAGACAACCACGATCGCTGACTCCGAGTTCATCATTGAGGTCTCGGGGTTCTTACTTTTCCTGAAACGGTTCTTTCAGGTTGGGGCAATTTGGGTACTGATTGCCTCAGTCGTTGAGTCCTTTCAGGAGCGCAACTTTCTCTACATCATTACCGGCATAATCAGCTGCTGTATTTATCTGGCAGTCGCGAAATATGCCATCAGAACATTCCCAAGGAAAGTAAGCCTCGAGGGTGAATCTATCGTCTTTCATAAAGTCCCAACCACCTGGCTGAATATCAATGGCATCCCCATTCCCCTCGGCATCACTCAGAGGCTTGTGAAACCCAAATCCGCTGTTGTGCTCGAATGGATTGGGCGAGCATTAACATTGAATGACATGAACAACGGCAAATCCATTCGTTTAGCGGCAGGTAAGCACGCTGACCGGCTTGCAGAATGGTTCAAATCCACGGGTGTCGGCAATCCGGTCGGAGGTTGACCTTGATCTACAGTCGGCCTAACCCTCAGCTCAACTCGGACCCCGCCTGCATTGCCATCCGCTCTCTCTTAGCTTCCCGCTTCCTCGGCTCCGCTCAGCGCCTCGGTGCAGGCGGGGCCGGTTAGCTTCATCGTTAGGCGTTCCTCATGCCAAAAACCATCCAACGCCTTTTCATAGCCATCCTTCCCTTCATGCTCGCTTGCGGGCCTTTAGTCCACACCGTTCGCAATCCTGCGGGTATGTCGACCTCTGTTGAGTGCAAGAAGTTCGGAGACGAACTCTTTGTTGATTTCAGACTTTCGCCCATTCCAGATAACACTCCATGCCGTGTGGCGTTTGAGGGCTCGGCGCCTGAAAAACTTGAAGTCCTGACTCAGAATGGATATTCCCTTGTTCGATGGAAAGTCGATCAAGCACATCTAAAAACTTTCTCAGCCAATCTATATAACTTTAAATTGGCCACACCATCCAATGAGTACTCTGTATCCATTAAGCTTCAACCAACTTCACAACAGATTATTTCGGCCACAATTCAGTCACTTCTTCGACTTCATTAGGGTAACGCTCCACGCCTAACCCTCCGCTCAACTCGGACCCCACCTGCATTGCCTTCTGCTCTCTCTCAGCTACTCGCTTTCTCGGCTCCGTTCGTCGCCTCGGTGCAGGCGGGGCCGGTTAGCTTCATTCGTTAGGCGTTACTCCATCCGGTTCGGAAACACTCAAAATCGCCAATGCTCAGACAACCACTCAAACCTGGATCTATGCGGGCCTTCCTCGCAAACGAGGATAGCTTTTCCTCATTTCTGCTTCGAGAAAGCACAATAGATGGCCTCGTGCCATGTTCCAAGATCCAGATTCAGATCACACAAGACCGGTATGAATTGTTGTTACCATCCCAAAATAACCTTCCGGTTTTCCCCGTACCTGAAGGCGACCAAGTAACTGATTACCTTGTCGATCACTCAGATCTTTGGCGGCAGGCGTCTCTGCGCCTTAGTTTCGCTCCATCTATCTGCGGATCTGCACCTATGTTCGGTGTTCCATTTCGACGCGCTGTGGAAATCGCTCTAGCGTCTGGTCACGTAAAATCAAAATTTTATTTCCCTAATCAGGCGTTCAATAAGCACTACAAAACATTGCTATTGCACCTAGACCGTACTCAAGATGCTCGCGGAGATTTAGTCCAGCTGCAGGCATGGCACTACACTCCTGGGCAGACCTATGCTTATTACCTCCATGCCCTGTCTCCCGCGTTCAACCACGAGATCTATCACCTTGATGGAGCGACCATTTCGTTTTCAGAGCCCGACCTAGATGTGCTTCTGCTCGATTCAAGGAAGATAAAGGGCACCAACTACCAAAAGCACTTCCGCCTCGATGGCTCTTTCTCAATTGAACACATGCATTCGATTGCCAGATTCTTCTTCCCATGCACAGAGTTGTATGACGAAGCTTTTGAAATCCAACCAGTTGCTCTACACGCCTAACCCTCCGCTCAACTCGGACCCCGCCTGCATTGCCTTCCGCTCTCTCTCAACATTCCGCTTCCTCGGCTCCGTTCAGCGCCTCGGCGCAGGCGGGGCCGGTTAGCTTCATTCGTTAGGCCGCATAACCACAGGAGCCCATATGGCATTCAGCGAAGAAAAGGTCCAGCAAGTCTGGGAGAAGGGCGAGAAGGTCGCAAACAATGATCCCAATGAATGGCGGAAGGATCAGTGTGGAGCCTGGATATATAGAAAGCATTACGGCAACCGTGATTCACAGTACGGATGGGAAATTGACCACGTTTCACCTGGGGGTTCCGACGACGTTTCCAATCTTCGCCCTCTTCAATGGAAGAACAATCTTGATAAAAGCGACGGCCGCCTTAAGTGCAACGTCGTCGCAAGTGGCACAAAGAACATCGACAATGGGTAAGGGCCTAACCTCTCGCTCAACTCGGACCCAACCGCACGTGCCCTCCGCTCTCCCATGTGCGCTGGGATTTCCGTTCCCCTTCCATCGTCCGGTCGCGGTTGGGCCGGTTAGCTTCATTCGTTAGGTGCTACGTGAAACATCGTTTGCTCCGACTCGCCGCCTGCTTCCTCCTTTCGTCAGCCGTTGGCCTGTTTGCTGATGGCTTCAAATTCAAGGACGGCAGGCTTGCAGATGAACCAGTGATTGAGATCCGACTAACACAATCACAAATGGCCATTCTTCGTAAGCACTTCGAACCGGGGATGAAGCTCAAGCTAACAAAGAAACAGCAGGCAGAGATTCTGGCCAAAGCGAAGATCAAAGTCGGGCCGACCATTCTCGAAATTTGGAAGCCTGCCAATATTGAAGGCGACTGTTCCTGCTTCCTCTGGAATATTGGCCTGCTGTTCAAAGACGGTTGGATTGAACTTCCTATTCATCGTCTTGTCTCTGACAAAGAGGCTGAAGATAGCCGGCCAGATCCGGAAGGCTAAGCTGTCCATCGCGCACCTAACCCTCCGCTCAACTCGGACCCCGCCTGCAGTGTCTTCCGCTCTTTCTCTTCGTTCCGCTTCCTCGGCTTTGTTCAACGCCTCGGTGCAGGCGGGGCCGGTTAGCTTCCTTCGTTAGGCCTCGAAAAGCCGCATCGCATCTAACTGTCAGGCACTTCGAATATCCCGTTCGTCTCGCTGTTCGTTCGTTCTTTCAATCGTCCGCTCGGTTTCCTCGTCGTCTCGGTCCATGCCCCGGCAAACCTGGCGTCTCGGCCTAACCTTCAGCTCAACTCGGACCCCGCCTGCATTGTCTTCCGCTCTCTCTCATCATTTCGCTTCCTCGGCTTCGTTCATCGTCTCGGTGCAGGCGGGGCCGGTTAGCTCCCTTCGTTAGGTGCTTGCATGGGATTGCTCTCTGGGCTGCTTAAGAAGTTCCGTCCGCTACAAGTGGACGACTCATTCTTTGGGCGAATCACCTACATGAAGGTGCACACTGCAAATGCATCCTATTGGGAGGCCAAGCGCTCATTCGCTCCGACCGGTCGTGAGATTGAGCTTTTCATCGATGCTCCCGCTCCGGAGCAGCCGCCAAACACATTGCAGCGACAATTTTTCGAAAACGTCGAAAGTCGGTTCATCGAGATTGCCGCTGCCGCTGAATACGTATTACGTCCCTTGTTCGAAAAATGGACCCACCAGCCTCTATCTAATCCATTTGACGTTGAGTTCACTCTGACAAGCTTTTCAATTCCCTGCGTGGCATTTGACAATGCCGATTGGGAAATGTCCTTCGAGTCCAAGACTGACGAAAACCACCTATTCTCCGTGGCATTCTCCGGAATGAATGCAACGAAAGTTTCTGTTGATGGGTAACGACGCACCTAACCCTACGCTCAACACGGACCGCCCAACAGCTGCGCTGTTGGGTTCCCTCCGGCCTTCGGCCTCCGGCGGCCGGTTAGCTTCACGTTAGGACTCTCGCAGGAACTCCCATGAGAACGAATTCCTCAAAATACATTCTGTTGATTATTTTTACTTCAATGTCTCTACTCTTCTTGGGCTGCAAATCAATCTACAAGACGTATGATCGTTCAGTTTCTGACGCGGAATTATTCACACAACGGTTAAATGAAGTTTTTCCATCCGATATTGCCGTTTTCATCGATCGATATAGAATCTGCCAACATTGGCTCGGAGAAGATGCATATGACGAAGAAAGAGGAAAAGATATCGAACGGGGGATTACTGAGAATTGCAATGGGCTGAAAGAACTTGAATCACAAATTCAAATTAAATATAAAACCAACGAGCCTCTATTGATGAAAATGAGGCAAGCCATTAAAGATACAGATAATGGCGATACGTTCCCAAGTTTTATCTATGATGACCCTCAAAGAAAATCCAAATTTCTTAATGAATACTATGAAGCGAAAGCACAATATATAATTAAAACCCTAGAAAAACAACTCCCTAATTATAACTATATTCTAGAAAGGAATAGAAAAATTAGCGGGGTAGAATTATTGGAAGAACTAGCTAGTGCTAGGTACGGGCTGGAGATTCAAAACCGCTATTTGTCCGGAGTTAATAATAATATTGATCGAATTAATCTTATTACAAGATATCGGTTGCATTCAATTGAATCCAAATTGAAAGATGCCCTTTCTCAAGAGGTACGGCCATAATCTCTAGAACTGCAGCTATAAAAGTGACCCTCCGTCACATCGTCCTAACCCCTAGCTCAACTCGGACCCCGCCTGCATTGCCTTCCACTCTCTCTCATCGTTTCGCTTCCTCGGCTCCGTTCGTCGCCTCGGTGCAGGCGGGGCCGGTTAGCTCATTCGTTAGGCCGACGTGGGCGGGCTCGGCACAACGCTTTCTGGTCTGCCTCCTCAGCATCCCGTCGCGCTATCGTGTGTCATTCCATCTTCCGCTTTGCCCCTGTCAAACCTGGCTTAACCAGCTGTTCGCTCTTTCCAAAGTTGTAGCGCTCGGGCCGTAAGATCCGGCGTTGTGGCCTTCCCGCCCACCTCCGCCTAACGTGCCCGTCTCGTGGGCTCGGTTCACCCAGCAATCGGCGTACGGCCTAACCTCTCGCTCAACTCGGACCCCGCCTGCATTGCCTCTCGCTCTCTCCCAACATTCCGCTATCCCGGCTCCGCTCATCGTCTCGGTGCAGGCGGTGCCGCTTAGCTTCATTCGTTAGGCCGACGTGGGCGGGCTCGGCACAACGCTTCTGGTCTGACTTCCCCGAGGTCCCGTCGCGCTAAAGTGGATTACTCCATCTCCGTCACTTCCCGCTGGCCCTGGCTTTCCGTTCTTCCGCTCTTTTCCATTCTTAGCGCTTGGGCCGGTGGCTCCGGCGTTGTGGCCTTGCCCGCCCACCTCCGCCTAACGTTCCCGTCTCTTGGCCTCGGTTCATCCAACACCGGCGCACGGCCTAACCGGTCGCTCAACGCGGACCCAGCCCGCATTGTCTCCCGCTCTCTCTCATCCACTCGCTTCCTCGGCTCCGTTCAGCGCCTCGGTGCAGGCGGGGCCGGTTAGCTTCTTTCGTTAGGCTCATCTGGAGTCACCATGAAACCTTGGGTCCGCAACACTGTCGGCGTGTTATGCCATGTCCCCGGCATCTACATGCTGTTCTTCATGGCATTCATGATTCTGATGATCACGAATGCTCCGAAAGAGAATGGTCATGGGATGCCCATTTGGTTCGCTGTCATCTTCATCTTTCACATTTTCGTAATGTTTCTCATGTTCTTACTGATGGCCTTCTTCGTTATTTGGCTGCTCAAAGGAATCACTTTGAGCACTGAAGCGAAAGTGATCTGGGCCATCGGTTCGTTCATGATTGGGCCAATTATCATGCCAATACTCTATTGGCTCTACCTTCGCAAAATGCCCGATGGCCCTTATTTCTTCGGCGCCCCCTTATCCGAAGCCTCGCCCCAAGCCTAACCCTCCGCTCAACTCGGACCCCGCCTGCATTGCCTTCCGCTCTCTCTCAACATCCCGCTTCCTCGGCTCCGTTCGTCGCCTCGGTGCAGGCGGGGCCGGTTAGCTTCATTCGTTAGGCCTCGAAAGGCCGGCCTGGCTGCATTCCGTTCAGCCGGCCAATTCGCCTGTTCGACCGTTCTGCTTTGGGTTTCGCGGCGGGCATGCGTTCATGGTGACAAGCCATTTCACGCTCTTTCCAATCTCCGCTCGGTTTTCCCAGCACCTCGGTTCATGTCCCGTCAGAACTGGCGTCTCGGCCTAACCTTCAGCTCAACTCGGACCCCGCCTGCATTGCCTTCCGCTCTCTCTCATCATTTCGCTTCCTCGGCTCCGCTCAGCGTCTCGGTGCAGGCGTGGCCGGTTAGCTCCATTCGTTAGGCCTCGAAAGCAGGTTGATTCGCTCTGTTTCTGGCATTCCGCATTTCCAATCAATTCGCAGCTTGTTTCGTTCTTTCCAAAGTCGCTCAATTCTTCCGTCGCCCTGGTTCATTCGTCGGCAGAACCAGCGTCTCGGCCTAACCGTTAGCTCAACTCGGACCCAACCGCTCTTGCCTTCCGTTCTCCTCCGTTCATTCTGATTTCCGCTCTCCACTCATCATCCGGCTGCGGTTGGGCCGGTTACCTTTGTTCGTTAGGCGAAATCCAGACATGTAGGCTCAGTCCAAAAATATGCTTCTCTCATCAGGAACCGATATGAATTTAATCAGAGTATTCCTACCAATCCTGGTTTCATGCGTGCTCATGGCCCAAAGCGACCAAGAGTTGTTGAGACGAGGAAAAGCTTTTGAAAGACAACGAGATGGACAATCTGCCATTTTGGTCCTACGCCCACTTCTCAATAAGAAGAATCCATCAGCCCAGTTTATCGTTGGAACAATTTATCTCGAAGGCAGTCGAATTTATCCAGGGATTACGCGTGATATTGTTCGTGGTTGGGAACTTATAAAATCCTCTGCTGAGAGTGGTGATCCAGATGCTCAATACTTTTTAGCCAATGAATATGCATATGGAACAGGTAGCGAGAATAGTGGCTTGCCCCACGATCGTTCAAAAGGGGTTTATTGGTTCAAAAAGGCAGCTACTCACGGAGATGTTGGCGCCATGATTTTGCTAGCCGACTGCTACCGAGAGGGTTGGGGGACCAACATCGAGTTTGTTCAAGCAATCAAGTGGTACAGAAAAGCCTCTTCCAAAGGAAATTCTGTGGCTATGGCAAAGCTCGCAAGGATGTATTTGGAAGGTGAGGGGGTTCCTCAAAACTTCATCGAAGCCCATGCGTGGTTGAATCTTGCGGCCACGCAGAGCAAGAGCGAAACAGTATCCTTTGACCAAGAACGAGATGCCTTGGCTGCAAAAATGAATTCAAATCAGATCGAAAAAGCACAGGCAAGGGCCAAAGTTATTCTCGCTGAGTTGCGAATCAACTAGGGTTTAATTGCAAAGTTTGCACCCATTTCGCCTAACCCTCCGCTCAAGTCGGACCCAACCTGCACGGCCTGGTATCCTCTCTCTTGTTTCCGCCTTTCTCGTCTCTGTTTAGCTTTTCGGCTGCAGGTTGGGCCGCTTAGCTGCTTTCGTTAGGCCGCTGCAAATGACTCACACTCCCCGCCCACGGCTACTCACAAGACTCATTGCGCTTGCCTGCGTGCTAGGTCTGGCCAGTTGTTCACCAAAGCTCCAAGAGCACAAATCTGGATCGATCTCTGCTTCGCTTACGATTGGCATTCGCAATTTGACAGTGGTCGAAATTGTCCCGAATTCCAATCCAGTGAACATCGACTGGCAAGGCTACAACACGTTAGGCGGTGGATTCCTAGATCCGGGGTTCGAAAGGATATTCATTTCAGATTCGGCAGAGACATTTCTAGTCACTGATAAGGGTGCAGGCAACAATCGATTGTATATAAATGGTAAGACTTATGATTTCGACGGCAACCATCAACACATACGAATTCGGTTGGGCAAAGGAATCAGTATTGAGAATGGCTCCGACCATCAACAGGCCAACCATATCTACGATCCTGACTTCTCGGCAGCAAGAAAGAAATTTCCATGAATTCAATCGGCGGCCTAACCCTCCGCTGCACTCGGACCCCGCCTGCATTGCCTTTCGTTCTCTCTCAACTTCTCGCTTCCTCGGCTCCGTTCAGCGCCTCGGTGCAGGCGGTGCCGGTGAGCTTCATTCGTTAGGCGCTCACAGTTCCACGGAGCAAGCCATGATCGCCACGCTCAACAAGAAAAGCCTTCAGCTTGGTGTTCCAGGTTTGGTCCTGCAGTACGGCGGGTTGTTTCTGGCTGTTGATTTCTTTCCAGTCGGTGTGTTGGCCATTCTCATCGGGACAATCCTGTTACTTTTCGGGCTTGGTTATTACCTGAAGGCGAAGAACCGAAACCTGGCGTGGGTGGTTCTGATCTTCATTCCAATCCTCGGCATCTTGTTCCTGGCACTATTGGTCGATAAATCGAAACCTCTCTCCCCCGGGCGCGCCTAACCCCTCGCTCAAGTCGGACCCCGCCTGCATTGCCTTCCGCTCTCTCTCATCATTTCGCTATCTCGGCTCTGCTCATCGCCTCGGCGCAGGCGCGGCCGCTTAGCTTCATTCGTTAGGCGCCATCGACTAGGAACCACAGCAGCCAACATTCATCAAAACCAACCAGAAAGGGGCACTGCAATGCACATACTCATCCCGGTCGTCCTTCTTGCCGTTTCGAGTTCTCTCGCGGCTCAGGTTGTTCGCATTAAGGTCAAGGACCAGGGGCTGCCTCCGGGGTACCGGATTGAATTCAAGATCGGAGCCACTGTTCTGGGCATTCCCGAAAAGATTGGCAAATCGGATGACCTGAAAGAACGGATTCTTGGTGAGTCTGTCAGTACCCATGAGGTCGTTCTGCTTTCGGGCCAGTCGGAGGGGCTTGCCCTCGATATTCCGCTTAAAGCCGCTCCACTAGAGGCTCCAGGCCTTCGCGTCCTCCTCGGCCTTCCAGCTACTTACACCATTTACGATTCGGCGAATCAGGTGGTTCGTTCCAGCTCTGTGAGATTTCACGCTCTGACAACCACCTTCGATGACGGTCGAATTGTGTTGTACGCCCGACAGAACGGGCTTACCCAGGACGGCAAACCAAACATTCTCGTTGGCACTGAAATAGATGGGCAACCGAAGGCAAAAATCATCGCCATCCCTAATACCAAGTAGGCCTTTACCAGAGGCGCCTAACCTTGCGCTCAACTCGGACCCCGCCTGCTTTGCCTTCTGCTCTCTCTCATCTCTCTGCTTCCTCGGCTTCGTTCATCGCCTCGGTGCAGGCGGGGCCGGTTAGCTTCATCGTTAGGCATTCCCATGATCAGTCGTACTGCCGTCAACCTAGCCCTTGTTGTTCAGATACTGTCCCTGCCCCTTCGTTAGGAGTCTCCCATGCAGCAGTACAGAGTCTTCGTGGTTTTTGGAATTTCTCTCGCTCTATTTCATTGTGGCCAGCCATTGACAACCCAACCTCGAACCCCGCCAATACCTTCTTCGAGCGCATCATCATTGAGTATTAAGCCAGAATCTATGATCTATTTTTTTAGAGATTCCTATACTCATCCGAACGACCCAATCGCTGTAAATACATTCAGCCAACAGAGTGCATTTACGTTGGGATATGCGAGAGTAAAGATTTCAGTCGGCCTTGATGGCCGAATTTCAAAAAGCGAATTGATCGAATCCAACGGCCACATGTGGCGTTTGATTGGGCGTTCCATTTATAAACTTGAATTCAGACCAAACGACGCGACAGAACCGGGCCCATGGGACGTTGAAATTTATTTTTCGGCGAGACAGCCTGATCCCAGTCACGCGCCGCAAGGCAAAGATTCAAGTCCCTTTCTGAAAACGGAGGGTGAAATTGGTTTGACCATCCTGAGTGTGACTCCAAAACCATAAATCATGTTTCTGCCTGGGTCGCCTAACCCTCCGCTCAGCTCGGATCCCGCCTCCATTGCCTTCCACTCTTTCTCTTCTTCTTGCGTCCTCGGCTCCGCTCATGGCCTCGGGGCTTGCAGGGCCGGTCATGGGAAAGCCCTCACCGGAACAGGGACACCACCCTTCCACCCACGCTTGGATCCAGGTTGATGGTCAGGGGCTATCGTCGGTAGGCGATTTGAGCAATGAAGGATTCATGACTTGCGGGCTGATTTTCGCGAGGCCGGGTTTCGATCCGCAGCAAGATTCCCAGCAGGACGACAAAGGCGATCAGGATCGCCCGGTTGAGCCATGACCCCTTTTCCCCCCGTACCTTGGTGGTCATGGCAGGCTCCCACTCCACGATTTCAGCAGGATCAATAGGCTCTCAAGGTGACTGTCGGCCTGATGGTCCTAGAGCCGGAAACCTACGGCGCCGCAAACGGCCTCAGAAAAGGAGCAAGCTCCGTGCCGTTCCTTTATCCCAGGTAAGTGTTTGAATACAGGTCATCCCAAATACCCAATGGAAAAGGGGGTTAACATCCCTTGATCAAAATGACCTGTCGCCTTTCAATACGAATGACCTGACGTGCCCTCTTGCACCTCCAGCGCCACCGTCTTGCGGCCTGACCCCCCACCCGCTCGGCCCCCGACGGCATGGTTATCCACGCTCTCATCATCTCGCTTCCTCGGCTTCGTTCAGCGCCTCGGCGCAGGCTGGTCCCGTGAGCTTCCTTCGTCAGGCCGCCATGCTTCCCGACCACTTCGCGATGATCGGCGCCGTCATCGGCTCGCTCGGGGGCTTCTATTACCTATACGAAACCATCGCCGGCAAGGCCCAGCCCAACCGCATCACGTGGCTGCTTTGGGGAATCTTCCCGATGGTCATCTTCGTGGCGCAAAGGGCACAGGGCGTCGAGGGGGCCTCGTGGGCGTCGTTTGCCGCCGGCTTCACGCCGCTGCTTGTCTTCGCCGCATCGTTCTTCAACAAGAATGCCTATTGGAAAAGCGAGCCGCGCGACTACTACCTGATGGCAGCGGCCATCCTGGGCCTCATTCTCTGGGCCATGACCGACAGGCCCAACCTGGCTCTGCTGTTCTCGCTGCTGGCCGATGTGCTGGCGAGCATCCCGACCCTCATCAAGTCGTATCGGCACCCTCATTCCGAGAGCTGGATTGCCTATGCTGTCAGTGCATTCGGATTCGGAATAAGCTTCCTGTCGGTTCAAACCTACCATTTTGAAAATGTCGCTTTCGTAGCCTATGTGTTCATCCTCAACGGCACCCTCGCGGTGCTGGCCTCGCGGAGCCCCAGGCACCAGCAGGCAACCCCTTCGAAAGGAGAGCGCGATGAGCAACGGACAGGTGGTGCCTGAGACCAGGGGTGTCACGGTGCAGCTGCTCGCGACGGTGGATCTGGGCCCCGAGATCGAGGGCATGGCAGGGCGCCAGCTTCGGATGCGGATGGTGACCATCGAGCCTGGAGGCGTCTTCGGCCCGATCCATGACCATAAGGACAGACCAGGCACCGTCTACATTCTGCAAGGAACCATCACGGATCACCGGAATGGCGTCGCAACGGACTATGGGCCGGGAGTGGGCTGGCCCGAGGACAGGAACACGACGCACTGGCTGGAGAACAGGGGAACGCTGCCGGCCGTGGAGATCTCGGTCGATATCGTCCGGCAAGCGTAAACTCAGGCCCTGCATCCGACAGGATCGGGCCCGACGGCCCCCTCCACCCGGATCGCGAATGTCGTTCCGCCGCGCGCTCCCAACTTCCCCTTTCCTCGGCACCGCTCTTCGCCCCAGCACTGGCGAGTCCGGTCACTCCCAGTCAGGCCTCATGAAACCTCATGGACAAGATCCAACCGGTGAACGAATCGCCTCAGGGTTGTTGGCGGGCTTCTTCACCGCCTTCGCCTGGTTCGCCCTCTGGCAAAAGGGCATCACCCTGAAGGGCAAGAGCGGTGCGACCAGTTTCGTCGATGGCCACGCCGGCCTGGTGGTGGCTGCCTTTGCGCTCCTGTTCGGGTGCCTTGGGGTCGCCCTGCTTCTGCGGAGCTTCAGGGCCGCGCGAACCGCCTATTTCATCGGCTTTGCCTTTCTGCTCGTCCCGGCGCTAGCCTTGGCTCTGATCCGCCGCTAGGCCCAAGGTCGAGGTTCCTTCTTCCGGTTCCCCTGGCTCTTTCAATCGTCTGTCGGGTTCCCGTCTGCTCTGGGCCATCTGTTGGAGCTTCGAATGGAAACCACCTACCCTGTTCTGTGCGCCTGGTGCGGAACGACAACGGGCCAAGGCCAGGTGCCCCACTCGCATGGCATTTGCCGGTCCTGCCGCGCTGCGCTGGTCGGCGTGCCCCTGCTTTCGGCAGAGCAGCTTGAAGCCATGCCCTTCGGCGTCATCGAGCTTGATCCGGATGGGTTTGTCCTGAGCTACAACAAGGCGGAGGAGTCCCTTTCCGGGATGGCTTCCTCGAGTGTGGTGGGCAGGCATTTCTTCCGCGAAGTCGCGCCCTGCACTTCCGTGAAGGACTTTGAAGGCCGATTCCACTCGTTCATATCGTCCCAGTCAGGCCCCGAGAGCTTCAACTTCACCTTTCGGTTCCCAGGTCGAACCACGAAGGTCAGCATTGCCTTTGTCCGGTCCGAGCACGCATCGGCCTTTGTGCTGGTGAAAGCTTTCACGGAAATGGGCCACGGAGGCTAGGCTCGCGTCGACACCATGGGACCTTCAGCCGGGAGAGGCCTTGAACCATTCAGGTATGAATCATCCGAAACGCGCCCCCAAGGGGTTTTCCCCCGCGGGCCTCGGCGTCCAGTGCCTGAGGTGTGAAGGCACCGGCCGCCTCTCTGTTGGCTGCGATATCTGCGATGGAAAAGGCCTGGTGGTCCTCAGCTGCCGAAAATGCTCTGGAAGCGGCACCTATTCGCAAGAGGCCGGGCCGTGCTCCCGCTGCGAAGCCAAAGGTGTGCTCCGTGATGGCACGACCTGCCCCCGCTGCAAGGGCCGCAGAACCCAGAAGGCCTTCTCCTCTGCCTGTGCCAAGTGCGCCGGCAGTGGCTCGGTCAGCCTTCCATGCAAGAAATGCCACGGCAGCCTCCAAGTTGTCGTCGATTGCAAGACCTGCAACGGCACGGGCATCTATCGGCGCGAACCATGAGCGGCCCGATGCTCCCGCGCAGGTGGCTCCCGACCGCCCGCGGCTTTGAAGGCGGGCCCTACGACATCGAGGTCGGCCAGCAGCAGCGGCTCCGCGAGTTCAAGCTCGATGACCCTGCGGTTCAGGCCAAGCTCCGAGAACGATATGGCGCTCAGATCCCCCTCGATGAGCCGGTCATCTCGCCCGCCGCCATGTTCAACTCTGGACTCCTGCAGGTCGTCGCCCAGGAATGAGCCGCCCAACCCTCCGCTCAACCCGGATACCGCCATCCGCCAGGCTTCAGGAAATCACCGATGCGTCTCTGGTCCATCCATCCCCAGTATCTAGATGCCAAGGGCCTCGTGGCTCTGTGGCGCGAAGGGCTGCTTGCCCAGGCCGTCCTGGCCGGCCAGACCAAGGGCTATAGAAGCCATCCCCAGCTGGCGCGCTTCCTCCAGTCCTCGGCGCCGCCGTCGTACATCGCGGCCTACCTGAAGGAGGTGCATGCCGAATCGCTTCGCCGCAGCTACCACTTCGATGCGCGGAAAATCGGGGCGTTCCCGGCCCTTCCTCCGCTGTCCGTCACCCAGGGCCAGCTTGACTATGAGTGGACGCACCTCACGACCAAGCTTCGCGTTCGCGACCCGGAGTGGCTCAAGCCGTTCGAGGCCATCAGACAGCCTGTCCCCCATCCCCTCTTTCAAGTCATCCCGGGCGGCATCGCGCCCTGGGAAGTGGTGACGGCGTGACCCCACCCGGACCGGCCCCTCAGCCCCGCTTCCGCGCCTCGTCCTCGGCGTCCTCCTCCTCCTCCTCATCCTCGATGGAGGCCAGGGACACCGGTCGGCCCCGCAAGTCCAGGGGGGAGCCCTCCTCGGGGATGAAGATCTCCCGGTGGGGGTCCCAGCGGCCGATCCACTGGTCGTCCTCGGTATAGAAGCGGGCCTCCTCGGCCTCCGGGAACACCGCGATCCACTGGGCATGGCTGGAGCCCTGCTCGAAGGCCATGAGAACGGACCACGCCTCGCTGCGGCCCTCGGCCGCCTCGAGGGCGTCCACGAGCGCGTACGGAGGCGGAAAGGCCAGGGTGCACATCTCGTCCAGGTCCCTGATCGTGCGGGTGTGCAGCATGGCGACCCCCACCAGCCTTGGCCCTTGCGGGCAGGCACGAAAGATCATAGCGGGGAGGATCCTGGTTGGCAGGGCCAGCGGCAGCCCCATCCTCCCCAAGTGGTCGGACCCAGGATCCACCCAGCCCCTGCCGCTGCGGGCTCTCTTCAGATGGAACCGGCTTTTTTCGGAGAGGGCTTCCCGGTCGACTGCTCCACCTGCCGGTCAGGCTTCTGGTCAGGGCCTGGGATGTCCACGTCCATCTCCCGGGCCGGCGTTGTCGGAGGTGTCTTCACGCCGCCCTTCATCGGAACGGGCGTCTCCGTTTTGCTTGGATGTTTATGCATGGATCACCTCAGAGGATGGTTGAGCCTCACGGAGCGAGCGGAGGCGGGTCGGCCATCCCCCGGCTCGCTCCCGAGGAAACCCTCAGGGGCAACATCCATTCCGTTATCGCATCTGCTTTATTCAAAACATTTAAAATATGTCGTTTCACGCATGGGAACGCTCATTCCAGTCAGAATGGAGCGCTGTCCCATTCAATTTGAAGGATCCAGGATGGAGCCTCGCACATGACCCAGCTGAGCCCCGACCAGGTTGCCGGAAACTGGGGGGCCATCGCCTCGGACTACGAGCGGGCCTTCGAGAACCTGAGCGCCCAGTACGCCGCCCATGCCCTCCGGCTGCTGGCCCTCCGGGCGGGCGACCGCGTCCTCGACGTGGCCGCGGGCACCGGCACCTTCAGCCTCCAGGCGGCGCGAGCCGGGGCCGAGGTCCTCGCCACGGATTTCGCGCCGGGGATGGTGGCCCGGCTGCGGGAACGCATCGCCGCGGAAGGGCTCGGCGGCATCTCCGCCGAGGTCATGGACGGGCAGGCGCTGGCCCTCCCCGATGCCTCCTTCGATGTCGCGGCCTCGGTGCTGGGACTGATCTTCTTCCCCGACCTGGAGCGCGGGCTGGGCGAGCTGCGGCGGGTGCTGCGGGCGGGTGGGCGCGCCGCGGTCGTCTGCTGGCGCGATCCCGCCAGCCTGCCGCTGATGACCCTGGTGAGGCAGGCCATCCAGCGCGTGGCCCCAGAGTTCCAGCCCCCTTCCGCACCGCCTGTCTGGGCCCGCCTCGCGGGCGCCGAGGTGCTGAAGATCCGGATGGAAGCGGCTGGCTTCCGGAGGGTGGAGGTCGTGACCTCCACGGCCATCCAGCGCATCGACGCACCGGAAGCCTACTGGGCCGGCTTCACGCGCTCGGCGCCGCCCCTGGCCTACCTGTTCAGCCAGCTCGGACCCGAGCGCACGGCGGCCGTAGGACGGGAGTACATCGAGGCCCTCCGGGCCCAGTCCAAGGACGGCGTGCCGACCCTGACCGTGGAGGCCTGCCTTGGCATCGGCCATGCCTGACCGGGATGCGGGCCCCGGCGTCCGCCTGCCCCCGCCCCTGGTGTTCCTCGCGGGGCTGGGCCTCGGCTTCCTGCTCCAGCGCATCGCCCCCCTGGCCTTCGCCGCCCAGGGCCAGCCCCTCCCCCGCTGGCTGGGCGGGCTCCTCGCCCTGGGCTCCGCGGCGCTGGCCCTCTGGGCCTTCCGCACCTTCCACCGCGCCCACACCACCGTGAGGCCCGACCGCAGCGCCTCGACGCTCCTCACTGGGGGGCCCTTCCGGTTCACCCGGAACCCCCTCTATCTCAGCCTCTCGCTCCTCCACGCAGGCCTCGCCTTCCTGGCCAATGCCCTCTGGCCCGCGCTCATGCTGGTGCCGGTCCTCCTCCTGATCCGCTACCACGTCATCGCCCGGGAGGAGCGGCACCTGCTGGGCCTGTTCGGGGCCGAGTACCAGGCCTACTGCCGCAGGGTACGGCGCTGGTTCTGACCGGGGCGGCCGGCCCTATGCTTACGACATGGCCGATTCGTTCCACGCCCGCATTCCCACGCTCTCCGACGCCGACCTGCGGCGCTACCTCGAGCAGCCCCTGGTCTACAAGACCGAGGCGGTGGAGCTGGCCCTCGCAGAGCTCCGCCGGCGCGGCCACGCGATCCCCGCGGACGACCTGGCGCGCCTCCAGCGCCTCCTCGATACCCGCGACGCCGCCCGGCAGGCGGAGCTGGAGCCCGGGCCCGACAGCCTGCTCGGGGCCTCCCCGGCCGCCCGGAGGGCACGCCTCCGCCGCATCACGGCCGGCCTCCTGGCCGCGGGCCTCGGCGCGGCCACGCTCCTCTACGTCACCGCCAAGCCACCGGCGGCCACCCCCCTGGGCTACGAGCCCGAGAACACCAAGCGGTACCTGCGGCAGTTGGAGGTCGTCGGGGGCAAGGCCAACGTGGTGGGCACGGAGTTCCAGCGCTGGTTCGAGGGGCTCTGGCAGGGGCGCCAGCTGGCCTTCACCGTGGCCTGGCTGACGGTCCTGCTCGCCGCCGCCTTCTGGTTCCTGAGCACCCGGCTGGCCGTGGGAACGCCTGCGGACACGGATGCGGATGGGGGCCGCTGACATGCGCCCGCGCCCAGCCCCAGGCCCGAAGGAGCCCCGGTCCGCCAAGCCCGGCCTGCACCCGCGCAACCGGCACGCCGGGGGCTACGCCTTCCCCGGGCTGATCGCGGCCAGCCCCGAGCTCGGGCCCTTCCTGCGGCGCGCCCCCCACGGCGGGTCCACCATCGACTTCGCGGACCCCGCGGCGGTGAAGGCCCTGAACCGCGCCCTGCTGGCGGAGGCCTACGGCATCCGGGGCTGGGACCTCCCTCCGGGCTACCTGTGCCCGCCCATTCCCGGCCGGGCGGACTACCTGCACCACCTGGCGGACCTGCTGGCGGAGGACGGGCCCATCCCCCGGGGCCCCGCCGTGCGCGTGCTGGATATCGGCACCGGCGCCAGCGCCATCTACCCCCTGCTGGGCCACCGGGAATACGGCTGGTCCTTCGTGGGCACGGACATCGATGGCGCCGCCCTGGCCTCGGCGGCCCGCACCCTGGCCGCGAACCCGGGGCTGGAGGCGGCCGTCGCCCTGCGGAAGCAGGCCGACCCGAAGGCCATCCTCGCGGGCGTGGTGGGGCCGGGAGAGACCTTCGACCTGACCCTCTGCAATCCCCCCTTCCACGGATCGCTCCGCGAGGCCCGGGAGGGCACCCAGCGGAAGTGGCGCAACCTGGGCCGCGGCCAGGGCGCGACACCGGTCCTGAACTTCGGCGGCCAGGGGGCGGAGCTCTGGTGCGAGGGCGGCGAGGCGGGCTTCGCCCGGCGCCTGATCGAAGAGAGCGCCCGGATGCCAGGCCAGGTGCTCTGGTTCACCACGCTGATCTCCAGCTCCAGGAACCTGCCCGCCCTGCAGCGGGCCCTCCGCCAGGCCGGGGCCGTGGAGGTCCACACGGTGCCCATGGCCCAGGGCCAGAAGCAGAGCCGGTTCCTGGCCTGGACCTTCCTTGATGCGGCGGCGCGGGAAGCCTGGCGGAAGCGGCGCTCCGGGTTGTGATCCGATGTTTCGGACTGACAGGTATGATTACTCCGTCACCGGAGTCCCCGTGTTCGTCCTTCGCCGCCTGCCCGCCCTGCTCGCCCTGCTCATGCTGGGGGCGCACTTCCTCCGCTTCGGGCAGCTGGCCCTGATGCTGCTCTGCCTCGCCCTGCTGGCGCCGCTCTTCGTGCCGCGGCCATGGGCGCAGGCCACGGCGCGCTGGGCCCTCGCGCTGGGCACGGTGGTATGGCTGTGGACCCTGGCGGGAGGCGTCCGTACGCGCCTGGCCTTCGGCGAGCCCTGGCTGCGCCTGGCGCTCATCCTCGGCGCCGTGGCGGCGTTCACGGCCTGGGCCGCGTGGCTGCTGCGGAAACAGGACAGACGGGGTTGAAGCTCAGAACACCGACCACCCGGTCCGGGTCGTGAAGCGGTCCAGGGCCTCGACGCCGGCGATGCTGTTGCCGTGGGGGTCGAGGGCGGGGCTCCAGACGCAGAGGACGCCGCGCTCGGGCAGCACGGCCAGGATGCCGCCGCCCACGCCGCTCTTGCCGGGCAGGCCCACGCGATAGGCGAAGTCGCCGGCGGCGTCGTAGGTGCCGCAGGTGAGCATGATCGAGTTGATGCGCTTGGACTCGCTGCGGGAGAGCAGGCGCGAGCCGTCGGCCCGCAGGCCGTGGTTGGCCAGGAAGAGGCCCGCCCTGGCCAGATCCGCGCAGCTCATGCTGAGGCTGCACTGGCGGAAGTAGTGGTCCAGCACCCGGTCCACCGGGTTCTCGAGGTTGCCGCAGCTGGCCATGAAGTGGGCCAGGGCCGCGTTGCGGTGGCCGTGGGAGGCTTCCGACGCGGCCACCTCGGGATCCACGTCCACGGCCGGGTTGCCGCTTTCGGCGCGCAGGAAGTCCCGCAGGGTGCCCAGGGAGTCGCCAGTCAGCGTGAGCAGCCGGTCGATGAGCACGAGAGCGCCGGCGTTGATGAAGGGGTTGCGCGGAATGCCCTTCTCGTACTCCAGCTGCACGAGAGAGTTGAAGGGGTTGCCCGAGGGTTCGCGGCCCACGCGCCGCCACAGGGCCTCGCCATCGCGGGCCAGCACCAGGGCCAGGGAGAAGGCCTTGGACACGCTCTGGATGGAGAAGGGCGTCCGCCAGTCGCCGCTGCCCACGAGCTGCCCGTCCATGGTGGCCAGGGCGAGGCCGAAACGCGCGGGATCCACCGCCGCCAGGGCCGGGATGTAGTCCGCCACCTTCCCCTGCGCCGCGCAGGGGGCCGATTCCATGGCCAGGTCGTCGAGGAGGGCTTGGAGATCCATGCCCCCAGAATCCCACAGGAGCAATGGGTTTAGGATGGTCGCCATGACGCCTCTCGCCGCCGACCTCCTCCTGCTGTTCCGCCGCGACCTGCGCTGCCTCATCCGCGAGGTGGACCTCTTCCCCGATGACGCCAGCCTGTGGCGCACGGTGCCGGGCATCGCCAACAGCGCCGGGAACCTGGCCCTGCACCTGGCGGGCAACCTCCAGCACTTCGTGGGCGCCGTGCTGGGCGCCACGGGCTACGTGCGCCAGCGGGAGCGGGAGTTCGCCCAGCGGGAGGGCAGTCGCGCCTCCGTGATCGCGGAGCTGGAGGCCACGCTCGCCGCCGTGGAGGCGGGGCTGGCTGCCCTGACGGAAGAGGCCGAAGCGGCCACCTTCCCCGCGCCCGTGGGGCCCCACCGGCCTCTCACGGGGATCTTCCTGATGCACCTGGCCACGCACCTGGCCTTCCACCTGGGCCAGGTGGGCTACCTGCGCCGGGCCCTCACGGGCGATCCGGCCAGCGCCGGGGGCATGTCCGTGGCCGAACTGCTGGAGCACCGATGAACGACCCTGCCCTGACCCACCCCACCGCCTCGGAAGAGACCCTGCTGCTGCCCCTCCAGGCCGGGGCCCTGCTGGGCGTCCTGGTGGCCCTCTGGACCTTCGTCATGGGCTTCACGGGCTGGTACCGCCACCCCAGCCTGCTCTTCCTCTTCTGGCTGGTGATCCCCCTGCAGATCGTCGTCCTGGTGCTGATGCTCTGGAGGACCGCCCCCACCGCCGGCTACCTGCGCCAGGTGCAGAACGGCATGGGAGCCTCGTTCATCGCGTCCATCATCATCTTCGCGGCCAGCCTGCTCTTCACCATGGTGGTGTTCCCCAGCTACTTCGCGGAGCTGGAGGCCCTGGGGCGTCTCCAGATGGCGAAGCAGGGCCTCAGCCCCGAGCAGATCGAGGCCGTGGTGAAGGCCCAGGCCCCCATGCAGAAGCCCCTGGGTAGCGCCTTCGCCGGGGCCCTGGGCACCTGGATCACGGGGCTGTTCACCTCGCTCATCGCGGCGGCGTGGTTCCGCAAGAAGTAGGCTACCGCTCCTGCCGCACGCCCTCCACGAGCGCCAGGGGGTGGGCGGCGCCGGCCCGGGCGTCGTCCACGCAGCGCAGCACGAGGCCCGAGCGCAGGGGCGCGGCCGCCAGCTCCTCGCGGCTGAGCCAGCGACAGCCCAGGATCTGCGGGTCCTCGGGAACGGCCTCCGCGCCTTCGGGCACGGAGCCCCGGAAGCAGATGCGGCAGTAGTCCCTCCCGTTGCGGGCCCGCAGCTGGTAGATGCCCACCACCGCCTCGGGCGTGAAGGCCAGCCCGGTCTCCTCCCGCACCTCGCGCCGAACGGCATCCAGGAGGCCTTCGCCGGGTTCCACGTGCCCCGCAGGCTGGTTGAGGACACGCTCAGGCGAGCCGTCCGTCTCCTCGACGAAAAGGAAGCGGCCGTTCCGCTCGATGACGGCCGCGACCGTGAGGGCCCACATCAGACCGCCAGGAACAGGTAGAAGCCGTTGATGAAGTAGACGATGCCCACCACGCCCACCACGAGGCCCAGGAGGTAGACGGGCTTCTGCTTCAGCAGGGCGGCGATGGAGGAGAGCAGGATGCCGATCTGGAGGAAGATCACGGCCAGGCCGAAGGCGGCGCCATGCTTCTGGGCATCGGCCTTGGCCTCCTCGAAGCGGCGGGCCTCCTTCTGGATCTCGGCCTTCTCGCCGTCGTACTTGGCGACCTTCTTCTCGACGTCGGCGAGGCTCTTCTCCAGGGTGGGCGCGGCGGCCTTCGGGGCCAGCTCCAGTTCCCGGCGCAGGCGCATGGCCTCGACCTCATAGAGGTTTCCCTTGATGCCCTTGGCCTGGTAGTAGGCCCACTGATCCGAGGCCTGGCTCTGGCTCAGCACCGCCCGCGTGGAGTGGCCGCCGCCCTTGAAGGTGGCCAGCGTGGCGCAGACCGCCAGGATCACCGTC
The DNA here is from genome assembly GCF_030268045.1 of Geothrix edaphica. Lineage (NCBI taxonomy): Bacteria > Pseudomonadati > Acidobacteriota > Holophagae > Holophagales > Holophagaceae > Geothrix > Geothrix edaphica. The sequence continues at coordinate 24,216 of NZ_BSDC01000002.1, forward strand.
GTCAGGGCCAGCAGGCTCAGCCAGGGTTCTTTCTTCTCGTCGCTCATGGGACTCCGCCTCAACTAGCTCCCTCCATCTTACGGAAAAACGGGTGGTTGCTTGAACCGGGCAGGCCCCGGCCTATCGTGGGAAGTGGAGTCCTCCGGGATGTGCGCCGTCTGCCGCAGTCCTCCTCCGATCCTGCCGAGATCTGCTGCCCTTCCGGGGGCGGGCGCTCCGTGCCCGTCCCCACGTTCCCCCGGCAAAGCCCCAGGAGGCTCCCATGTTGCATCGCACTGCGCTTTGCGTCGGGATCAACCAGTACCAGAACTTCCCTTCAGCCAGCCTGCACGGGTGCGTCAACGACGCCCGCGACATGGCCGCCCTGCTGAAGGACCTGCTGGGCTTCGAGGATTCCGACATCATCCAGTTGACGGACCAGGCCGCCACCAAGGCCAACATCATGCGCGAGCTGCGTCGCATGGTGGAGGGCGCCCTGGCCGGCCGGTACAACCACCTGGTCTTCACCTTCGCGGGCCATGGCACACAAGTGCCGGACCTGAACCTCGACGAGTTCGACCGGGCCGACGAGGCCTTCTGCCCCCATGACCTGGCCAAGAGCGGCCCCCAGTGGGACCGCGACCACCTCATCGTGGACGACGAACTCCACGACCTGTTCGTGCAGCTGCCCCCAAGCGTGATCCTGGAGATCCTGCTCGACACGTCCCACAGCGGCGCGGGCCTTCGCGCCGCGGACCTGCTCATGGACCGCAAGCCCCGCTACCTGCCGCCGCCTTCGCTCGAGGCCTTCCGCGACATCGAGTACCGCCGCGCCCGGCCGGCCCACATCAAGCTCCTGGAGAAGGGCCTGTCTCACCACATCCTGTGGACCGCCTGCAAGGACAGTCAGACCGCCGCGGACGCCTTCATGCAGGGCGACTGGCACGGCGCCTTCACCTGGCACTTCTGCCGCGAGGCCATGGCCAGCGGCAACCACCTCACCCGCGCCAAGGTGCTGGCCAAGATCCGCTCCGACCTCAGCGCCGCCCACTTCACGCAGACACCCCAGCTGGACTGCGAGGCCGTCACCCGGCACGCCGTGATGAAGGCCATCGAGGTGCCCGCCAGCGTCGCCCCCCTGCCCAGCGACATGCCGAGTTGACGTAATCCAGTCCCAGAATGAAGAAGGGCGCCAAAAGGCGCCCTTCTCTCTGAAACGCGCCGCGTTTCAGTAGCGGTAGTGATCGGCTTTGTACGGCCCATCCACCGGCACGCCGATGTACTTGGCCTGGTCGGGGCGCAGGGTCGTGAGCTTCGCGTTGAGCGTCTGCAGCTGGAGCCGCGCCACCTGCTCGTCGAGGTGCTTGGGGAGGGTGTAGACGCCGACCGGGTAGTCCTTCTGCTTCGTCCACAGCTCGATCTGGGCCAGGGTCTGGTTGGCGAAGCTGCTGCTCATCACATAGCTGGGGTGGCCCGTGCCGCAGCCCAGGTTCACCAGGCGCCCCTTGGCCAGGAGGATGATGCGCCGGCCATCGGGGAAGATGATGTGGTCCACCTGGGGCTTGATCTCCTCCCAGGGGTACTGCTCCAGGCTGGCGACATCGATCTCGCTGTCGAAGTGGCCGATGTTGCACACGATGGCGTTGTGCTTCATGCGCTTCATGTGGTCGTGGGTGATCACGTGGAAGTTGCCCGTGCAGGTGACGAAGATGTCGGCCTGCCCGCAGGCCTCGTCCATGGTCACCACGCGGTAGCCCTCCATGGCCGCCTGCAGGGCGCAGATGGGATCGACCTCCGTGACCCACACCTGGGCGCTCAGCGCACGCAGGGCCTGGGCGCTGCCCTTGCCCACATCGCCGTAGCCGCAGACGACGGCGATCTTGCCGGCGACCATCACGTCGGTGGCGCGCTTGATGGCATCCACCAGGGACTCGCGGCAGCCGTAGAGGTTGTCGAACTTGCTCTTGGTGACGCTGTCGTTGACGTTGATGGCGGGGAACTTCAGCTCGCCCTTCTTGGCCATCTCATAGAGGCGGTGCACTCCGGTGGTGGTCTCTTCCGTCACGCCCTGGATCTTGGCCAGCTGGGCCGAGTACCAGCCCGGCTTCTCGGCCAGGCGCTTGCGGATGGCCGCGAAGAGCACGGTGGCCTCCTCGCTGTCGGGATGATCAAGGACGTGGATGTCCTGCTCGGCGCGAGCGCCCAGGTGCAGCAGCAGCGTGGCGTCGCCGCCGTCATCGAGGATCATGTTGGCGCCGCCGTCGAAATCGAAGATGCGGTGCGTGTAGTCCCAGTAGTCCGGCAGGGTCTCGCCCTTGATGGCGAAGACCGGCGTGCCGTCCGCGGCGATGGCGGCGGCGGCGTGGTCCTGCGTGCTGAAGATGTTGCAGCTGGCCCAGCGCACCTCGGCGCCCAGCGCCTTCAGCGTCTCGATGAGCACGGCGGTCTGGATGGTCATGTGCAGCGAGCCCGCGATGCGCGCGCCCTTGAGGGGCTGCGTGGCGGCGTACTGCTGCCGGATGGCCATGAGGGCTGGCATCTCGCCCTCGGCGATGGCGATCTCCCTGCGGCCCCAGGCGGCGAGGCCGAGATCAGCGACGATGAAATCAGAGGTGGCGACGGTCATGGGGACCTCCACAGAGGGCCAGGTCGAGAAGGTGGTCGGCCCACCCCAGCGCCCCGGTTCAGGGTTGAGGCGAGCGCCGTTCCAGAAAGGATGGGTCCGAGCCTGAGATCCCGCACAGCCGATCTGCCGGGTCCTGCAGCGCTCCTCGGACCCTCCCAGGATAGCGGTGACGACAGGAAGTCGGGGTGGTTTTCCTTCAATTCAGACCGTGTCTTGTAGCAAAATTTCTTCAAAATTTTGCTACAAGAAATAAAACTAGAAATAATTCTATTTGATAAATATTTAATCAATTTTGTAATATTTAGCTAACAAAATTTCTTCGTATAAAAATTTATTCGGCTGAAAATACGCGACTTGCAAACTGGCACAACCCTCGATTGGACATGACTGCCTGAAAGGAGGCAACCATGTCCAACCCCTTCACCACCCTCGCCTTGGCGCTCGCCCTGGCCCTTCCCCTCTCCGCCGCGGCCGGCCGCGCCCCCCGGGCCCCCCAGCGGGCCGTGAACCTCAACACGGCCTCGGTGACCGAGCTGATGCAGCTGCCCCGCATCGGCCAGAAGACCGCCGAGCGCATCGTGTCCTTCCGCAAGCAGCACGGCGGCTTCCAGCGGCCGGAGGAGCTGATGAACGTCAAGGGCATCGGCGAGAAGTCCTACGCCAAGCTCAAGCCCTACCTGGCCCTCTCCCCCGCGCCGCGCCCCGCGGCCGCGGCGAAGTAGGGGGCGGCCATGCTCCAGAGCCGCCGCGCCTCCCAGCTGGGAGCCTCCCTGCTGGACCTCACCGTCTCCATGGCCGTGGCCGCCGCCGTGACCATGGTGTGTCTGGCCCAGTGGGACTCGGGCAGCCTCGACCTCTCGATGGCCCACCAGGAGATCCGCGGCAGCCTGGAGCAGGCCTTCAGCCTCGCCTGGGCCCGGGGCACCAACGTCACCGTGGCCCTGGGCCAGGCCAGCGGAGAGGGGGAGCACCTGCGGGTGCAGCTCAGCCGCCGGGTGAAGTGGGGCAAGCCCGCCCACATTCCCCTGCCTCCGGGCATGGACACGCCCACGGTGGCGACCCGCACCGGCGAGGCCCACCCCATCCTCACCGTCACGCCCCGCCACACGGCCCTGGCCAGCACCTGGTTCCTGAATGACGGCCGGGAAGCCCTGTGCATGCGGCTGTCCGGCCAGGGGAAGCTCCAGGTGCTCCGCTGGCACCGGGACCGCCAGAAGTGGACGAGGGTCTGATGCGCATCTTCTTCGCCGCCAAAGCGGCTCAGACCTCTCCTTCGAACACAGGGAACTGCATCCTCGTCCGTCCCCCTGCCAGCTAGGAGCATGATCATGCGCATTCTGGACCTTTCCCCCGATCAGCGCCCCCGGGAACGCCTGCTGGCGGGCCACGGCGAGACCCTCTCCGATGCCGACCTCCTGGCCCTGCTCTGGGGCACGGGGCTCCGCGGGCACAGCGCCGTGGAGCTGGCCCAGGGCGTTCTCGGGCGCACTGGCGGCCTGGCGGGTCTCCTGGCCTTGGGGCTGACCGACTGGCTGGACCAGCCGGGCCTCGGCCCCGCCAAGGCCGGCCAGCTCTGGGCCGCCCTCGAACTGACCCGGCGCGCCCAGCGCGGTTCGGACCGGCCCCGCATCACCAGCCCCCGCGCCGCCGGCAGCTACCTGCTGCCCCGGTGCCAGGGCTGGACGGAAGAGCGCTTCGGCCTGCTGGCCCTCAATGCCAAGGGCGACCTGCTGGCCGAGCGCATCCTCAGCCAGGGCACGGCCACGGCCACGCTCATCAGCCCCCGCGAGTTCTTCCGCGAGGCTCTGCGCTACGGCGCCAGCACCGCCCTGGCCTTCCACAACCACCCCAGCGGCGACCCCGCCCCCAGCCGCGAGGACATCCAGCTCACGCGGCGTCTCCAGGCCGCCGGCGAGTCCCTCGGCGTGCCCCTGGCCGACCACCTCATCCTCGGCCATGAGCGCTACCACAGCTTCCGGGCGGCGGAGGGATGGGACCACCGGGGGTGATCAGGTGCTTGCGACTCCGCGAGGACGAGCTCCCCTCTCTGCCAGGCTTCGATGAATGACCAGGTCGACCGGTCAGGGGGATTCCCTCCGCGCCACGCGACGCATGACGCTCCGGCCGCACGAAATGCTGGTACGGTCTTGATCGCCAGCGGCGGGGTCACCATCTGATCGCAACGAAGTGCAGGGAGGATAGGACGGGCCGGAGGCCCGAGTCAGCCTGCCAGCATTTCTGTGACTTCGAATCCCCCTCTCCGCTACGAAGAAGCCGCCTTTCGGCGGCTTCAGTGGCGGAGAGAGGGGGATTCGAACCCCCGGTACTGGTTTACCCAATACACTCGCTTAGCAGGCGAGCCCGATCGGCCACTCCGGCATCTCTCCAAGGCCCCCCAGATTACCGTTGGCGGCCGCCTCGCACAAGGCTTCTTGCCGGAAGCCGCGCCCAGCCTTCAAGATGGAGGCATGGAGGGATGGCCGAGCGGTTTAAGGCAACGGTCTTGAAAACCGTCGTGGGTGTGAGCTCACCGCGAGTTCGAATCTCGCTCCCTCCGCCACATCAGCGCCCCGCATCGCGGGGCGCCTTCATTCAGGTACGCGGGAGCGGGATTCGAAATCACTGAATCGCCGGCAGGAATGCCCTGACTATTTCTTCTTGTGGGCGTGGACCTTGGCGAACATGGCGTCGGTCATGGGGGACACCATGTGCTTGCCGTGGCAGGTGGCGCACTGGGCCTTGTCCGGCATGATGAGGCCCGCCTTCTTCGCGGCGGCGGGATCCTTCATGACCTTGACGGCCTTGTACTCGCTGCCGGGACCGTGGCAGGCCTCGCAATCCAGCACGGGCTTCGTCTTGGCGTGCGCCGAGGCGTTCCAGGACTCGAACTGAACCTTGTGACACATCTTGCAGGCCGCGGCGCCGACCTTGGTCGGTGCGGCGGTGAGGGCCACGGCGCTCGCGACGAGGCCCAGCGCCATGGAACGGATCAACAGCATGAGTTCCTCCTTGAAAGAAGCCCCCAGGCTACGCCCCTGGGCCGGAATCTTCACGCAACCTCGAGGTCAAGAATAAAACCGGGGCTCAAGGCGTGCAGAACCGATGGTGGCGGAGGGGCGGAATGCCATCGTAGACGCACAGTCCGCGGGCGGGAGGCAGGCGGTAGGGAAGCCAGCGCCGGAAGGCCGGCTGCGTCCGGCTGTCAGGGGCCTGGTTCATGGACCAGCGGGAGGCCCGCTCCTCTCCGTCGAGGCGGAAGCGGGCCCGCACGGACCACAGGTACTCGGTGGCCGGCGCCAGGACGCAGTCCAAGCGGTGCTCCACGAAGGCTGCGGAGGGCGGCTGGGGGTCCTCGCCAGGCGTCGCCGGATCGCTCTGCGGGTCCAGCCTGAATCCCAGCCGCTCGTACACCAACTCACCCGGGCCACCCCCGACCGACTTCCAGATCCGGAGGTCGTACCGGACCTCGGAGATGCGCGCGAACAGGCGTCCGGAATCATGGTCGAGATCCTCCCGGCGGGGAAAAGCCTCCCACTGGAGGGTGGGGCTGAGGCTCTCCACCTTCGGCGTGGCGCCGTGGAGCGGGGAGGCGGCGAGGGACACCTGTCCGGGCTTGCGGGGCCGCAGCCCGCAGGTCGAAGGGGTGGTCGACATCGAGAGGTGGAAGTCCTGGACCAGGAAGGCCGAGTCGGCGACGGCTTCGGCAGCCGCATCCAGGGTGGCCTCCAGCGCCTCCCGCAACCGCCTCCCCTCTTCCGCACTCCACTCCTGGAAGGGGCGGCGGGGACCGCCCACGGTGAAGGTCCGGAACAGCAGCGCGGTCCCCTGCGGATCCAGCACGCGGTAGGAGGTCGTCAGTTCGAAGTCCGCCACGGGATAAGATCCGGCCCCGCCGTACAGGCCCCAGGAGAGGGCGGACACCTCCAGGCGCAGGCCCGGCGTGGAGCCCGGAGGGGCCGGGGCCTTCCCGGCCGAGGGCAGCCGCCGGGCCACCTTGCGGGCCAGCTCGGCGGAGAGATCCGCTGGATCGCGGGCGAGGAGGGCCTTCACCGCCTGGGCCTCCTTCTCAGGGATGCCCTGGGCGTAGCCGACCACCGCGCCCCCTGCCCCGCCCATCAGGGTCCCCGCCGGGACGAGGATGGGCGCGAGGATCACGAAGAAGGGGCCCGTCTGCAGGGAGACCATCAAACCTGCGGCGGCCCCGGTGGCCGCGCCGGTGGCCGCACCCTTGCCGGTGGCGTGGCCCTTGCCGACCTCGCCGTCCAGCCGGGCCTGCGTTCCCGCCTCCGGCGCGACGGACACAACCTCCACCGTGGTGGTCCCCCGGCGGGCGGGTTCCGGCACGGCGGAGGTATAGGCCAGGGGGTGCGGGGCGGTGCAGCCCCAGGCCAGAACGGCCAGGAGACCCGCGGAGAGGTGGCCTCCCCAGGCGGGTCTCCCGTGACGGACGGTGGGCATGGCCCCCTCCGGAATGCCGGCTCGGATTATCCGACGATGGTCTTCATCCAGCCATGGGAATCAGGCGCGAGGCCGTGCTGGAGGTTGAGGAGGGCCTCGCGCAGCTTGGCGGCCACAGGGCCGGTCTCGCCGTTGTTCACGAGCCACTCGCCCTGGCGGGACTTCACGTGGCCCACGGGCGTGATGACCGCGGCGGTCCCGCAGGCGAAGGCCTCGGTCATGCGGCCCTCGGCGACGGCGGCCTTCCACTCCGCCACGCTGATCTTGCGCTCCTCCGACCGGAAGCCCAGCTCGCGGGCCAGCTGCAGCAGGCTGTCGCGGGTGATGCCGGGCAGCAGGGTGCCGGTGAGCTCGGGCGTGACGACCACGGTCTCGCCCTTCTCCTGGTAGACGAAGAAGATGTTCATGCCGCCCATCTCCTCGATGTACTCGCGGTGGATGGCGTCGAGCCACACCACCTGGTCGCAGCCCTCGCCCTTGGCCTGGCGCTGGGCCACGAGGCTGGCGGCGTAGTTGCCGGCGCACTTCGCGAACCCGGTGCCGCCGGGGGCGGCCCGGACGTAGTCATCGGAGATCCACACGGTCACAGGCTTCACGCCGCCGGAGAAGTAGGCGCCGCTGGGGCTGGCCATGAGGATGAAGAGGTACTCGCTGCTGGCGTGGACGCCCAGCGCGGGCTCGGTGCCGATCATGAGCGGGCGCATGTAGAGGCTCTCGCCCACGGCGCCGGGCACCCAGGCCTGGTCCTGCGTGATCAGGGCCCTGGTGGCCTCGAGGAAGCGGGCCTCGGGCAGCTCGGGCATGGCGAGGCGGGCTGCCGACTTGTTGAGGCGCTGGGCATTGGCCTCGGGGCGGAAGGAGGCGATGCTGCCGTCTTTCTGCTTGTAGGCCTTGAACCCCTCGAAGATGGCCTGGCCGTAGTGCAACACGGAGGAGGCCGGGGACATCTCGATGGGACCGTAGGCCTTCAGCACGCCCCTGCCCCAGCCCTGCCCTTCCTTGTAGGGGATCACCACCATGTGGTCGGTGAACACCTGCCCGAACCGGGGATTGGTCATGCGCTTCGCGCGCTCCTCGGGGCTGGCGGCATGGTCCGAGGGGCAGATCTCGAGGGTGGAAGTGGACGTCACGGGATTCACAGGCGCTCCTTGAAGATGGACGATCAGGCCCGGCGGACCAGGTGCCCGAGCCGCGCGATGGCGTCCCGGGTGGTCGCGGGGTCGTGCGTGGAAAAGTTCAGGCGGAGGCAGTTGGTACCGCGCCCGTCGGCGAAGAAGAGGGGGCCCGGCGCGAAGCCGATGCCGTGCTGCAGCGCGTCGCGGTGCAGGTCCAGGGCGGAGAAATCCTCAGGCATCACCACCCAGAGGTGCATGCCGCCCTTGGGCTCGGACACCTGGGTGCCCGGGGGGAAGTGCTCGGCCAGAGCCTCCACCATCGCGTCGCGGCGCTCCTTGAGCGCGCGGCGGAGCCGGGCCAGGTGGCGCCGGAAGCCGCCGGTATCAAGGAAGCGGGCCACCACCGCCTGCAGGAGGGGGGGCTGGCCGATGGTCTGTACCTCCTGGATGGGCGCCATGCGCCGCAGCAGGTCGTCCTTCGCGATGAGGTAGCCCAGACGCAGGCCCGCCGCCAGCGACTTGGAGAAGCTCCCCAGGTGGATGACGTTGTCGGACCCCTCCAGGCGCCGGAAGGGCGGCAGGGAGTTGCCGGAGAACCGCAGGTCGCCGTAGGCGGAGTCCGTCACCACGATCACGCCGTGGGTCCGGGCCACGGCCAGCACGCGCTCCCGCCGGGCCTTGGACTGGGTCATGCCCGTGGGATTGTGGAAGCTGGGCACGGTGAAGAGCAGCTTGGCCTCGCTGCGCTGGAGGGCCGAGGCCAGCCGCTCGGGATCCAGCCCCTGGCGGTCCACAGGCACGGGCACGGCCTCCCGGCCCAGGGCGCGGATGAGGGCCAGGATGCCCACGTAGCAGGGGCTTTCCACCAGCACGCGGTCGCCGGGCACGGTGAAGGATTCCAGGGCCAACGCCAGGCCGGACTGGGCGCCGGGCAGGGAGCGGATGCCCCAGCCCGCGTCGATGGGCTCGCCCTCGGAAGCCAGCCAGCGGGCCACGGCCTCCAGGTAGGGGGGATGGCCGGCCGGGGCTGCGTAGACCCAGACCTCCGAGCCCATCTCCTTGAGCACCTGGGTCGTGATGCGGCGCAGCTGCTCGCCCGGCAGCAGGTCCGAGGGGATGAAGCCCGCGGAGAAGCTCACCAGGTGGCGGTCCTGCACCCGCTCCAGGGTCTCGCCCAGCCAGGAGCCCAGCTCGCCGTCATGGACCAGCAGGGGCGAACCCTCGAAGGGGAACTCGCTGCTGGCCCGCAGACCCGGGGCCTCCGGCAGGCGGGGCGCCACGAAGCTGCCCCGGCCCTGCACCGTCTGGATCCAGCCGGTCCGCTTCAGACCCGCCAGGGCCTTCAGCACCGTCAGGCGGTGGACGCCCCAGCGCTGGGCCAGCTCCGGCACCGCCGGCAGGCGGGAACCCGGCCGCCACTCGCCCTCCTGGATCAGTCCCCGCAGCCGCCGCTGCAGCTGCAGATACAAGGGGCTGGAGGCGCCCGGGTCGAGGGTGGGATCGAGAACCATCCCCATCAGGATCGGTCAAATCCCCCCTAAAAACGATGGAATTGACAGTCTGCAACAGACCATGGCCCGGGGGCGATGGGCTTCGAGGTATTCCTCAGACCACCGTAGACCAGTGGCGAGGCTCAACCTCCCCCGCATCCGGGCGTCCATAATGGTGAACCGGAGGTCCCATGCGCCGCCTTGCTCTGCCCGCCGCCCTGCTCTCGCTCCTCGCCCTGGGTGCCTGCACGGGCTACAGCGTGAACTACGACTACGATGTGACCGCCTCGTTCGCCCGATACAAGACCTTCGACTACTACACCTCCAAGAAGGGCACCGGCGGCACCACCAGCCTCATGGACAAGCGGGTGCGCGCGGCCGTGGAGAAGGAGCTCCAGGCCAAGGGCTTTGCGATGGAGACCAAGGCGGATCCCGACTTCCTCGTGACCTACTACCCCATCGTCCATGAGCGGCGATACCGCACCACCACCCATATGGGCTGGGGCTGGGGTTGGGGCTACCGGCCCTTCTACGGAGGTGTCGGCACCAGCATGAGCCAGGTGCACAGCTACCAGGAAGGCACCATCGTCATCGAGATCGTGGACTTCAAGACCAATCAGATGATCTGGCAGGGCGCCGCCGCCGGCGCCCTCACAGGCTTGGAGAACCCCGAGGATGCCGACGAAGTCGTGCCCCGGGCCGTGCGCGACATTCTGGCCAAGTTCCCGCCAAGGTAGGCCCTGCCCCACCCACTAGCCCCGCTTAGCGGCAAGGCGCCATTTGAGCCACCCACCGCCCACAACTCCCCATGGCGATGAATGACGTGGATCGTCCCAGGTAAGCCTTGCTCTGGGACTGACCGCACCGTTGAGAAAATCAGGCGAGTGTCCGGACGCTCGCTTCCCGGTCCCATTGACGAGTCTTTGCCGCGGCGATGAAGCGCTCCAGGGCGCCGATGGCCATCACGCCAGCATCATGTTTAATGCCTGCCTTATTCAGCAGGAACTCTCCGCCCTTGTCGACACCAATCGCTTTTAGATGACCAAAGGCGTCGCGCACGAAATCCATAGCGTCAGATTCTTCACTAAGCATCACGGCAGCTGCCTTGGAGAGGATGACTGCGACCGCATCAAACAGGACCGATGGCATGCCGGCCAGCTGTCCATCGATTTTCAGGTGGGAGCCATCCGACAGTTTCACGTCGCCGATGTTCAGTGCGACCCGCTTCACGTTGGCGCCTGCTGCAAGGACAGCCTTGGCGATAGCCTCGATACTTCCAGCGTCCGATCCATCCGCCACCAACAGCCCGATCGTGCGTCCTTCGAGCGTATCTTTCATCTTGCCGATGAGTTGCAGTGCCGGGGATGGGGCGAGATCCTGAACGGCCACGGCCGAAGCCGGTGCCGGCGGCAGTTCGGTCATTCCGAGTCCCGAGGCGACGCGTTGCGCGAGGTCCTCTTCGATATGGCGCAGGTGGCCCACCATCGCTTCGCGGATATGTGGATGCTCGACCTTCGACAGTTCAAACACCAAGGCAGAGGCAAGATGGGTCTGTTCGCAGGAAGTCTGGCTGCGATAGAACTGCCGGGCCTGGCTGTAATGGTCGGCGAAACGCTCAGGCCGAATCCGGCCCTTGGCACCGGTCTCCTCCGACACCGCACTGTGAAATCCGTCGACTGGATGTTCGCGCGGAGAGTCTGCCGCCAGCGTATTCGGTTCGTAGGACACCCGACCAGTGGGTTGCGCCATTTGCATGTGGGCGTCGCGCTGGTGGTTGGCGAAAGGGCATTTCGGCGCGTTGATTGGTAGCTGGTGGAAATTCGGCGAACCTAGCCGGGACAATTGCGTGTCCAAATACGAAAACAGCCGCCCCTGCAGGAGCGGGTCGTTGGTGAAATCCATGCCGGGCACAATGTGTGACGGGCAAAAGGCCACTTGCTCAGTCTCGGCGAAAAAATTGTTCGGCCAGCGGTTGAGCACCATGCGGCCTATGACCTGCAAGGGTACCAGTTCTTCCGGTATCAGTTTGGTCGCGTCGAGGTGATCAAACGGAAAGGCATCTGCGTCTTCTTCGGAGAACAGTTGGACTGCCAATTCCCATTCCGGAAATGCCCCGGAGCTGATCGCTTCGAACATGTCCCGCCGATGGAAATCGGGATCGGCACCCGCGAGTTTGACCGTTTCGTTCCAGGTCGTCGCTTGCAAACCAAGCTTGGGCCGCCAGTGAAATTTTACGAAGGTCGAGTCGCCTGCAGCATTGAGCAAGCGGAACGAATGGACACCGAAACCTTCGATCATTCGTAGCGACCGTGGCAAGGTGCGATCGGACATGATCCACATCACCATGTGCATGGACTCTGGTGTCAGGGAAATATAGTCCCAGAAGGTGTCATGCGCCGTTGCGGCCTGCGGAAAAGCACGGTCCGGTTCCATCTTGATTGCATGTACCAGGTCGGGGAATTTAATCGCGTCCTGAATGAAGAACACTGGAACGTTATTGCCGACCAAGTCCCAGTTCCCTTCTTTCGTATAAAATTTGACAGCAAAGCCGCGAACATCTCTCGGCGTATCAGCTGAGCCAGATCCGCCTGCCACCGTGGAAATGCGCGTGAAGACCGGCGTTTGCACGCCCACTTCGGTCAGCACCTTCGCTGATGTGTATTTCCCCAACGATTTGGTCAGCTCGAAATAACCATGTGCGCCAGTGCCACGCGCGTGGACGATCCGTTCGGGGATTCGTTCGTGGTCAAAATGGGTGATTTTTTCCCGGATGATGAAGTCCTCCAGCAGGGTGGGACCGCGGGAGTTGGCTCTCAGGGAGTTCTGGTTGTCTGAAAGGCTCAGGCCCTGATTGGTCGTCAATCGCGCCTGATCGCTGCCCCCGCTTTGATGCCATTCACCGCCGGCACCAACTGAAACAGTGGGTTCCATGCCCTGTTTTCTCTGCTTTGCCCGGGCCGGTGTCGTTGTTTTCCCTTTGGTCATCCTGAACCTCCTGTTGTGCTGGCACGAGGGCGAAGGATCGGAGCGGGTGGCCTCCAGGGCGGCTCGGCGATGGGCGTCACACCGTCAGCCAGTCGCTCAACTCCTCGGCATGCTCCTGCTCCTGGCTCAGGATGCCTTCGAGCATGCGTCGGGTGGACGAGTCCTTGTCGCCGATCAGCGCGATCATCTGGCTGTAGGCCTCGATGGCAACGCGTTCGGCAATCAGGTTCGTCTTGATCATGGCCTGCAGGTCGCTCGAGTCGTCGTAGTCGGCGTGGCTGCGCGCGAGCAAGGAGCCAGGTGAAAAGTCGGGCTCGCCGCCGAGCTGTACAATGCGCTCCGCCACCTGGTCGGCGTGCGCCGTTTCCTCCAACGCGTGCACCATGAACTCCTCGGCGATCTTCGGCGAGGCCAAGCCCTTGGCGGTGAAGTGGTGGCGCTTGTAGCGCAGCACACAGACGAGTTCAGTCGCCAGCGCGTCGTTCAACAGCTTGATGATGTCCTCGCGCCACGGGCCATAGCTCGGGGTCACCGCGCCCTGATCGAGCGAACGCTTCGCCGCGTCAAGCCCGGCTTCATCGAGCACCAAACGCTCGCCCTTTCGGGCACTGGCAGGATGATTCTTGGCACTCATGGGGGCTCCTTGGACAGGTGGCGTTGGGGCGGGACTGATCGGCCGCGCCGGTGCCCAGCGGGGCGGAGCACGGCCGCGACGAACGGCGCGGGAATGACTAGGGGATGCGGGGTTCAAAGACCCTTGTGGATTCGAGGGAAGACGGACCTCATGACCAGGGAAATCAATTCTGACCATGAGCACTTAGTCAGGCATCTTCTGGGCCAATGGTTAACGCGTATGTAAATAAGCTATTTAAACTTGTACCGAGACCAGGATGAGGGATGGATCAATCACTACGAAGTGGTGTCCTACTTCATATCGAAGGAGTGGAAGGTCAGCATCAGGCACCGGCCAAGTCGCTGGACATTCGGACGATTGAGGACGGGGAGGCGTAACCTGGAGGCCTCATCAAGGAGCCCCCATGGCCCAGATCACCATTAAAGGCACTCCCATCCACACCTCCGGCGACCTGCCGAAGGTGGGCGTCGCGGCGCCGGCCTTCACCCTGGTGCGCACCGACCTCTCCGAAGTCTCCGCCAAGGACCTCGCCGGCCAGCGCGTGGTGCTGAACATCTTCCCCAGCCTGGACACGCCCACCTGCGCGGCCAGCGTGCGCAAGTTCAACGCCCGCGCCAACGAGAAGCCCAACACGACCATCCTCTGCGTGAGCGCCGACCTGCCCTTCGCCCAGAAGCGGTTCTGCGGGGCCGAGGGCCTGGACAACGTGGTGCCCGCCTCCACGTTCCGCTCCCAGGATTTCGGCCAGACCTACGGGGTGACCCTGCTGGACGGCCCCCTCAAGGGCCTGCTCGCCCGCGCCGTGGTGGTGGTGGATGGAGCCGGCAAGGTGGTCCACACGGAGCTGGTGCCCGAGATCGCCCAGGAGCCCGACTACAACGCCGCGCTGGCGGTGCTGTAGGCAGTCTTCAGTCCTCCGTGAGCGGCCCTTCGGGGCCGCTTTTTCATCCGATGCGGTCCATCTTGCGGAGCCCCGGCACCTTCCAGGCGGTGGTGGCCACCACCAGCAGGGTCATGCAGCCCCCGAAGACCACGGAGGGCACCAGGCCCAGGAGCCGCGCCGCCAGGCCGCTCTCGAAGGCGCCGATCTCGTTGCTGGAGCCGATGAACACCTGGTTCACCGACGATACGCGGCCCAGCATGTGCTCGGGCGTGAGGGTCTGGAGCAGGGTGGCGCGCAGGACCACGCTCACGTTGTCCACGGCGCCGCTGGCGACCAGCAGCAGCAGGCTGAGCAGGAAGCTGCGGCTCAGGGCGAAGGCGATCATGGCCGCACCGAAAGCGCCGACGCAGATCAGGAGCGTCCGCCCAGCCCGCCGCAGGGGCGGCAGGTGGGCCAGGGTGATGCCCATGAGCACCGAGCCCAGGGCCGGGGCCGCCCGCAGGGCGCCGAGGCCCTGGGGCCCGACCTTCAGGACCTCCTTGGCGAACACAGGCAGCACGGCGACGGCCCCGCCGAAGAGCACGGCGAATAGGTCGAGGCTGATGGCGCCCAGCAGCAGCCGCTGGGAGAACACGAAGCGCAGGCCCTCGCCCAGGCTCTGCAGGATCGAGCCGCTGCGCGGCGCGACGGCCCGGGGCATGTAGCGGATGAAGAGCAGGCCCAGCAGGCCGCAGGCCAGGAGGGTCATCACCAGGAAGTGGGCCGCCACCGGGCCGCGCCAGGCGTAGACGAGGCCGCCCAGGGCCGGCCCCAGCACCATGCCCGAGTGGAACACCGACACGCGCCAGGTGGAGCCGTTGGCATAGAGCGCCTTCGGGAGCAGGTCCGTGCCCAGGGCCACGTTGGCCGGGCGGTAGAAGGCCCGCATGATGCCCGTGAGGAAGATGACCGCGTAGATGGGCCAGACCGCCCGAGCCAGGGGTCCAGCCTGGAAGCGCCAGCTGAAGGCCCCCAGCAGCCCGGAGCAGAAGGCGAGGCCCAGGGTGGCGGCCATGCAGAGGCGCAGGCGGTTCACCCGGTCCGCCGCGTGGCCGCCGAACAGCGCCAGGGTCAGGAAGGGCAGCGCCTCGGACAGGCCCACCAGGCCCAGGGCCAGGGGATCCCCCGTGCGGTCGTAGACCTGCCAGCCCACCACCACGCCCTGCATCTGGAGGCCCAGCGTGACAAGGCCCATGGTCGCGATGAACCAGCGGTAGTTCCCGTCCCTCAGGGCCGCGTAGGGATCGTGGGGAACCGCCGATTCTGTCACGGCGGGTTACTCGTACCTCAATGCGTCAATGACATCCAGCCTGGCGGCCTTCAGGGCCGGCAGGAAGCCCGCCGCCACACCCACCAGCCCCGAGAAGCCCAGGCCCAGGGCCACGGCCCAGGATTCGGTCACGGCGGGAATCTGGAACTTCTGGAGGATGAACACGGCGGAGTAGGCGAACGCGATGCCGATGAGGCCGCCGAACACGGAGAGCACGATCGCCTCGATGAGGAACTGCCAGAGGATGCTGTGCTGGGTGGCGCCCAAGGCACGGCGGATGCCGATCTCCCGGGTGCGTTCCGTGACGCTCACCAGCATGATGTTGGAGATCCCGATGCCGCCCACCACCAGGGAGATGCTGGCGGCCACGGCGAGCAGGGCGGTGAGGATGCCCGCCTGCTGGGTCTGCATCTGCACGATGTCATCCTGCTTGCGGATCTGGAAGGGGTTGTCGTCCTTGGGCGCCACCTTCATGCGCTGGCGCAGCAGCGCCGTGACCTCGGCCTCGGCCAGCTCGGCCTTGCCCTCCTGGGCGCTCACCATGATGCGCTGGATCTTGTCGCGACCCATGATCTTGCGCATGACGGTGGTGTAGGGCGCCACGATGAGATCGTCCTGGTCGCCCCACATGCCGGCGCCCTTCTTCTCGAGGACGCCCACCACCTGGAAGGGCAGCGCGCCCACCCGCACCGTCTGGCCCACGGGATCCTCGCCGTTGGGGAAGAGGTTGTCCTTCACGGTCTGGCCGATGACGCAGACCTTGGCCATGCCGCGGATCTCGGTGTCTGTGAAGAAGCGCCCGTTCTCGACCTCCCAGCCGCGGATCTGGAGGAACTCGGGGCCGGTGCCCTGGACCTGCGTCACGTAGTTGCTGTTCTGGTAGATGATGGGCCGCGTGGTCTGGACCTGGGCCGAGGCGGCCACCACGCTGCTCTGCGCCAGCTCCTGCTGGATCAGGGGGGGGTCGCTCTCCAGCAGGATGTCCGCGCTGCCCATGGCGGAAGGCCCGAAGCGGTTGCCGCCGCTGCCCGGGAAGATGGTCAGCATGTTGGAGCCCATGTTCTGGATGAGGGCGATGGAGGCGCGCTTGGAACCCTCGCCGATGCCGATCATGGCGATGACGGCGCCCACACCGACGATGATGCCGAGCATGGTGAGGAAGGCCCGCGTCTTGTTCCGGGTGATGGCAAATAAGGCGAGTTTGATGAATTCCAGGAATCGCATGGACCCCCCGGCTAGCGCCGTCCCCCGGTCGCGCCCATGGGTGCCGCGCCGTTGGTCTGCTTGGTGTTCTCCACGCCGGTCAGGATCTGCATGCCCTCCTGGAGCCCCTCGCCCGTGACCTCGGTGAACTGTCCATCGGTGATGCCGGCTTTCACCACGATGGCCTTGGGCTTGCCATTCTCCAGCACCCAGATGCGGTCCTCCCGCCGGGCCACCATTCCGCCCTTGCTGCCGGTGCCGCTCTGGGCCCCCGGCCGCGGGCCGCCGCCCATGGTCATGGGCTGACCGAGACGGGGGCCGTCGGCCTTCTTCTCCTCCTTGATGAAGGCGGCGGGATTGAAGCGCAGGGCCGAATTGGGCACGCGGAGCACGTCCTTGCGCTGGTTGGTGATGATGGTGACGTTGGCGGTCATGCCGGAACGCAGGGCCAGGCTTCCCGTGAACTTGGGGCCCCCGAGCAGGCTGGCGCCTCCGGGGATCCGGGCCAGCAGCTTCGGATCGCCGCTGGGGGCCTGGGCCGGAGCCGCGCCCCGCGAGCGGCCGGGAAGCGCCTGGGTCTGGCCGGCCAGGCGCTCCTTGAACCGCTTCAGGAACTGGTCCTTGGTCACACCCTGGGCCTCCATGCGGTCCTTCAGGCGCTCCCAGGCCTTCTCGGGATCCGGCGCGGCTTCGTGACCTGCGCCGGCGCCGGCGGCCCGGGCCGCCTGCGGCGAGGCCGGGGCCTGGCCACCCCCGTCGGCGCCGGCCAGGGGCTCATTGGGCACGATCATCTCCACCACGTAGTTCACGACATTCTGCGTCGTGATCGGCTCCTGGCGGACCAGGCTCACAGTGGCGGCGAACTGCTTGTCCGGCAGGCTGTCCACGGTGAAGAGGGCGCGCTGGCCCACCTGGACCTCATCGATGTCCGATTCGCCGATGGAGACCTGGACCTTCATCTTGGAAAGGTCCTGGGCGATCTGGAACAAGTTGGGCGTGCTGAAGCTGGCCGCCACGGTCTGCCCCACGTCCGCCAGCCGGGAGATCACCACCCCATCCACCGGGGCCGTGATGTCGCAATAGCCCCGGTTCGCCCTGGCCCGGTTCAGGGTGGCCCGGGCGGACTCCAGATTGCCCTTGGCGTTCTTGAGGGCCGTCTCCTTGGTGTCGAGATCCTGGGCGGCCAGGAGCTTGTCCTCCGCCAGCCGCCGGCTGCGTTCGTAGTCGGACTTGGCGAAATCATAGGCGGCCTGGGCCCGGAGGAGGCTCGCCTGGGCATCCTGGAGCTGGGTGTCAGACAACGTGGGGTCGATCTGGGCGATGAGCTGGCCCTTCTTCACGATGCTGTTGTAGTCCACATAGAGGGCCGAGATCACCCCCGACACCTGGGTGCCCACGGCCACCTGCACCACCGGGCTCACCGAGCCCGTGGCGTTGATGCGCTGGGTGATGTTGCCCTTGTCCAGCTTGGCCTGGCGCCACTTCACCTCGTCCTTGGGCCTCGTGAGGAAGTAGGCGGTTCCGCCTGCCACCACCGCGACGCCGATGCCAAGGCCGATCCAGGTGTTCCGCTTCATGACGCCGCGCTCCGCTTCTCAAAGGGGCCGGGCAGGGCCCGGCCTGGTACCTTCGCATAACGATGTATGGACCAGCATACAAGGTTCCCGGTTGAGGCGGAAAAACCGGAACTAGCGGATCAGGCCCAAGCCCTCTACGATGGCCCGCTTCGCGAACCCGTCCGACAGGGCGTACTGGAGGAAGCCACCGGCCAGCACGATGACGGCGCAGACCAGCACGGCCGCACCCGCCAGGGGGGCATGCACCGCCGGGCGGTCCGAGGCCAGGCGCTCCGCCTCGGCGCTGGGGGCCTGGAGGAAGAGGGCCACCAGGAGGCGCAGGTAGTAGTAGGCGGACACCAGGCTCGCCAGCACGCCCAGGATGGCCAGGCCCACATGGCCCGTGCCCACCAGCTCGCGGAAGATCATGTACTTGCCGTAGAAGCCGCCCAGGGGCGGAATGCCCGCCAGGCTCAGCATGAAGACTGCGGCGGCGAAGCCCATGGCCGGGCGCTTCCAGCCCAGCCCCCGCAGGTCCTCGAAGGTGGTGTGTTCGCCCACCAGGCCGAAGGCCGTCAGCAGGCCGAAGGCGCCCATGTTCATGGCCAGGTAGATGACCAGGTAGAACAGCACGCCCGTGTAGGCGGCCGGCGTGCCGGCCACGAAGCCCAGCAGGAGGTAGCCGGCGTGGCTGATGCTGGAGTAGGCCAGCATGCGCTTCACGTTGGACTGGACCAGGGCCGTGAGGTTGCCGAGGACCAGCGTGGCGACGGCCAGCACGGCCACCACCGTCTGCATCTTCGCGCCCACGGCGCCCAGGGGGGCGAAGCTGCCGGGGAACACGCGCAGCAGGGCGATGAAGGCCACGCCCTTGGTGGCCACGGACATGAAGCCGGCGATGGGGTGGGGCGACGCCTCGTAGGCATCCGGCGTCCACTGGTGGAAGGGCACGGCGGAGACCTTGAAGAGGAAGCCCAGCAGCATCAGGGCGGCGCCCACCAGCACCACGGGATCCAGGGCGAGGCCCTGAGTCCTGAGGGCGGTGGCGGCGGCGGCCAGGTCGAAGGTCCCGCTCATGCCGTAGATCAGCACACCGCCCATGAGGAAGCAGCTGGAGGCCACGGCGCCCGTGAGGAAGTACTTCATGCCGCCTTCGGCGCTCTCGGACCGGGCCCGCACGGTGCCCACCAGGGCGTAGAGGGGGATGCTGAACAGCTCCAGCCCCAGGAAGAGCGCCACGAAGTGGGTGGTCGAGGCGAAGAGCATCATGCCCGTCACCGAGAAGAGGAGCAGGGAGAGCGTCTCGCCCTTCACCCAGCCCTCCTGGTGGAAGTGGTCCCAGCTCTGGAGAATGGTCAGGGCCGCGGCCACGACCACGAAGATGCCCGTGAACTGGGCCAGGCGGTCCATGTGCAGCTGGAAGAAGCTGGGCTGGGCGCCGGTGTTCCACAGCTCCGTGAGGTACCAGAAGCTGCCGGCCACGGCCAGGAGGGCCGTGCCGTACATGGCGCCGCGGATCCACTTGGCGGTGGCCTGGTCCTTGTCGAGGGACATCAGGACGACCAGGCAGGCCCCGAAGGCCGGGAGGAGCAGCGGCAGCAGGGCCGCCCACTGGCTGGGGGTGAGGCTCATCAGTGCACCTCGTGCGCGGCGGGAGCTTCGGGAAGATGCGCTCCGGATTCGGCGTGGGCCGCGGGGGCCGCGTGGACCGCCGGGGCCAGGACGAAGGTCCTCGGCGCCGGGGCCTTGATCTCCTGGAGCAGCGCGGCCACGGGGGTCTCGCTGGCGGCCACGAAGGTCTTCGGGTGGACGCCCATCCAGACGATGAGCACCACCAGGGGCAGCATCACCGCGACCTCGCGGGCGTTCAGGTCGCTGTGCAGGTGATGGGTGCCGCTGTCCTCGTCCTTGTTCTCGGGGCCCCAGAAGACCCGCATGAACATCCAGAGCATGTAGACCGCACCCAGCAGCACGCCGGAGGTAGCCAGGCAGGCGTAGAGGCGGCCCCAGCCGAAGCCCGAGAGGAACGTGCCGTTCAGGATCCAGAACTCGCCCACGAACCCGTTGGTGAGGGGCAGGCCGATGGAGCTGAGCGTCACGATCAGGAAGAAGGTGGTGAAGATGGGCATCTTCACGGCCACACCGCCGAAGTCCGCGATCATCCGGGTGTGGGCCCGGTCGTAGAGCATGCCCACCAGGAGGAAGAGCGCGCCGGTGCTGATGCCGTGGTTGAGCATCTGGAGCATGGCGCCCTGGGTGCCGATGACGGTCATGGAGGCGAGGCCCAGCATCACGAAGCCCATGTGGCTCACGGAGGAGTAGGCCACCAGCTTCTTGATGTCGCGCTGGACCATGGCCACCAGGGCCCCATAGACGATGGCGATGACGCTCAGCAGGGCGATGGGCTTGGCGTAGTGCATCGCCGCCTGGGGGAACATGGGGATGGCGAAGCGGATGAAGCCGTATCCGCCCAGCTTCAGCAGCACGCCGGCAAGGATCACCGAGCCCGCCGTGGGCGCCTGCACGTGGGCGTCCGGCAGCCAGGTGTGCAGGGGGAACAGCGGCACCTTGATGGCGAAGGCCACCGCAAAGGCGATGAAGAGCCAGCCCTGCACGCCGAAGGGCAGCGCGGACGCGGCCTGGGCCATGAGCGCCGGGTTGAAGCCGCCGGCCTTGTTGGCCAGGTAGAGCAGCGCCACCAGCCAGAGCAGCGACCCGCTCAGGGTGTAGAGGAAGAACTTGTTGGCCGCGTAGCGGCGCTCGTCGCCGCCCCAGACCCCGATCATGAAGTACATCGGGATCAGCATGGCCTCCCAGAAGAGGTAGAACACGAACAGGTCCTGGGCCACCAGGGCGCCCAGCATGCCAGTCTCCAGCAGGAGGAACAGGGCCGCGAAGGTGCCCATGCGGTCCTTGAGGCTGTTCCAGGTGCCCAGCATGGTGAGGGGCACGAGGAAGGTCGTGAGGAGCACGAGCCAGAGGTTGAGGCCGTCCACCGCCAAGGCGTAGTCCACCGGCAGGCCCACCAGGGTGAACCAGGGGGCCCGCTCCGCCAGGACTGTGCCGCCCGCGGCCGGGTTGTGGCCCAGCAGCCAGGCCAGGCTCAGGATGAAGATGGCCAGGGCGCCCAGGAAGCCGAGCAGCCGTGCGAGCTTGCCGAGCTTGTGCGGCAGGGCCATCAGCGCGAAGCCCAGGACGGTCGGCGCGAAGACCAGGAAGGTGAGGGGATGGAGGTTCAGCCAGGTCATCGCCCCACCTACTTCAGGAAGACATAGAGGAGGATCGCGGCCCCCAGCGCCATGCTGAGCGCGTAGTTGCGCACTCGGCCGGTCTGGAAGAGGGCGGTGAAGTCCCCGAAGACCCGGGCCAACGCGCCGGGCAGGTTCACGCCCACGCCATCGATGAGGATGACGTCGAAGAGCTTCCACAGCACGTTGCCGAACCAGCGGATGGGCCGGAGCAGGTAGAGCTCCACGCCCTCATCCACGTAGTACTTGTTCAGCAGCACCCGGTGGATCGTGGGGAACTTCTGCGCGAAGGCCAGCTCCCAGGCCGGACCGTCCTTGTACTTGGACCACCCCAGGAAGCCGAAGACCAGGCCCAGGGTGGTGGAGATCACCGCCAGCAGGACCGCCGGGCCCTCGTGGTGGCCGTGGGCGGCGTGGGTCTGCCCGTAGGTCAGGGCCGGCTTCAGCCACTCGCCGATGCTGAAGTGGCCGCCGAAGGCCTCGGGCACGCCCCAGAAGCCCCAGAGCAGCGAGCCCACCGCCAGCACCATGAGCGGCACCGTCATGGACAGCGGGCTCTCGTGGGCGTGGTCGTAGGCGTGGCGGTCGCGGGGCTCGCCCCAGAAGGCCAGGGCCATGAGGCGCCACATGTAGAAGCTCGTGCAGCAGGCGGCGATCACGCCGACCGCCCACAGGGCCGGGGACTTCAGGTAGGCCAGGTAGAGGATCTCGTCCTTGCTGAAGAAGCCCGAAGTGCCGGGGAAGCCCATGATGGCGACGGTGCCGGCCACCATGGTGAGGAAGGTGATCTTCGTCTTGTTCTTCAGGCCACCCATCTTGAAGAGGTCCTGCTCGTGGTGCATGGCGTGGATCGCGCTGCCGGCGCCGAGGAAGAGGAGGGCCTTGAACCAGGCGTGGGTGAAGACGTGGAAGAAGCCCGCCGCGAAGCCCGCCGCGCCGAGGCCCAGGAACATGTAGCCCAGCTGGGAGACGGTGGAGTAGGCCAGCACCTTCTTGATGTCCCGCTGGAAGAGGCCGATGCTGGCGGCGAACAGGGCTGTGGCCGCACCCACCCAGGCCACCACGGTCATGGTGGTGGGCGTCAGGGTGTAGACCGGGGCCAGGCGGCAGATCATGTAGATGCCGCTGGTCACCATGGTGGCCGCGTGGATCAGGGCGCTGACCGGCGTGGGGCCCGCCATGGCGTCCGGCAGCCAGAGGTAGAGGGGCAGCTGGGCGCTCTTGCCCGTGGCGCCCACGAAGAGCATCAGCGTGGCGAAGGTGAGAATGCCGAAGCTCGCCTCGGGGGCCAGGTGGCCCGCCTGGGTGAGGATGTCGGAGATGGTGAGGGTGCCGAAGGCGGCGAAGAGGACCAGCATGCCGATGGACACGCCCAGGTCACCCACGCGGTTGAAGAGGAAGGCCTTGAGGCCCGCCTGGGGGGCGAAGTCCGTCTCGAAGTAGTAGCCGATGAGCAGGTAGGAGCAGAGCCCCACGCCCTCCCAGCCCACGAACATCAGGGGCAGGCTCGAGCCCAGGACCAGGGTCAGCATGAAGAACACGAAGAGGTTCAGGTAGCTGAAGAAGCGGGCGTAGCCCTCCTCTGCGTGCATGTACCCCAAGGAGTAGAGATGGATGAGGAAGCCGACGCCCGTGACCACCAGCATCATGGTGCCGCTGAGGGGATCGATCACCAGGCCGAAGGGGACGGCCATGGAGCCGGTCACCATCCATTCGCCGTAGTTCAGCACCAGCCGGTGATCCGGCAGGGCCTTCATGGCGAAGAATGCCGAGGTGGCCAGCAGCAGGGAGCCGAGGACCACGCCCAGGCCGGCGATCGTGACGACGCTCTTGCCTGCGCGCTTGCCCAGCAGGCCGTTGAAGGCCGCGCCCAGCAGGGGGAGGATCGGAATGAGCCAGTAGTACTTGTTCATCGCATCCTCACTGCTTCAGGCTGGCGGCCCGGTCCGAGTCGGTGGTGTCCCGGTGACGGTAGAGGCCGATGACCAGCGCCAGGCCGATGGCTGCCTCGCAGGCGGCCACGGCGATGATGAAGAGGTAGAACACCATGGCCTGGGCATCGCCGCCGCGGAAGCGGGCGAAGGCCAGCAGGGCCACGTTGGCGGCGTTGAGCATCAGCTCCACGCCCATGAACTGCAGCAGGAGGGTGCGGCGCAGCAGCACCGTCGCCAGCCCCAGGAAGAAGAGCAGGAGGGCCACCACCAGGTATCCCTGGAGGCCGCCGTGGAGGATCGCATCCATGCCGGTCATCGTGGGCTCCTCACAGGTTCCGTTTTGTCAGCGCCACGGCGCCGATCATGGCGGCCAGCAGCACCAGGCCCGCCACCTCGAAGCCCAGCAGGTGGTCCGCGAAGAGGGTGGTGCCCACCTTCTGCAGCGTCATGGCCTGGGGCATCTCGGCCCCCTTCACCGCCAGGGCCTTCAGGCCGCCGGAACCCAGCACCAGCTTCACCGCGCCGAAGGCCAGGGCCGCGAGCAGGGCCAGGGACACCCAGCGCTGGACGGGACGGGAGGCCTGGGCCTCCTCCTCCTGGTGGCTGTTCAGCATCATGATCACGAAGAGCACCAGCACCATGATCGCGCCGGTGTAGACGATGATCTGGAGGGCCGCGGCCACCGGATTGGCCAGCAGCACGAAGAGGCCCGCCACGCCGAAGAAGGCGGCCACCATGCAGAGGCCCGCCACGACGACGTTCTTCTGCAGCAGCATCCCCAGGGCGCCCAGGAGGGTGATGAGGGCAAAGGTGATGAACATGGCCGCTCCCTTACAACGCGATCGTGCGGCGCGGCACGGACGGGGTGGGATCCTCGGAGATGCGCTCCTTGCCGTCC
The DNA here is from genome assembly GCF_030268045.1 of Geothrix edaphica. Taxonomy (NCBI): domain Bacteria; kingdom Pseudomonadati; phylum Acidobacteriota; class Holophagae; order Holophagales; family Holophagaceae; genus Geothrix; species Geothrix edaphica. The sequence continues at coordinate 48,534 of NZ_BSDC01000002.1, forward strand.
GGCTCGGAGTAGGTGTTCATCAGGTCCCACTTGCCGAACTGCATGGACAGCCGGTCGTAGGCGGCCACTTCGTAGTCCTTGCGGAGCCAGATGGCGTCCTTGGGGCAGGCCTCCTCGCACATGCCGCAGTAGATGCAGCGCAGCATGTCGATGCTGAACTTGGCCGGCCGCTTCTCTTCGAAGCCCTGGGTGATGTTCAGGTCGCTGAACTCCTCCGCCTCGATGCTGATGCAGCGGGCCGGGCAGGCCTCCTGGCACATGAAGCAGGCCACGCACTTGATGGCGCCATCCTCGAACCGCTTCAGCTCGTGGAGGCCGCGGTAGCCCTCAGGCATCGCCTTCTTCATGTCCGGGTACTGGATCGTGAAGCGCTTCGCGGTGGGCGTGAAGAGCTGCTTGAGGAAGTGCTGGAACGTGATTCCCATGCCCTTCATCACCGGCCAGACATAGGTGCGGTCCAGCCAGCTCAGCTCGACCTTCTTGACGACGACACCCATCGCCTTACTCCTCAGTGACCCTGGCTCATGCGCCAGGCGTGGAAGATCAGGTTGACCATGGACATGGGCAGCATCGCCTTCCATCCGAGCCGCATGAGCTGGTCATAGCGGAACCGCGGCAGGGTCCAGCGGATCCAGACGAAGACCCAGGCGAAGAACAGCATCTTCACCAGGAAGCTCAGCACCGAGAGCATGACCGAGGGGTCCTTCACGAAGGGCACCTGCCAGCCCCCGAAGTAGAGGGTGGCCATGAGGGCCGAGGCGGTCATCAGGTGGCAGTACTCGGACAGGGCCAGGAGGCTGAACTTCATGCTGCCGTATTCGGTATTGAAGCCCGCCACGATCTCGCTCTCACCCTCGGCGAAGTCGAAGGGCAGCCGGTTCGTCTCGGCGAACATGCAGGTGAAGAACACGATGAACCCGAGGGGCTGGCGGACGATGTTCCAGGCCCAGGGCAGGTGGCCCTGGGCGCTGATGACCTCCGAGGGATCGTAACCGCCGGTGGTCATGAAGATCGTGACCACGGCCAGGCTCATGCCGATCTCGTAGCTCACCATGGCCGCCGAGGCCCGCATGCCGCCGAGGATCGACCACTTGTTGTTGCTGGACCAGGCCGCCACCAGCACGCCGTAGACCGCCATGCCGCCGATGGCCAGGGGATAGAGCAGCCCCATGCCGTTGCCGGGGTCCAGCAGGGCCAGATGGTACTCCTGGCCGCCGCTCGTGAAGCTGCGGCCGAAGGGGATCACGGCGAAGCCCATGAGGGCCGGCACGAGGGCCAGGAAGGGCGCCAGCCAGAAGAGCGCCTTGTTGGCATCGTGCGGGACCAGGTCCTCCTTGAAGAAGAACTTGATGCCGTCCGCCAGCGGCTGTACGAGCCCGAGGATCTTGATCTTGCCGAAGAGGGCGGCGCGGTTGGGGCCGATGCGGTCCTGGATCATGGCCGAACCCCGGCGCTCCACCCAGGTCCAGAGGGCCGCCAGCGAGAAGACCCCGGCGAAGACGATGACGAGTTTCGCCACCATCCAAGCGGTGGCAGGCGAGGTGTGCAGCAGGCTTGCGAGCTTGTCCATGGGCGGCTTCCCGGCAGGGCCACCCGCGGGGAGGCCCAACCCATCGAGCCTATCAGAGCCGCGGCGTTCCCGACATGGAGGGAAAGAACCCCGGGGGCGGCGATGCGACCTCGGTCACAGCCCAAAGGCCAAAGCTGGAGCTTTGGCCTCATGTAAAAAGCAAGGGTATGTCGCGCGGCCTGGCCGCGCTCTAGAGAAATCGTGGGCGGAGCCCGCGATTTCTCAGCCTTTCGCCTCGATTTTGCTCCAGCTATCCTTCAGCCCCACGGTCCGGTTGAACACGGGCCTGCCCGGCTGGCTGTCCGCATCAACCGCGAAGTAGCCGGTCCGCTCGAACTGGAAGCGCTCGCCGGGGCGGGCCTCCGCCAGGCCGGGTTCCAGGCGCGCTTCGGCCAGGACCTCGAGGCTGCTGGGGTTGAGGAGGGTCTTCCAGTCCTGGCCCTCGGCCACGTCCATGGGGTCCTCCTGGGTGAAGAGGGCCTCGTAGAGTCGCACCTCGGCCTTCACCGCGTGGGCGGCGCTCACCCAGTGGAGGGTGCCCTTCACCTTGCGGCCATCGGGCGCGTTGCCACCCCGGCTCGCGGGGTCCCACTCGCAGCGGAGCTCCATCACGGCCCCGGCGGCATCCTTGACCACCTCCTTGCAGGTGACCAGGCAGGCCCCCCGCAGGCGGACCTCGGCGCCGGGTGCCAGGCGGAACCACTTCCTGGGGGCCTCCTCGCGGAAGTCGTCCTGGTCGATGAAGAGCTCCCGGGTGAAGGGCAGCTTGCGGGTGCCCATGGCCGGATCGTCCGGGTGGTTCGCCACCTCCACCTCGAAGGCCTCAGCCTCCGTCATGTTGGTGATGACCACCTTGAGGGGGCGCAGCACCGCCATGCGGCGGGGGGCCCGCTTCTCCAGGTCCTCGCGGATGCAGAACTCCAGCAGGCCCACGTCGGCCACCATATCGCGCTTGGCCACGCCCACCCGCTCGGCGAAGGCCCGCACGGCCTCGGGCGTGTAGCCCCGACGGCGCAGGCCGCAGATGGTGGGCATGCGGGGATCGTCCCAGCCGCGGACTACCCCGTCCTGCACCAGCTGGAGCAGGCGGCGCTTGCTCATCACCGTGTAGGTCAGGTTGAGCCGGGCGAACTCGATCTGGCGCGGCAGGGGGCGCTGGAAGAACTTCCCCTCGACATCCTGCTCCAGGAACCACTCGTAGAGAGGCCGGTGGTCCTCGAACTCCAGGGTGCAGATGGAGTGGGTGATGGTCTCGATGGCGTCGGACACGCCGTGGGCGTAGTCGTACATGGGGTAGATGCACCAGTCATCGCCCGTGCGGTGGTGGTGCGCCCGGCGGATGCGGTACATGAGCGGATCCCGCAGGTTCATGTTGCCGCTCGCCATGTCGATCTTGGCGCGCAGGACCTTCGAGCCATCCGGGAACTCGCCGGCCTTCATGCGCCGGAAGAGATCCAGGTTCTCGTCGGGGCTGCGATCGCGGTACGGGCTGGGCCGCCCCGGGGTGTGGAAGTTGCCGCGGTACTCCCGGATCTCCGCCTCGGTGAGGTCGCAGACGTAGGCCCTGCCCTGCTGGATCAGGTACTCCGCGTAGTCATAGAGGAAGGGGAAGTAGTCCGAGGCGTAGTGCTCGCCCTTCCACTGGAAGCCCAGCCACTGGACGTCCTCGCGGATGGAGTCCACATATTCGACATCCTCTTTGACGGGGTTCGTATCGTCGAAGCGCAGGTTGGTGGCGCCGCCATAGGCCTTCGCCAGGCCGAAGTTCAGGCAGATGCTCTTGGCGTGCCCGATGTGCAGGTAGCCGTTAGGCTCCGGCGGGAAGCGCGTGAGCACCCGCCCCCCATGCTTCCCCGAGGCGCGGTCCGCCTCCACGATCTCCTCGATGAAGTGGAGGCTCTTGGGTTCGGGGGTCGGCAGGTCAGCGGACATCGGGGCTCACAGGATGCAAACCTCAAAGATACCCGCTGGCCGGCCCTCCCCGGTAATGGTCATCCCAGCCCCGCCGCCACCTGGGTGGCCCGCTCGATGCCGCGGGCGACGACGGAGCGGATGCGGCCGTCCTCCAGGGCCAGCAGGCCGGCGATGGTGCAGCCGGCGGGGGTGGTGACATCGTCCTTGAGGGCAGCGGGGTGGCGGCCGGTCTCCAGCACCATGGAGGCGGCTCCCAGGGTCATCTGGGCCGCGAGCTCCACGGCCACGGCCCGGGGCAGGCCGCACTGGACGCCGCCTTCGGCCAGGGCCTCGAGGATCACGAACATGAAGGCCGGGCCGCTGGCGCTGAGGCCCGTTACCGCGTCCATGTGCCGCTCGTCCAGGTCCATGACCCGGCCCAGGGGCTCGAAGAGGGTCCGAGCCTGGCCCAGCTGGGCCTCGGTGACCCCCTGCCCCGCCGCCAGCACCGTCATGCCCCGGCGGATGGAGCAGGGCGTGTTGGGCATGGCTCGCACCAGGGGCGTGCCCTCCGGCGTGTGCGCCGCCAGGAAGTCCAGAGTCGTCCCCGCGGCGATGGAGACCACCAGGGGCCGGTGCTCCAGCGCCCCCGCAGCGGCCAGGCCCGCCAGCAGGCCCTTCAGCTCCTTGGGCTTCACGCAGAGCAGCACCACCTCCGCGCGCCGCACCGCGGCGTTGGCGTCGTTCGACAGCGCGATGCCCAGGGCCTCGGCCCGGCCCTGGGCGGCCGCGGGATGCCGGGTGGCGGCGTGGATCCGGCCCGCGGGATAGCCCGACGCCTCCACCAGGCCGGCGCTGATGGCCTGGCCCATGGTGCCGAAGCCGAGGATGGCGAGCTGGGGATGGCGGCTCATGGCGACTCCCTGGAACGAAAAACCCCCGCCGGGGGGGCGGGGGTGGATGGCGGAACCTGGATCCAGGTCAGCCGATCACGCGACTCCCCCCGCACGCAAGGTGCTAGGGCGCGGGTGGATGGCCGGAATGAGGATCATGCCAACCAATATAACGAGTTCGGGCTTCCGGCGGGAGAAAACCGCTATTGGTCCCGCCCCTGGCCCAGGGTCCACCAGTCACAGGCCTCCAGGTCGGAGACCACGAAGCCCTGGCGCATCTCGGAGATGCGCTGGAAGCGGGTGCAGGCGGGCGTGTGGAAGCCGGTCGTGACCTCGCCGGGGCCCGAGCGCACACCGAAGTAGAACTCGGACTGTTCGAGGCCCAGCCGAACCGCCGTCTCCTGGAGGGCTTCCCGGTGGTCCATGCCCTCGGGGATGCCCTGGATCACCTGCACGGTCTCCCCGGCGATGATGGTGGGGGCGTAGGCCGCGGCGCCCTGGTCCTCCAGCACGGCCAGGGTGATGTGGGTGAACTCCTGGAGGTCCATCAGAGCCAGCGCTTCAGCCGCTCGGCGACTTCCCCGGGACCCACGAGCATCAGGGTGTCGAAGATGCCGGGGCTGACGGGCTTGCCGCAGATCGCCACGCGGAGGGCCTGGGCCAGGTCCTTGGTCTTGAGGCCGTGCCGCTCGAGGATGGCGTTGAAGCCGGCCTCCAGGCCCTCGTGGCTGTAGTCGGTGAGCCCGGCCACGTCCCGCAGGGCGGGCTTGACCGCCGCGGTCATGAACTTCTCCACGGCCTTCTCGTCGAAGCCGGCGGGCCGCTCGAAGGCGAAGCGCAGGACCTCGGCCATGTCCGTGAGGGACTTGCCCTTCTGGGTCGACTGGATGGCCTGGGCCTTCCAGGCGTCGGGCTTCCCGGCCCATTCCGCCGGCATGAAGGGGCGCAGGTGCGGCTCCAGCTCCTGCCAGGAGGCCCGCTGGATGAGCTTCTGGTTCAGCCACTGGAGCTTGTCCATGTCGAAGCGGGCGGCGCTCTTCTGGCAGTCGGCCAGGTCGAAGAGCTGGATCATCTGCTCGTCCGTGAGCAGTTCCTCCTCGGCGCTCTCCACGGCCTTCCCGTCGATCTTGGGGGTCCAGGAGAGCCGGGCCAGGGCCAGCCGCACGGCGGAGGGCAGCAGGCCCATGGCCTGGTACTCGGTGATGCTGGTGGCGCCGTGGCGCTTGCTGAGCTTGGCGCCGTCGGCACCCAGGATCATGGGCACGTGGGCGAAGGCGGGCAGGTCGTAGCCGAAGGCCGCGAACAGGGGGATCTGCTTGGGCGTGTTGTTCAGGTGGTCGTCGCCGCGGATGACGTGGGTGACCTCCATGTGGGTGTCGTCCACCACCACGCAGAAGTTGTAGGTGGGCACGCCGATCTCACCGGGGCCCTCCCCGGTGCGGGCGATGATCCAGTCATCGAGGCTGTCCGCCGGGAACCGGGTGTCGCCCTTGATGAGGTCCGGCACCACGATGTCGCCGTCCACGGGCATGCGGAAGCGGATGGCGGCGGGCTGGCTCGCGTCGTGGCCCGCGGCCGCGCAGCCCTTTCCTGCGTCCAGGCCGCGGTTGTACTGGAAGACCTTGCCGGCGGCCTCCACCGCCTTGCGCCGCTCATCCAGGGTTTCCCTCGAGCAGCGGCAGCGGTAGGCCAGGCCCTTGTCCAGCAGCTCCTGGATCTTGGCCCGGTAGAGGTCCATGCGCTGCATCTGGCGGTAGGGGCCGTGGGGACCCTTCCACTGGCTGGGATCGCCCACGACCGGGCCCTCGTCCCAGTCCAGCCCGCACCAGGCCATGCCTTCCTCGATGATGCGGATGTTGTCGTCGGTGCTGCGGGAGAGGTCGGTGTCCTCGATGCGCAGGATGAAGCGCCCCCCGTGCCTGCGCGCGAAGAGCCAGCAGAACAGGGCCGTGCGCACCCCGCCGATGTGGAGCATGCCGGTGGGGGACGGGGCGAAGCGGGTGACGACCTGGCGGGACATGGGAAGGCTCCGGGCGATCAGCGATCAGCTACCAGCCATCAGACAAAGCAGCGGGCGCCATCGGCGCCCGACTGATAGCTGAGAGCTGACAGCCTATTTAATATACAGCTTCAGCTTGATCTCGACGGGACCCTCGCCGCTGAAGAGGCTGCGATCCAGCACGATGGGTACCTCGACCACGCTGCGGTGGGGCATGTGGGCCGGCGGGAAGGCCTGGGTCGGGGAGAAGGCCGAGTCGACGGGGAACTCGTCGATCTCCTCCAGCAGCTCGCCGGCAGACAGCTCTTCGACTTCCAGGGGCTTGGTGGATTCCGCCATGGCGGGGGGAGGCGGTGGCGGGGGCGGTGGCTCCCCTCCGGTCAGAATGGTCTGCGGTTCCTCGACCACGCCCCCGCCGTATTTCTCGGCGAGGCTCTTCAGCACCAGCCGGGCCACGCCCGTGAGCGTCTCCTTCACGCCCTCGCCCCGCATGGCACAGGCCTCGAAGGTGGGGACATGGAAGAGGTTGATCTCCTTGTCCAGGGTGCCCACGGGCAGGGCGTTTGGCGTGTCCCGCTTGTTCCACTGGATCACGTGGGGGATCTTCGACAGGTCCGTGCCCTGCTCTTTCAGGTTGGCGATGAGGTTCTGGAAGCTCTCCTTGTTGCTCTCCAGGGCCGGCGCCTGGGAGTCCGCCACGAACACCACCGCGTCGGCGCCGCGGAGCACCAGCTTGCGGGTGGCGTCGTAGAAGACCTGGCCGGGCACGGTGTAGAGCTGCACCCGGGTCTTCATGCCCCGGATGGTGCCGAGGTCGATGGGCAGGAAGTCGAAGAAGAGGGTCCGGTCCGTCTGGGTCGCCAGGGACAGCATCTTGCCCCGCCCCTCGCCGGGCAGGGTGTCGTAGACATGCTGGAGATTGGTCGTCTTCCCGCAAAGGCCCGGGCCGTAGTAGACGATCTTGGCCGTCAACTCTTTCGTGGCCGCATTGAACAGCACCATGCCTTCACCTTCGCGATCTTCCGGGAAGATTGGCGGGTCTGCGGCATGCCGTCAAGAAAGAACCGAGATGACCGTTCTATCCCCCGGCCCGCCGATGATGCGCTACACTTCCGGCCATCCCACCATCCTTGAGGGTTTCCATGGCCAAGCTGCTGGTGCACGAAAGCGCGGGAGTCCGCGAGTTCGAGATCGTGGATAACGAAGTCCACATGGGGCGCGAGCTGGACAACACCCTGCGCCTGCCGGATCCCAGCATCAGCCGCCATCACTGCGTGCTGCGCAAGGTGGGCGGGGGCTATGAGATCCAGGACCTCCAGAGCAGCAACGGCGTGCTCGTGAACGGCAACCGGGTGCAGTCCTCCCCGCTGCGGAACGGCGACCGCATCACCCTGGGCCAGATCCAACTCACCTTCCAGGACCCCCTCTCCGAAGTCGGGGCCACCGTGACGGTGAGCCGTGAGGAGGCTCCCCAGCCCCCCCTCGGCACCGTGCGCATGTCCGCCGACGAGCTGGCCGCCATCCATACCGGGAAGCCCCCCGCCGGAGAGGCCCAGCCCTCCACCGGGCCCGTCCCGGTCAAGGTCGTTCCCCCGATCCCGCCGGTGGCACCGCCCCCGGCCCCCAGGCCCGCGCCCTCCACCGGCCCATCGTCCCTGCCCGGCTTCCTCCAGCCCTACCTGCCCTCCGTGCCCGACGACGCGATGCCCACGGGCGAGCGCGGGGACTTCGGGTCGCGCCTGCTGGCCTACCTCATCGACATCGCGCCCCTGGTGGCCCTCTGGGTGCTCATCTTCGTGTTGCAGATGGTCCTGAGTGCCATTCTCGGGGCCGGCGCCTGCCTGGTGTCGGCGCTGATCGGCCTTCTGCACCTCGTCGCGGTCATCGGCTACGCGTGGTTCTTCCTCCCCTACTGCTGGATCAAGTTCGGGGCCAGCCCGGGCAAGAAAATCATGAAGCTGCGGGTGGTGCCCGAGGACAATCCCGTCGGCCGCATCGATGTGACCGGGGCCATCCTCCGCATGGTCGGCCACCTGGTCAACGGCGTGCTGCTGGGCCTGCCCTACCTCATGATCCTGGGCGCCGAGCGGAAGGGCCTGCAGGACATCATCTCCAAGTCCCTCGTCATCAAGGTCGACCGCTGACGCGGGGGTGATCTGACGCCGGCGCCCGCCACCGCGGGCCCCCTTCGTCTGGAGAGCGGATGATCCTCACCGGCAAGCAGATCCTCGAGGCCCGGGACCAGGGCCGCCTCCGCATCGACCCCTGGCGCGACGACCAGCTGAACCCGAACAGCTACAACCTGCGCCTGGGCGACGACCTGGCCGTCTACACCGAGCGCGAGCTCGACATGGCCAAGCCCAACGGCATCGAGTTCCTGAAGATCCCCCCCGAGGGTTTGCTGCTGAAGCCCGGAACGCTGTACCTGGGGCGCACCCTGGAGTACACCGAGACCCACGGCATGGTGCCCATGCTCGAGGGCCGCAGCAGCGTGGGGCGCCTGGGGCTCTTCGTCCACGTCACGGCGGGCTTCGGCGACATCGGTTTCTGCGGCTTCTGGACCCTGGAGATCAGCTGCATCCAGCCCGTGCGCATCTACGCCGGCGTGGGCATCTGCCAGATCTTCTACCACACCGTCAGCGGCGACTACGACAGCTACGAGTCCGGCAAGTACCAGCGGAACTCGGGCATCCAGCCTTCGATGCTGTGGAAGGATTTCGTGAAAGAGTGATCAGGGCTGGGTCTGGAGCACCCAGATCCAGTTGGCCAGCAGCAGGGTGACCCCCACGGCCAGCAGGGCGCCGCGCGCCCGGAGGGACAGTTCCACCCGGGGCGCCCGGCCTGTGGCCAGCCGGACCAGCAGCCACAGGCCGCCCAGACCCAGGCCCAGGGCCACCAGGGGGTTCAGGCGCAGGGCCTCCCCCCAGGCGCCCCTGCCGAAGGCCAGCACCACCCGCGTGCTGCCGCAGGTGGGGCAGGGATGGCCGGACCAGCGGTGGAAGAGACAGGTTTCGAGGGAAGGGGCACCCCGCCCTTCCAGCAGGACGCCCCCCAACACCAGCAGCAGCCAGGAGCCCACCAGCACCGCGGCCCACAACGGGGGCCGCGGCAACCGGGGGACACGCTCCCAGCGGACCGGCACGAAGCCTTTCGGATCAGTGTCCGCGCATGGCTCCGAGGACGGCCATGCCGCCGAAGAACACCATCCAGACGAGCGACAGGATGCCCAGCACGCAGCCGATGATCCCGAGGATCTTCGCCGCCTTCGTCAGCCCCTCGCCGCTGGGATCCATCTGCCCTTCGGCCATGGCCTTGAGGTCGCTGCTGCCCATGACCCAGGCGAGGATGGCGAAGATGATGCAGCAGATGATGCCGAGGATGCCGAAGACGAGGAGCATGGTGCCCCGGTGGGCCTTCACCGGTGCGGCGGACGTGTAGTCGTTCATTGGGGGCTCCTGGGAGCGGAGGGCCCGGGGATCACCCCGGATATGGTTGGGAATGGACCCAGTCTAGAGGGAGTCCACGAGCTTGGGTAGGGACTCCGTGGGAAAGGCAGGTTCAGCCCACCGTCGGTCGATCCTCGTCCCACAGCACCTCGAAGGGCCGCACCTCCTGCTCGATGCCCTTGAGCAGAAAGCCCTCCAGGGGCCGGAGCCGCTCCTGCCCCACCACCTCGGCGGTGCGGGGTCCGATGACGATCTGGCCGGCCTTGGCCACGCTGCTCTCCAGCCGCGAGGCCAGGTTCACGGTGCTGCCCATGACCGTGTAGTCCATGCGCTTCTCGCAGCCGATGTCGCCGGCGAAGGCCTCGCCGCTGTTGATGCCGATGCGCATCCGCAGCTCGGGGTAGCCCTCGGGCCGGGCGGCATTCAGGTTCCGCAGCGTCTCCTGCATGGCCGCCGCGGCCTCCACGGCGTGCCTCGCGTGGTCCGGATCGGGGCTCGGCGCGCCGAAGAAAGCCATGATGGCGTCGCCGATGTACTTGTCGAGGGTGCCGCCCCGGCTGAAGATCTGGTCCGTCATGGCCTCGAAGGTGCGGTTGAGGATGTCCGCCAGCACCAGAGGCTCCATGCCTTCGCTCATGCGCGTGAAGCCCGAGATGTCCGCGAAGAGCACGCTGATCTGGCAGCGCTGGGCCTGGAGGGCCGGGGCCTCCTTGTTCTGGCTGGACTTGAGGATCTGGTCCACCACCGCCGGGCTGTGGTACCGCTCCAGGCGCTGGCGGAACTTGGCCTCCCGCTCGCGCTGGATGCCCACGGCGGCGAAGTTGGCCATGGCGCTGAGCAGGTGCTCATCCTCGCGCTTGAAGCTGCCCTTGCTGAGGCTCGTCTCCAGGTAGATGACGCCCAGCGCCTGGTTCTCCACGATGAGCGGGGCGCAGAGGGCCGAGGTGATGCCGTGGATCTTGATGCTCTCCCCGGCGCTGAAGCGGGGATCCATGCGGGCATCCGTGGTGAGGATGGCCACCCGGTCCTTCATGGCCGTGCGGGCGATGGTGCGGCTGATGGGGTTGGGGTTCAGACCCGGCTGCTCCTCCCAGGCCAGCTCGGGCACCAGCTCCCCGCCGGCGTCCGCCAGGAGGATGAAGCCGCGCTGACAGGGGATCTGGGAGGTCACCAGACTCATCACGGACTCCAGCAGTTCCGTCAGGCCCGCGGCCCGCAGCAGGGTGCCCGCCATGGTGGCGAGCCGCTGGAACAGGGTGACCGCCTCGCCCGCCGGATGCTGGCCGCTGGCCTGGGCCAGCATGGCCTCCAGGCTGGCATGGGGCACGAGGATGGAGCCCGAGGCGTCGAAGGCGCGGTCCTCCAGCGAAATCCGGGAGGTGCCGGCTCTGGGCGCCAGGTGGAGGTTCAGCCCGGTGGGCGTCGCGGAGTCACCCTCGGGAACCCACCTCACCATCGCCTCCCCCAGGAGGACCGTGTCCCCGGGATGGAGGGGCGCGGGCTCGGCCAGGGTCACGCCGTTCAGGGAGGTCCCGTTGAGGGACTTCATGTCCATCACATGGGGCTGGCCAGCCTTGAGGAAGATGCGGGCATGGACCCGGCTCACGGCGTTGGCCTGGATTCGGATGGTGGCCTGGTCCCCCCGGCCGATGGTCACGCCATCCTCCGTGAGGGTCACGGGATGCAGGGCACCGTCAACCTGGAGGGTGAGTTTCATGGCCAATCCGGAGGGAGTGTTGAGTTTAACACGCGCTGTAGGCCTCTTCGGCCAGGCGCGGTATTCTATGAGGTTCCACCTGAAGGTGGCTGGAGATCCGTTGACCAAAGTCGGTTTCATGTCCCTGGGCTGCCCCAAGAACCTGGTGGATTCGGAAGTCATGCTGGGCCACCTGCGGCTCAAGGGCTACCAGATCACCCCCGTGCTGGAAGAGGCCCAGGTGCTGGTGGTCAACACCTGCGGCTTCATCGACGCCGCCAAGCAGGAGAGCGTCGAGGCCATCCTCCAGGCCGCGTCCATGAAGAAGGAGGGCGCCTGCGAGAAGCTCATCGTGGCGGGCTGCCTGGTGGAGCGGTACCGGGACGAGCTCATGACCGAGCTGCCGGAGATCGACGCCTGTATCGGCACCCGCGACATCGAGCAGATCGCCGAGGTCATCGGCGCCGGTGCGGCCTTTGAGCTGAACCCCAATCCCGACTACCTCTACACCGAGGCCAGCCCCCGGATGCTCACCACGCCCAAGGCCAGCGCCTACCTGAAGATCAGCGAGGGCTGCGACCATGCCTGCGCCTTCTGCGTCATCCCGCAGCTCCGGGGCGCCCAGCGGAGCCGCAGCATCGAGAGCGTGGTGGCCGAGGCGAAGAACCTGGTGGCCCAGGGCGTGCTGGAGATCAGCCTCGTGGGCCAGGACACCACGGACTACGGCCGCGATTTCGGGGATCCCGACGCCCTGGAGAAGCTGGTGCGCGCCCTCGGCTCCGTGGAAGGCCTGCGCTGGTTCCGCATCCACTACGCCTATCCCAACCGCCTCACCGACGGTCTGCTCCACGCCATGGCCGACACGCCCAACTGCGCCCGCTACCTGGACATGCCCCTGCAGCACGCGGACGCCGCCATCCTCAAGGCCATGGCCCGGGGCGGCAGCCGGACGCAGTTCCTGAAGCTCCTCGAGAAGGTGCGCCGCATCGTGCCGGGCATCGCCATCCGGTCGAACTTCATCGTGGGCTTCCCCGGCGAGGACGAAGCCGCCTTCGAGGAGCTGAAGGCCTTCGTGCAGGAGGCCCGCTTCGACCATGTGGGTGTCTTCACCTACAGCCCCGAGGAGGGCACCACCGCCCACGGCCTGGGCGATCCCGTCGCGAAGCGCACCAAGGAGGCCCGCAAGCGGCGCATCCTCGAGCTGCAGCAGAAGATCGCCCGGGAGAAGAACCAGGAGAAGGTGGGCACGGTCATCGACGTGCTGGTGGAAGGCGCCCACGAGGAGACGGATCTCCTCGTGAAGGGCCGCCACCAGGGCCAGGCCCCCGAGATCGACGGCAACGTGCTGCTGGTGGATGGCGCCCCCCAGGTGAACACCATCCAGCGGGTGCGCATCGTGAAGGCCCACGCCTACGACCTCATCGGCGAGGTGGAAGAGGGCGGCCTGGAAGCCACCACCGCGGCCTACGAAGCCTCCTTCCGGGCGAAACGGGCCTAAACGGACTCCGAAAGTCCTCGTAGGACCTTGAGAACCGTTCTCCGGGGATCCTTCATGCGCCATCCGGCCCTGGCCTTTGCCTGCCTGCCCATCCTGGCCTCCCAGGCCCCCCATCCGCCCCACCTGGCCATCCCCCGGCTGGCCCAGGCGCCTTCCATGGCCCGCGACGCGGACCTCTCCACCTGGAAGGAGGCCCTGGTCATCACCGAGTTCGGCATGATCATGCCGGACGACAAGGGCGAGAACCGCTGGCCCACCATCGTCCATGTGGGCTGGGGCCCCGATGCGCTCTACGTCGCCGTGGAGGCCAGGGACCCGGAGCCCTCGAAGATCCATGCCGCCCGCCACATGCGCGACACCAACAACGGCGACTTCGACTTCGTGGGCGTGGACCTGGATCCCTCCGGCAAGGGCCAGAGCATCGCACGCTTCTTCGTGACGCCCCTGGGCGGCCAGATTGACGAGATCATGACGGACAGCACCGGGGAGAACGCTTCCTACGACTGCCTCTGGGACTCCACCGGCGTGCTGACGCCGGACGGCTACGTCGTGAAGATGCGCATCCCCTACAGCAGCCTGCGCCGGCGGCCCGGCGACTGGGCCTTCCGCATCCTGCGCATCATCCCCCGGGAGCGGCGCTACGGCATCTCCTGGCCCCGTATGAGCAAGGACGTGCAGTGCGACATCTGCCAGATGGCCCGGGTCTCCGGCGCCCCGGTGGACAAGCCGGGCTCGCCCTTCCTGGTGATCCCCTTCGCCACCTACAGCCGCACCCAGTCGCTGGAGACGGACCCGGTCGCACCGGTGGAATCCAAGGCCCGCCTGGGCATGGATGTCCGCTACGCCACCACGGCCCTGACCTTCGAGGGCACCTACCGCCCCGACTTCGCCACGGCGGACGCTGACGTGGACCCGCTCCAGATCAACAGCCGCTTCAGGGTGTTCTACCCCGAGCGCCGGCCCTTCTTCCTGGAGGGCATGGACCTGCTCTCCCCGCCTTCCGCCCAGCGGCAGTTCTTCAGCCGCTCCATCCAGAGCCCCCTCTACGGCCTCAAGGCCTCGGGCCAGGGCTCCCTCGCCAGCTGGACCGTGCTCCACGCCAAGGACGACGACGGTGGCCTGATGCTGAGCGCCAATGGCGCCCGGGGCGTCGAGGGGCTGCCCACCCGCGACACGGCGGCGGCCCTGCGCTTCCAGCTGGATGGCCGGGGCTCGGGCCTGTCCTTCCTCGGCACGGACAAGCGCCTGCAGGGGGGGCCGGACGCCGCCGGTGGGCTCATCGGCGGCCAGAGCGGAGGCCTCTACCTGGATCAGTATCTGGGCTCCGAGTTCCACTTCATCGGCAGCGCCATGACCGCCACCTCGCATCTCCCCCAGGCCGACGGCAGCCTCCTCTCCCAGCGCGGCACCTCCACCTCCGCCGAGCTGGACTGGAACACCCGCCACTGGTTCGCCTACGCCATCAACCAGACCACCAGCCCCGGCCTCGTCCTGGTGTCGGGCTTCACGGACCTCCGGGGCTACCGCCAGCAGACCGCCGCCATCGGGTGGCAGGGCAACTGGAACGGCGGCCGGTTCTCCCAGGCGAACGCCAGCCTGCGCGGGCGGCGCCTCTCCTGGTGGGACGGCAACCCCTTCGACCGCGCCGTGGGCCTGAGCGCCTATGTGGAAACCGCCGACCGCTGGGCCTGGAGCGTGGACTGGGACATCGCGGGGCGCACCTGGGCCAACGATGAGGTGACCTCCAACGCCACCCGCAACATCAACATGGCCCTGAGCTGGAAGAAGTTCAGCTGGGCCCAGATGCTGGCGCGGGTCGTCCAGGGGCGCACCATCGACCTCGCCACCGGCGCCCCGGCCCGCCTCCACACCACCAGCTTCAGCTCCCACGGGGCCCTCGGGGACGTGTGCTATGACCTGACGGCGCAGAAGACGGAGCTGAACCGCGAGTCCGACGACCTCCTGCTCGTGCGGGCCCGGAAGCTGACCACCACGGCCACCTACCAGATGCCGCGCTTCTTCTACCTGAAGGCCCAGGCCTTCGTGGTGCGGTACGACGGCTCGGAGATCGACGGCGTGGACAAGTTCCTCAAGGCCTTCCTGGGCTGGCAGCCCAATGCCTTCACCAACGCCTATGTGGGCTGGTCCGGCCAGCGGCGGCGGGATCCCCTCGCCATCGCCCCCGCCGAGCGGATGGTGGAGCGGGGGCTCTTCGCCAAGCTGGCCTGGGCCATGCAGTTCTGAAGCGGGGGAAGGCTACACTGGTGGGATGCTGCAGTTCCGCAACCTGACCCGCGCCTATGAACTCGGCGGCGAGCGCGCCGGCGTGTTCGGCGTATCGCTGGCGGTGCCGAAGGGCTGCCTCGCCGTCCTGGCGGGGCCCAGCGGCAGCGGCAAGACCACCCTGCTCCAGCTGGCGGGCCTGCTGGATCAGCCCGACGAGGGCGCCGTCCTTCTGAATGGACAGGAAGTGTCCAGCCTTTCCGAGCGGGAGCGCTGCGATCTGCGCCTGCGGCACCTGGGTTTCGTGTTCCAGGCCTTCAACCTTGTGCCCGTGCTGTCCGCGCTGGAGAACGTGATGCTGCCCCTGCACCTCCAGGGCATCGCCGAAGCCGAAGCCCGCCGCCGCGCCGAGCGGGCCCTTGACCGCGTGGGCCTCGCAGACCGCCTGCACCACCGCCCGGGCCAGCTCAGCGGCGGCCAGCAGCAGCGCGCCGCCATTGCCCGTGCGCTGGCCCCGGATCCCCTGCTGGTGCTCGCCGACGAACCCACCGCCAGCCTCGACCATGCCCACGGCGGGCCGCTCATGGACCTCATGGCCGAGCTGGCCGCCGAGCGCGGCGCCACCTTCCTCGTGGCCAGCCACGATCCCGCCGTCATCGCGCGGGCCAACCACGTCTTCCGCCTCGCCGACGGCAGGCTCATCGAGGAGGAGCACCTGTGATCCTCCCGCGCCTGGCCCTCCGCAACCTGCTGCGCCAGCGGCGCCGCACGGCGCTCACCCTGATGGTGGTGGTGGCGGGCTTCCTGGCCCTGGCCCTGGCCGGGGGCTTCATGGCCCAGACCTTCCAGGGCCTGTCCGATTCGGCCATCCGCGGCGGCCTGGGCCACCTCCAGGTGATGCCGCCGGGGGCCATGGAGGGTGACGAGGCCCAGAGCCTGGAGAAGGCCCTGCCCGATGGCGAAGCCCTGGCGGCCCGGCTCCGCCGGGATCCCGCCGTGGCGGAGGTCCTGCCCCGCACCCAGTTCATGGGGCTGCTGTCCAGCGGCGCGAAGAGCGTGGCCTTCCTGGGCACGGCCGTGGACCCCGTGCTCGAGCCGCAGCACATGGCCTGCCTCGGGGCGCTGAAGGATGGCGCCAAGGCGCCGGGCGGCGCAGGCTCCCGCTGGCTCTCCGTGGACCCGTCGGCCCGGGAGGTGGTCCTCGGCGCGGGCCTGGCCCGCAGCCTGGGCGCCTCCGTGGGCAGCGCGCTCACCCTCATGTCCACCACCCGCGATGGCGCCTTGAACGCCGTGGACGTCGAGGTGGTCGGCCTCCAGGACCTGGGCCTGAGGGAGCTGAACGACCGTCTCCTCACCGTGAGCCTGGCCACCGCGGGCCAGCTGGTGGATGCCGGCCCCGCCCGGTCGCGGCTGTCCGTCGTGCTGAAGCGGCCCCAGGACACCGCCGCCGAGCTGGCGCGGATCCAGGCCCTCCTGCCGGAAACGTCCGTGAAGCCCTGGTTCGAGCTGGCCTCCTTCTATCGCCAGGTGAAGCTGCTCTACTACGCGATCTTCGGGTTCATGGGCCTGGTGCTCTTTCTGGTGGTGCTGCTGGCCACGGCCAATACGCTGCTCATGTCCGTCATGGAGCGCGTCCGCGAGTTCGGTGTCCTGCGGGCCATGGGCCTCCAGCCGGGCCAGCTGGTGGCCCTGCTCCAGTGGGAGGGCGCCTTCCTGGGCCTGCTGGGCAGCGCCCTGGGCCTGGCGGCGACGCTGCTGCTCCGCGCGGGCCTCAATGCCCTGCACATCCAGATGCCCGCCCCGCCCGGCACCAGCCACGGCTATGAGCTGGACATCCACTTCGTCCCGATGGTCTATGCCATCGTGGCCCTCGGTCTCCAGGCCACGCTCCAGCTGAGCGCCCTGTTCCCGGGCCTGAAGGCCGCGCGGCTGCGCATCGTGGAGGCGCTTCGACATGTTTAAGGCCCCTCGTTCCGCCTGGTGGCTGGCCACCGGCTTCGGCAGCGGCTACCTGAAGCCGGCGCCAGGTACCTGGGGCAGTCTGGCCGGAGTGGCGGCCTGGCTCGGCTTGGTCTGGATCATCCGGGGCTGGGCCCTCCCGGCCTGGGTCTTCTTCGCGGCCCCGCTGGCCCTCACCCTGATGGCCGTCTGGGCGGCGGATGGCGTGGTGCAGGAGACCGGCCAGAAGGATCCCCCGTTTGTCGTCGCCGATGAGTGGGCCGGCGTCTGGATCGCCCTCACCCCCCTGCTCTTCACCAGCACGCTGCAGCCGCAGCCGTGGAGCCTCTGGGCCGCGCGCCTGGTGGCCCCCTTCCTGCTGTTCCGGCTCTTCGACATCTGGAAGCCGGGTGTGGTGGATCGCTCCCAGCACCTGCCCGGGGGCTGGGGCGTGGTGATGGACGATGTGCTGGCGGGCCTTCTGGCCGCCCTGCTCGTCTGGCCCCTGGACCGCTGGCTGGGCGCCCAGTCGCTCCTGCACCCGGAGCTGTGGCGCTAGCCTGCGGTTTCCGACAGCAGCTTCCGCCACACGGCGGGCTCGCTGAGGCGGCCGGTCTCGTCGAAGTGCCTGCTCTCGATGAGGTAGCGGTAGCCCTGCTCGGTGAGGAAGAGCTGGCGGTTCCGCGCGAACTCCTGCTCGGTGGTGTCGCGGCTGATGAGCGAGTAGAAGTAGCTCACGTTGCGCTCGCCCTTGGGGCGCAGGATGCGGCCCAGGCGCTGGGCCTCCTCCTGCCGCGAGCCGAAGGTGCCGCTCACCTGGATGGCCACCGAGGCGTCCGGCAGGTCGATGGCGAAGTTGGCCACCTTGCTCACGATGAGCACTCTCAGCTGGCCCTCGCGGAACTGCCGGAAGAGCGACTCGCGCTCCTTCTCCGGGGTCTGCCCCGTGAGCACCGGGGCGCCGAGCCGTTCGCCGATGATGCGGAGCTGCTCTAGGTACTGGCCTATGATGAGGATGTTGTCAGTGGGATGGCCCGCCAGCAGCTCGTCCATCACGACCATCTTCAGGCTGTTCTCGCTGGCGATGCGGAAGCGCTGGCGCTGGTCGGCCACCGCGTACTCCATGCGCTCGTCCGTGGGCAGGGGGACGCGGATCTCCAGGCAGTGGGCCGTGGCGATGAAGCCGTCCTTCTCCAGCATCTTCCAGGGTACGTCCACGCGCTTGGGGCCGATGAGACTGAAGACATCCTCCTCCTTGCCGTCCTCGCGCACGAGCGTGGCCGTGAGGCCCAGGCGCCGCTTGGCTTGCAGCTCGGCCACCGCCCGGAACACCGGGGCGGGCAGCATGTGCACCTCGTCGTAGATCACCAGGCCCCAGTTGGCCGCCTCGAAGAGCTTGAAGTGCTCGAAGGGGCCCGTCTTGCTGCGGCGGTAGGTGAGGATCTGGTAGGTGGCGATGGTGACCGGCTTGATCTCCTTGGTGTCGCCCGTGTAGAGGCCCACCTGGTCCTCGGTCAGCGAGGTCTTGTCCAGCAGCTCCTGCTTCCACTGCTTCACGGCGGTGCCGTTGGTGGTCAGCACCAGCGTGTGCGTCTGCAGGCTGCCCATGCAGCCGATGCCGATGACGGTCTTGCCGGCCCCGCAGGGCAGCACCAGCACGCCGGCGCCGCCGTCGGGCCCGCCACCCGCGTGGAAGACATCCACGGCGGCCTGCTGGTAGTGGCGCAGGCCGAAGGGCTTGCCGTTCTGCTTGGTGGTGGGGGACAGCTCGAAGGGCAGCGGATCGCCGGGCTTGTAGCCGGCCATGTCCTGGACGGGATGGCCCAGGCGGATGAGCTGCAGCTTGGCCTCGCCGCGCATGCCGGTCTGGAGGAAGATGCCCTTCTCGTCCGGGTAGGGCTCCGCCAGCAGGCCCTGCAGGGACTTCTGGTTCTCCAGCTCCCAGAAGAGCCCGCGGTCATCCATCTCCAGGGCCAGGCGGTCCCCCTTGGCCACCAGGCGCAGCTTGCCGTAGCGGGTGCCGTGGTCCTCGATCTCCTGCAGCAGGTTCTGCGGCACGGGGTACTTGGACCAGGTATTCAAGGTCTCGATCATGTCCCCGCAGGCCACCCCGGAGGCCGAGGCGTTCCACAGGCTGAGGGGCGTGATGCGGTAGGTGTGGATGTGCTCGGGGCTCTTCACCAGCTCCGCGAAGCGGGCCAGCTCATCCCGCACCTGCTCGAACGCCGGGTGCGCCACCTCGAGCAGCAGCGTGCGGTCGCTCTGGACGATCAGCGGATTGTCGGGACGGAGGGCGATCACGGTGGCGGCAGACCCAAACCTCCAGCCTAGGGGTCCCCGGCGGCAGGGTCAACGTGCGGCTCCGGCCGAAGACCCGGCCCAGGGCAGGAAAAGCCAACTGGCGCGGGGGTTTTGCTGTCGTATAGTTTGAGATCCCCCCGGCCCATGCTCCTGCTTCCACCCTGGCCACCGGGGATCCCTCCAGGAGACGCCATGCACGGCCGGGCGACCAAGTTCCTCTCCCTCCTCATCTTGTCTGCGGCCCTGTCCGGCCTGGCGGCCCAGGAGGGGAACCCGGGCGAGCGCCGCCGGGACCTGCCCTACCGCAAGAGCCCCCATGCCCTCAGCGGCCACGACCGGGCGGATCTGCGTCGGGACTGGAATCTCTTCTGGTTCAACGGCAAGGCCAGCCCCGACTACCTGGACTACAAGAACCAGGTGGCCGTGCGGGAGGCCGGGGCCTGGGCTCCCCGCCGCCTCCAGTTCACCGCCGGGTCCACCCTGGCCGCCCCCCTGGCCACCGGCCCGGCGGGCGTGGGCGGCACCTGGACCAACCTGGGGCCCTTCTCGCAGCTCACCAACACTACCCCCGACATCGACAGCGGCCGCCCGGTGGCCATCGTGCCCCACCCCACCGCGCCCACCCTCTACCTGGCCACCAGCGGCGGCGGCGTGTTCCGATGCGACAACGCGGACCCCGCCCTGGCCGGCGCCTGGACCTGGTACTCGGTCACGGATTCGCTACCCACCAGCAGCAGTGGCGGCAACGTCGCCGTGGGCGCCCTGGCCATGAGCCCGGTGAATCCCAGCGTCCTCTACCTGGGCGCCGGCGATTTCTTCGATGCCGAGGGCCGCGGCTTCTTCAAGACCACCGACGGCGGCACCACCTGGACCGCCGCCCCCACCTCGAGTCTCGGCACCGCCACCCGCTCCTACGCCATCCTCCCCCTGGATGCCAGCCGCGTCCTGTGGGCCACGAACGCCGGCCTCAGGATCTCCACCGATGGCGGCGCCACCTTCACCGGCGCCACGGGCGGGCCCGCCACGGGCCAGGTCTGGTCCCTGCAGAAGCTCACCGCCACCGACCTGGTCTGCTCCGTGGAGGCCACCAGCGGCTCCGCGAGCGCCGGGTCCATCTACTACTCCAGCAACGCCGGCGCCACCTGGACCCAGGCCGCCCTGCCCACCTTCAGCTTCACGCCGGGCCGCATCACCACCGCCGCGGCCCATGACGGCGCCACGGTCTACGCCATCCTCGAGGACACCACCAGCAGCAGCACCAAGGTCGCGCGGGGCGTCCTCAAGAGCACCGACAAGGGTGCCACCTGGACCTGGCTGGCGGCCCCCACGGCGCCCGGAGGCCTCTTCCAGGGCACGGGCCCCCAGATGACCGGCGATGGCGGCCAGGGCTGGTACAACCACGGGCTCGCGGTGGATCCCAACAACGCGTCGCGGATCTTCGTCGGGGCGAACCTGGCCCTCTACCGGTCCATGGACGGCGGCGCGACCTGGGCCCAGCTCACCCACTGGTACGGCAGCGGCCATGTCTATGCCCATGCCGACTTCCATGCCACGGCCTGGTCGCCGGACGGCGCCACCCTCTACGTGGCCAATGATGGCGGCTTGGCCGTGGTGCGGGATCCCTTCCAGCCCACCATCCCCACATCCTCCTTCGACCTGACCTTCCTCGACAACCGGCGGAACCTGGGCCTGGCCTCCCACATGGCCTACAACGTGGGCTCCACCACGGCGGCCAGCCCCGCCGATTCCAAGTGGCGGATCTCCCTGGGCCTCCAGGACAACGGCACCCGCCTGCGCCAGCCCGCCACGGCAGGGGGATCGCTCACGGGCACCGAGGGGGTCTTCGAGGACCTGATCGGCGGCGACGGGTTCGCCACCATCTTCCATCCCACCGACGGGAACCAAGTCCTCGGCAGCCTCTATTACACCGACATTTACAAGGCCACGGACGGCGGAGCCACTCCCAAAAGCTTCGTGGAGTCCATTTCCGGAATCACCGAGGCAAACAACAAGGACCTCGCGCCCTTTGCCCCCTATCTCGCGCCTGGCGACAAGGCGCGGCCCTCGGTGGTGTACACCTCCACCAACGGTAAGGTCTACCAAAGCACCAATTTCGGCGGAGCCTGGGCGGCCCTGGGCACCGCGGGCCTGCCGGCGCCCCTGGACATGTCCTCTACCACTACGACCAATGAGCTGTTCATCCGCAGCCTGGCGGCCTCCCCCAGCGACCCGAACACCCTGGGCATCGCCGCCAACCAGTCGCGGGTCTACCTCACTTCCAACGGGGGCTCCTCCTGGACCAAGGCCGGGAGCCTGCCGGGAACCGGGGCCTCCCTAAGCTGCATCGCGTTCGATCCCGCCTCCGTCACCACAGTGTACGTGGGCTCCGTGGCCACCAGCGCCACGGCCAACCACCTATGGAAGAGCACCAACGGCGGCGCCACCTGGTCCGCCATCGACACGGGCACCGGTTTCCCTTTCGGCATTCCGGTGCATGTGGTGAAACCGGATCCCGTCACGGCCCGAAAGGTCTATGCGGGCACGGACTTCGGCGTCTACGTGAGCAGCGACGGCGGCACCACCTGGGCCCGCTTCGGCAGCAACATGCCCCTGGTGGCCGTGCGCGACCTCTACCTGGCCCCGGACGGCACCTTCGTCCGAGCGGCGACCTATGGGCGGGGCGTGTGGGAGATCCGCACGGCCCTGAACTTCGATCTGAACGGTGACGGCACGGTGGACCTGCGCGACCTCCTCTTCTTCGCCAAGTATTACGGCACCGCCAACACCACTTGCGACCTGAACGGCGACGGCACGGTGGATGACAAGGACCTCACCCTTCTGCTTGCCGGCCTGTGAGGAGAACGATCATGACCCACCTGAAGACCTTCCTCACCGGTTCCACCGCGCTGGCGCTGGGGGCTATGCTGGCCTGCGGCGGGGGGGGTGGGGGCTCATCAGCGCCCGCACCGGCGCCCACGGCCACGAGCCTGGGCTACACGGACCCCACCTCCGGCACCTACCTGCTGAAGAAGAACACCGCCCTCTCCACCGCCACCCACCTGGTCATGGATCTCGTGGGACCTTCCTCCGCCACGGGCAGCGGCGTCACCGCCACCTTCAGCGCCGATGCCACCAGGGTGACCTGGGCCAACGTCTCCGCCGCGGATCCCACCGGCACCTTCGTACAGAACGGTACAGCCTTCAACTTGGGCAGTGACCCCAAGATCCTCAAGGGCAAGGTCACCGCCGGCATCCTGCAGGTCACGGCGGCGCAGAAAGGCGCTGGTAGCCCCGTCTCCCTGGGTGCCCCCCTACTCCGGGTGGCCCTGGACCTTAGGGCGTCCCAGCTTCCGGGCGCCATCAGCCTCAGCGCCGACGCCACCCGTTGTCAGGTACTCGACGGTACCGGGACCATCGCCTCCCCCATCACCGTGGCCGTGGGAGCCCTCGCTGCCCAGTGACCGGAACTGGGCTAGGCGCCATGGACGCTTCGTGCATCAATAGGCGAAGCAATCGCCAGTCGCCGGGCCGCCTGGATCCCGTGGACGGATCCGGGACCCCAGCCCAGGAGCCGCCATGAACGCCTTTACGACCCGACGTCTCCCGCTCCTGGCCCTGATGACCACGTTCATGGCCTGCGGCGGCGGAGGCGGCGGCTCATCTGCCCCGCCAGCTCCGGTGACCCCGGCCATCAGTGCCGTTAATCCCGGCCATGGGAGCCCTGGCACCGCGGTGGTCCTCACGGGAACGAACCTCCTCGGGGCCACGGCCGTCACCTTCAATGGGAATCCGGCCTTCGCATTCACAGCCACCAGCGCCACGGAAATCGATGCCGTAGTGCCCGGCGGGGCGACCACGGGCCCTATTCGGATCACCACTCCCGGGGGCTCGGCCGCCTCGCCAGCCTTCACCGTGGATCCAGCCCTACCACCCACAATCACGTCCTTCACGCCCGCCAACCTTCGGGTCGGGACCCAGGTCACCCTCACGGGCACGCACTTCGTGGGGGCCACCCAGGTGCAGTTCAACGGCCTTAACGCCGCATCTTTCACAGTCGCCAGCGACACGGAGATCCGGGCTACGGCCCCCACGGGCCTGACAGCCGGCAGCATCTCAGTGGCAACGCCCGGGGGCACCGCGACCTCCGGCCAGATCTACACCCTATTCACTACGGTCCAGGTGTTGATGAACACCGGTTTCGAGCAGCCCTCCCCCGTCATCTGGAAGGGGGACACGGGCATCATCCAGGGGGCATCCACCAGCCAACCTGGCATTGGTCCCCACGGTGGAAGCAAGTTCTCTTGGCTGGGGGGATACGGGTCCGCGATCTCGGACCAAATCACCCAGGATTTCTATATCCCCGCTTCCGCCCAATCCGCCACGGCCACGTTCTACATGAAGATCGTCACCGCTGAACCGGCCTCGGGCGGGGCCAGAGATTCCGTTCTCATCGAAGTGCTGGACACCTCCGGCGCCCACCTGGGGACCCTGCTCACCCTGACCAACCTAGACGTCTCGGGCTACACGGCACGATCCGTGGACCTGTTGGCGTACCGGGGTCGCGTGGTTCGCCTCTCCTTCAAGAGCCAGGAAGACGCCCAGAACGCAACCAGCTTCCTTCTGGACGACGTAACGGCCGACATCCAAGCACCCCTGGGCGATTTGGCGCCCATCATTTCCAGCTTCTCGCCCACCTCCGGGGTCGCAGGGGAAACCACGGTCCAAATCACCGGCATGAACTTCTTTGGACTGACGAGCTTGACCATCGGAGGGGCCGAGGCTGGCATCACGCTCACAGACGGGACGGCTGTGTCTGCATCCGTCGCGGGCAACGCCATCGGGAGCGCTCCCATCCAGATTTCCAATGCCCAGGGCACTGGCGTCTCCGCCCAGCCCTTCTCGGTGATCTATGGCGCGCCGGTCGTTACCAGCGTGTATCCAACCCAGGGCCCGGTGGGCACACCCGTGTTCGTCATGGGGACCTACCTGGGCTATTCCGGAACGACCTTGACCTTGAATGGCCAGGCGATCCAAGCGAACCTCAGCGCCAACCGGATCTACTTCACCGTGCCCGTCGGCGCGACGTCCGGCGATCTGATCGTCCGGACTCCAGGTGGGACCGTCACCCGGACTTTCATCGTTAACTCCGCCGCCACCACCCTGGATCTCCACATCGAGAAAGTAGTGTTCACCCAGAGCATCCAGACCCTAGACAACGCAGTGCCCATCGTGGCCGGAAAGGACGGGCTCATCCGGGTCTTCGTCCTGGCCAACCAGCCGAATTCCGTATTCCCGGTGGTCCAAGTCACCCTCCTGAACAATGGCGTGCCGGTGGTCGGCTATCCGAAGACCGTCGCATCCGCTGGGTACACCACTGCCATTTATCTTGACGAAAGTCTGCTTTACAACAGCTTGAATCTTCCGGTTCCGGGCACCGACCTTGTGACACCCACGGGCACTGGATACAGCATCCAAGCTGTGGTGGATCCTGCGAATGCAGTGGTTGAAGCCGATGAAACGAACAATTTCTTCACCGCAGCATTAAGTGGCGCCACGGTCCCCATCTTCCGGACCACCATCTTCCCCGTGGCCCTGGCTAGCGGCACCGGGAATATCACTGAGGCCAACAAGGCCGCATGGGTCGCCAGGCTGGCGAAGATGTACCCGGTGGCATCGATCGACGTCATGGTGGGGGCCACCTTCACGCCCTCGAGATCCACTCTCACTTCCGACTCCACCCAATGGAGCACGCTCCTGAACGAACTCGCGACCAAGCACCAGATAGATGGCGCCTCGGATCGTTACTATTACGGGGCGGTCAATGTCACCTACAGCTCTGGAATCGCGGGAATGGGGTATGTCCCCAACGCTCCATCAGGCCCCTTCCAATTCCGAACGGCCCTCGGCTGGGACAAGAACGGTTATCAAGACGGGGGGAACTTCCCCGAGGTCTTTTCCCACGAAACCGGACACAACATGGGCCGTTCTCACAGCCCCTGCGGCGCCGCTGCCGATCCAGATCCCGCCTACCCCTACGCCGACGGAGGCATCGGCGCCTGGGGCTACGACACGACCACGGGCCAGCTGAAATCACCGTCCATCTACAAGGACATCATGGGCTACTGCTCGCCCGACTGGGTCAGCGACTACGTCTACAAGAAGATCCTTGATTTCCGCGGCGCCACCGGCGGCTTCCTCAGCGTGGGGGCCGAGGATGCGCCCCTGCCCAAGGCCCAGGCCAGCGCCCAGGAGTGCCTCCTGGTCCGGGGGATCGTCCACGAGGATGGCCGGGTGGAGTTCCTTCCATCCTTCCGCACCCGGGCGCTCCCGTCCGCTCCCGCAGCGACCGGGGAATACATCCTCGAGTGCCTCGACCAGAAGGGCCTGCCCGTCTTCACCACGCCCATCGAGCTGATGGAGCTGGGCTGCGGGCCCAGGGAGCACGAGCGCCACTTCGTCATGGCCCTCCCTCTCGGCGCGGCGGTGCTTGACGCCGTGGCCGGCCTGGACGTCCGCCGGGACGGCAAGGTCCTCGGCAGCCTCCGCGCCACCTCCGGGACCGCCGCGGCGCCCGAGCTGCAGCGCATCTCCGGGGAGAAGGTCCAGCTCACCTGGGATGCCACGGTCCATCCAGCCGCCCTCGTCCGCGACGCGGATACGGGCGAGGTCATCGCCATCCTCACCGGGGGGCGCCAGACCTTCGCCACCCGGGCACAGCGGTTCGATCTGGCGCTCAGCGACGGTGCGGCCGGGCGGGTCCTCCAGGTCAAGGTTCCCGACTAGCAGCGCCACCTTTGCATCCGGAAACGGAAGGCGCCCGGCATGCCGGGCGCTTTTTTCGCGTGAGCGTTCCGGGGTTCCGTGGGACACTGGAGGATCATCTGTACCCAGGTGTCCATGGCGTTCACCCACTACCAGCTCCTCGCGAACTGCTCGGATGAGCAGCTCAGGACCATCTGCGAGCGCCGCCGCCTGCCCATCCCGCTCCGCTGGGAGGATGAGGCCGAGGGCCGCGTACGCCTGCTCAAGACCATGGTCTTCCACCTGGAGGACCACAAGCGCCTCTCGGACACCCTGGCGGACCTGGACAGCGGTTCCCTGGTGGCCCTGAAACACCTGGCGAACGAGGGCACCCTGCCCGACGCGCCGGTGCTCGAGACCCTCCGCGGACTGGGGCTCATCCTGCCCGATGGCGAGGGCTGGGCCGTGGCCGAGCGCGTCGCCGACGCCCTCGATGACTTCGACGACGGCGCCCTCAACTTCCAGGCGCCAGAAGGCGTGAAGCTGCGGGCCGCCGAACCGTTCCGGTTCTCCCTGGCCCTCACGAGCGTGCTGCTGCGCTGCGTGGCGGGCTTGCGCGTGCTGAAGGGCGGCCTGCCCGCCAAGAAGGAGCTGGGCCAGCTCATGCAGCGCAACGCCATGCTCCAGGAGGAGCAAGACGCCACCCTGCTCTTCACCCTGCTGCACCGCCTGGGCCTGCTCTGGAGCCGCGAGGGCCGCGTGGAGACGCTGCTGCCCGCCGTCACCAGCCATCCCCCCCGCTGGGTGGCCGAACGCGCCTTCGCCAGCCTGCTGGAGCACGACCTCAAGGCCTGGGGCATGCCGCCCGCCGAAGACCGCCACTTCCTCATGCAGCACCTGCTGGAGCGCCGGGGCCAGGCCCTGGCCGTCCAGCCCTTCCTGGCCTTCCTCAAGACCCTCCATCCCCTGGACGAGGAGCGCACCCGCATGGTGTTCCTCCCCTTCCTGGGGCGCATGGGCATCATCCAGGGCGACGAGGGCTACACGCACCTCCGGCTCACCGAGCACGGCGAGGCCCTGGCCCACGAATACCTGCTGCGCGACCTGAAGGGCACCGCCGCCCACTGGCAGCCGCTGGAACTCGACCAGCCCATGGTCCTGCAGCCCACGCTGGAGTTGCTGACGCCCCTGCTCCAGAACCCCCATCGCCTGCTCCAGTTGGCCCAGCTGGCGGATGTGGAGGCCCTGGACGCCATGGGCACCTTCCGCGTGAGCCACGCCACGCTGGTGCGCGCACTGGACGCCGGCGTGCTCCTGGAGGAGCTGGGCCAGCGCCTGGGCGCCTCCACGCAGACCCTGCCCCAGCCCCTGCTCCAGCTGCTGGAGGACCTCTCCCGCCGGGTGGGCGAGGTCGAAGTGCACCAGGGCGTGCGGCTCGTGCGGGCCCGCACGGCCCACCTGGCGGACGAGCTGAAGCTGCGCCCCGAGCTGGCGCCCCTGAAGCTCGCCACCCTGTCCGACACCGTCCTGGAAGTGCGGGGGGACGGCAACGCCCACGCCCTGCTCAAGCAGGCGGGCTTCATGCCCAAGCCCGGGCGCTTCCTGGCCCTGAGCGTGGATTCGGACGAGAAGTTCTACCTGTGGGCCCTGGCGGCTCTGGCCTTCGTGGACGAGAAGGGCATGAACCACCACCTGGAGCCGGTGCAGCAGATGGTGCGCTCGGCCCTCCAGAAGCTCCACGACGAGGACCCGGCCCTCTACCAGGAGGTGCAGCGCCGCATCCCCATGCTGCACCTGGGCGGCGAGGACCAGCTGGCCGAAGAAGTGCAGCGCATCCTCGAGTACGCCGCGGGGCATACGCTCATGGTCGAGCTCACCTACCTGCCCCCGGCCGCCCATCGCACGCAACTCCGGCGGGTGTCCCCGCGCACCATCCAGGAGGACCACCTGCTGGCCTTCTGCCACCTCCACCAGGAAGAAATGGCCTTCCGCCTCACCCGCATCCAGGGCGTGAAGCTCCTGAACGAGCGCGGCTGGACCCCGGCCAATCACAGCCAAGCAGGATGAGACAAGCGAAGAGCCGGCTTGGCCGGCTCTTCGCTTGCCCATCCCCCCGGACGCGCAGTGCCGAAGCTACTGCTGCGGCTTGGCCTTGACCCGCTGGTAGTCGTCACCTTGGAATTTCAGGGGCTTCTCCACGGGAATGACCAGGTAGGGTTCGGCTTTCCGCCCCCCCTGCTTCGATGCCAACTGAAGCTGCTGCTGCACTTCCTCCTTCGCCTGGCGCTCCCTGGCCACCTCGGCGGCGTGGGAGGCCGCCATGCGCGTGAGTTCCTGCTCCTGGCGCTGGGCCTGGAGGGCCAGGCCATCCGCGCGGTGCTTCTGCTGGAAGCCCCAGGTCCCCAGGCCGGCCAGGACGGCCAGCAGAGGCAGGGCCGCGGCGGCCAGCAGGCCCCAGGTGGGCCGCTTGCGCTCCGTGCGGCGGCGGCGCTGGGCCTCCCGGCGCAGGTCGTCGGCCAGGGCGGCCAATTCGGGACTGGGCGCAGCAGGGGCGCTGGCGGCCACGGACCCGAGGCCCAGGAGGTCGCGGAGTTCGGCCCGCAACTGGACATCCTCGGCGGGTTCGAAACGCCGAGCGGGATCAGACCAGGACATGCACGCCTCCAGTGGGATTGAGCTGATCTTTGAGTTGGGCCTTGGCCCGGTGGATGCGGGTTTTCACGGTGGCCTCGGGGATGCCGAGGATATCCGCGATCTCCCGGATGGAGAGGCCCTCGACCACGAAGAGCCACAGGGCCTCGCGGAAGGTGGGCGACAGCAGGCGCATGCGCTCCCGGACCTCCTGGTTCAGCACCTGGTCATCGGCGCCACCGGCCAGGCCGGGCTCGGACACGGCTTCCAGGCTGAGGTTCTGGTTCTTCATGGGGCGGCGCTCGGTCAGGGAGAGGGTGCGGACGGTGCCATACAGGAAGGCGGTGGGGTGCTCGACCCGCACCTCCCGCTGCATGAGGATGACGAAGGCCTCCTGGGCAATGTCTTCCGGGAAGGTGGCCCCATAGCGGCGGGCATAGCTCACCAGCCGGGGATAGAGCTCGGCGAAGGCGCCGTGGAAGGCCTCCTGGCTGCCGAACGGGGTTTCCTGGTGGGACTGCTCCATGCACGGACTCCAACGCTCTAGGATGCCCCATCCGGAGGGGAAGTTCCGGGTTAGGAGCCCGTCCAAGTAAAGGGTGGGGGCTGCACTGGGGCGCCAGCCGAGGGAGGCGAGGAAGGCGACGAAGGCCTTGGTGGGTCCAAGGTCGAGGAGCCTGACAGGGCCTCCCGACGGCTGCCACCCCAGCCCGAAGGGTTGATGGCAAAGGGCCTCCATGCTGCGTTACCGGGCTTGAACGGTGAACCCACACCGCCCTGCGCCCGCTTCCTTGCCTGGAAGCCCTTTGCCATCAATGCAGCCCCTATCCATTACTTGGACGGGCTCCTAGGCTGGAAGCCATGGACGAGCCTCTCCGAGCCTGGCGCGACACCCTGGAGGACCTGGGGGTGATGGGTCTCGTCCGTGAACCGGTGGCCGCCGCTCCGGAGCCGACCCTCCCGGCCGCCGCCCGCCCCGCCCCGCGGCCAACCCCGGCGCCCCGGCCCGGTCCAGCCCCCGCGCCTGCGCCTGCCGCGGCCTATGCCAAGCCCACGGATGCCATCGGTTGCCCGCCACCGGGGGCCGTGGCGGCCGCAGCCACCCTCGCGGACCTGGAGCGGGCCATCCAGGGCTGCCTGGCCTGCCCCCTGGGGCCCGGCCGCCTGAAGTTCGTCTTCGGCGAAGGCGACCCGGGGGCCCGGCTCATGTTCGTGGGCGAGGGCCCCGGCCGGGACGAGGACCTCCAGGGCCGGCCCTTCGTCGGCAAGGCCGGCGACCTGCTGGACAAGATGATCGTCGCCATCGGCATGAAGCGCGAAGAGACCTACATCGCCAACGTGGTGAAGTGCCGCCCCCCCGACAACCGCACCCCCAGCCCCGACGAGGCCCGCGCCTGCCTCGGCTACCTCCACCGCCAGATCGAGCTGATCCGGCCCGCCGTCATCGTCACCCTGGGCGCCACCCCCCTGCGTGAACTGGTGGGCATCAGCGACGGCATCACCAAGGTCCGGGGCCAGTGGAAGCGCGTGCAGGTCGGCGGCCGGGAGATCCCCGTCATGCCCACCTTCCACCCCGCCTACGTCCTGCGCCAGTACACCCAGGACGTCCGCCGCGCCGTGTGGGAGGACCTGAAAGCCGCGAAGGAGTGGGTGGATAAGGCCGCCGAAGCCTGACAGCCGAGAGCTGACAGCTGAGAGCCAGTCGCCACCTGTGTCATGCTAGGCGCAGCTTTCGAGGTCGGCCCATGCGTCTTGTGAACGTGTTCTTCTTCGTGCTCCTGGCCTTCGTGCTGTTCGTACTGGGCAACCTGTACCTCACCAACCACGACCTGCTGGTGCGCGAAGTCGTCATCTTCGGCGAGGACATCAAGATCCAGAGCGTCATCCTCCTGGCCTTCCTGCTGGGGTTCCTGCTGAACATCCTCTACACCGGCATCATGGAGCTGGTGCGGCTGGTGCGCGGGCTGAACGCCTCCGCCGACACGCGGCTGGTGAAGCGGATCTCCGAGCGCATGCAGGATGCCCGCGACCTCGTGGCCCACGGCCTCCCGCGGGAGGCCAAGGAGATCCTGGAGAGCATCCTCGACCAGCGCAAGGAGCACGTGCCCGCCCGCATGCTCATGGGCGAGATCCTCATGAAGACCGGCAGCCCCGACGAGGCCGTGAAGCTGTTCCAGGCCCTCTGCGAGGATGAGCCCGACTTGGTCGAGGCGGCCTATCAGCTGGCCGAGGCCCACCTGGCCACGCGGAACCCCGACGCCTCCGTCACCGTGCTGACCAAGCTGGCCTCCAGCCATCCCAAGAAGGCCCTCCGGGCCTGGCGGCGGCTGCGCGTCCTCCACATGGACGCCCAGCGCTGGGACGAGGCCATGGAGGCCCACAAGAAGCTGCAGACCTACTTCGCCAGCGAGCTCAGTCAGGGCGAGAAGGCCCAGGGCGCCGCCCTGGCCTACCAGGTGGGCCTCGCCAAGGTGGAGGCGGACCAGTTCAAGGATGCCGCCCAGATCTTCCAGCAGGTCATCAAGGACGAGGCGGACTTCGTGCCCGCCTACCTCAGCCTGGGCCGCTGCATGATCCTCCAGGACCAGGAGGCCCAGGGCCTGGAGATCTGGCTGGAGGGCTTCCGCAAAACCGGCGAAGGCACCTTCCTCCAGGAGATCGAGGACTACTTCATCCAGCTGGGCCGGCCCGAGGATGGGCTCGCCGTCATGCGGCGGGTGGCCGCCACCTCCAAGCACGCCACCACCACCAAGTTCTTCCTGGGCAAGATGCTCTACCGCCTGGAGATCCTGGACGAGGCCCTGGATCTCTTCCAGGAGGTTCGCAGCCAGGTGGTCTACAGCCCCATCCTGTTCTTCTTCATGGCCAAGATCCACAGCCGGCGCGGCCGCCTGGACGCGGCCCTGAACGAGTACCGCCAGCTGCTCCGCAACCTGGGCGTCCTCAAGCTCCGCTTCGAGTGCGCCGTCTGCGGCCACAAGACTCAGGACTACGTGGACCGCTGCGACAGCTGCGGCAGCTGGAACAGCAGCCACTTCCTCTTCAAGGAGAGTGATCTGCCGGAGGGCCCCATCCGCGGGGGGGAGAGCGGCAGCTGGATGGCGATGCTCTGACGGGTGGTATTTGGCGCTGCAGCGCAGCGTCAAATACCGGGACCCGTCGAGCAGAGCATAACGTCCACAGTTGGCCCCTGGCCCCAACGAAGTCCGGGCCCCGCCGAGCAGAGCATCACACTCAGGTTGGCCGCTTACTTACGGCTGTCAGCTCTCAGCTCTCGGCTGTCAGCCAAAGAAGCGGGGCGCCATCCGGCGCCCCGTGATCTGTTACTGAAAGCTGATAGCTGACGGCAGATAGCCAATCAGGCAATCGCCTGTCGAATATCGAACAGGAGGCGCTTGAGCTCCAGCTCGGTGAGGTTGAGGGGCACCTGCTGCTTGACCTCCTCCTTGCGGTAGAAGGCGATGCGCTTCACCACCACCTTGTTCTTGCCCAGGCTGATCTCGTTGAACTGGATCTGGGTGTCGTCCTTGTAGGGCGGCAGGCTGCGCAGCTGGATGTACATCCCGCGGCGGTCGTGGTCCACGATCTCCAGGCGCTCCTTGAGGTAGTTCACGTTCTCGGACAGCATCTCGGCCTTGGTCTTCAGCTTGGCGAAGCTGAGCCGCTTGGGGGCATGGCACTCCAGGACCATCTCCCCCAGCTGCACCCCGTCCTTGCCGCGCCGGAGGAAACCCTCCAGGGTGCCGTCCAGCTCCGCATCGGCGCGGTGGAAGGCTTCGAAGCCCTGGAACTCGCCGGGGAGCACGGAGTCGTCGTAGCGCTTGGCCTTGCGGGAGAGCTTCATGGCATGCCTCGGAAAGGTGGGGACCTTCCCTCAGGGCCAGAGCCGTGCCAGAGCGCCACCCTCACGGCAGGTTTGGCACATCATCTGAATTATCTGGACTTCCTCTCACCTTCTGCCGAGCCGGACCTGCCCAGAGGCCGTGAAATCACCGTGAACGTGTTCGAAATTGGTCAATCATGATAGGCAATTGATCACTTTTCGACAGACTCCACCTTTGGCCAGCGCCTCCGGTAGATCATCCGGTCCAGGGCCCGGCTGTAGGGGCTCCAGGAGCCGCTGTCCGACGCATCCTCCGCCGCCCGGAACATCACCTCGAGCTTGCCATCCAGGTCGTCCAGGTGGTGGACCAGCAGGGCCTCGGGGGTCTTGGGCAGCACGGGCGAGCCGAACTCCAGGCGCCCGTGGTGGCTGAGGACGATATGCAGGATCTGCAGGCGCAGATCCTCCGGGAACCCGGGGATCTTGCCCACTGCCCTGCTGATCCAGTCGGCCTCCAGGGCGATGTGGCCCAGCAGGTTGCCCGCGTCCGTGTAGCCGAAGCTGCGCTCGTAGCTCAGCTCGGCGGTCTTGCCCACATCGTGCAGGAAGACGCCGGCCAGCACCAGATCGCGGTTCAGATCCTGGTAGTGCGCGCAGGCCCGCTCCGCCATGCCCGCCACGGACAGGGTGTGCTCCAGCAGCCCGCCCAAGTGGGCGTGGTGCATGGACTTGGCGGCCGGGGCCTGGGCGAAGGCGGCGCGGAGCTCCGCGTCGGCCACGAACAGCGCCTCCAGCAGGCGGCGGATCCAGGGATCCTCCACGGAAGCGACGAGAGCGTCCAGCTCCGCGAGCATCTCGGGCACCGGCCGGGCGCTGACGGGGAAGAAGCGGGAGAAATCGCCCACCTCCGCGTCCGGGGCGAAGCGCACCTTGTCGAGCTTCATCTGGAGGCGCCCGTTGTAGCTGGTCACCGAGCCCTTCACCCAGAGGAAGGCATCGGCCCGCACGGCCTCCATGTCGCCCTCGATGGCCCGCACGTCCCACAGGAAGGCCTTGAGGTCGCCGGAGGCGTCCGAAAGCTTCAGCTCCAGGTACTCGCTGCCCTTGGCGCTGATCTTGAAAGCGGCCTCCTGGGCGAGGAGGAAACCCTGGAAGGACGCCCCTTCCTTCAGGTTCCGGAGGAGGATCGGCTGGTCGGACATGGGCGCTCCCTTTGTCCCATCAAGCTCAGACAGCTGATGCGACAGCGGCTGTCAATGACTGCGGGGGACCTTGGGCGGCGGGCCGAAAGGATCCTCGTCGCCGTACCCCAGGTCCAGGGGCAGGCGCTTGTCCTCCAGCACCTCGAAGAGCGACCACTGGTCGGCCTTCTTCACGTTGCCTTCGGGCAGGTTCAGCACCCGCACCTTCAGCACCCGGTTGTACAGCGGGAACTCGAGCTCATCCTGGACCTTCAGGTCGTGGCTGGCCTTCCGTGGCACGCCGTTCACGCGCACCATGCCCTCGTCGCAGAGCTGGTTGGCCAGCTCGCGCCGCTTGATGAGCAGGCTCTTCTTGAGGAAGGCGTCGAGACGCACGGCATCAGCCTTTCAGGATCTGTTCCCGGGGCACCAGGTAGCGGATGTTGGCGCGCATCCGCAGGTTCGAGAGGTACTGCTCGATGGCGTTCTGGGCCTTGGGCTCCTGGAGCTTCTCGAGGATCTTGGGCTTCACCTCGGCGAAGTCCTTCACCGGCGCATCCTCCAGGGCGATGAGCTGGACCAGGTAGAGGTCCTTGTCGGTCTCGATCGGGGCGGAGACCTGCTCGGGCTTGAGCTTCACCGCGGCGTCCTCGATGCTGGCGCGGAGGAAGCCCTTGTTCATCCAGCCCAGGTCGCCGCCCGTGGCCTTGCTGGGGCTGACGGAGTGCTGCCGGGCCAGTTCGTCGAAGGACTTGCCGGCCTTGAGCTCGGCCTGGATGGCCTCCAGCTTCTTCCGGGCCTCGGCCTGATCCTCGGCGGTGGCGCCCTTGGCGAGCACCAGCTCGCGGATGCGGAAGCGGCTGGGGAGGCGGTACTCCTCCTTGTGGTCCTCGTAGTAGGCCCGCAGCTCGTTGTCCTCCACCGCCACCTTGGAGAACACCTCGCGCTGGAGCACGTACTGCTGGGTGGCCTGCTGCTTCTGGCGCTTCATGAACTCGGGGAGGCCGATGCCAAGGCTGCTGCGCAGAGCCCGCTCCAGGTCCGCGTCCGTGGCGAAGTTGTTCTCCTTCTTGATGCTGTCGATGCTGGCGCGGACGTAGTCATCCGTGACCGGCGAGCCCAGCTCGGCGCCCTTGTCCTCCAGCAGATAGGCGTCCAGCATGCCCTGCAGCGTCTTCTCCCGGGCATCCTTCAGCTTCTCGTCCAGCTCCTTGCCGGCGAACTGGCGGTAGAGGGCCGCGTGCTGCTGCTCCACGGCCTGGTTGAGGTCGCGGCGGGTGATGATGTGGCTGTTCACGATGACCAGGATCTCCTCGCGCACTTCGGCGGAGGCGATCAGCCCCGCGGGCGCCAGGAACGCCAGGGCCAGGATGGAATTCAGCGCCTTCAACGGGCACCTCCCTTGGGGGTCGCGTCAGGCTTCGGTTCGGTCTTGGGTTCGGTCTTGGGAGCCGCGGGAGCCTTCGGCGCGGGCGCATCCGTCGGGGCGGGCTTGGTGAGCTCGAAGGGAATCTCCTTGCGGAGCCCCTGCATCAGGTCGTCCCAGACCGTGGCCTGCCGCTCGCGCTGGGCCCCCTGCTCAGCCACGGACTTGGCCTCCTCGAAGGGCACCTGCCGCGCGGCCTTGCGGCTCTCCACCTTGATGAGGTGGTAGCCGAACTGGGTCTTCACCGGAGCCCCCACCTTCCCGATGGGCTGGGTGCGGGCGGCGGTGCCGAACTCGGGCACCCAGGAGGAGGGGTCGGCATCCTCGTAGAGCCCGCCGTTCTCCTTGCTGCCGGGATCATCGCTGTACTTCTTCGCCAGATCCTCGAACTTGGCGCCCTTCTTCAGCTCGGCCTGGATCTTCGCCACCCTGGCCTTGGCCTCGGCCTCGGTCATCCCCTCGGCCTTGCCCTCCTGTTTCACGGACACCAGGATGTGGCGGACGCTGGCGAGCTCGGGCTGCTTGAAACGGTCCTTGTTCTTCTCGTAGAAGGCCTGCACATCCGCCTCGGAGACCACGAGCTTCTTCTGGAGGGACTCGCCCTCCTTGGCCAGGAACTCGCGGGCCAGCAGGTCGTCCTTGGTGCGGTCCAGGGCCCGCTGGAAGGCGGGCGTCTTGTCCAGGTCCATGCGCTTGGCCTTCACGGCCAGCAGCTTGCTCTCGGCCATGCGCTTGACGAACTCCTCCTTGCCCCCCTGGAGCATGAGGATCTGCATCTGCTCTTGCTGGGGCAGCAGGCGGAACGCGGCCTGGAAGTCGGCCTCGGTGATGGGCTCGCCGCCCACCTTGGCCAGCACCACCTCTTCGGGCTTGGGCCCGGGGGCCTGGGCAGGAGCGGGAACCGGGGCGGCCGCCTGGGCCGGGGCCGCAGGCGCCTTGGCGGGCTCCTGGGCGACGACACCAAGGGCGATCAGGGAGATCAGGGAGGCACGGAGCATGGGTTTCCTTGAGTGCTGGGACGGCCGCTAGCGGCGCCGTCCGCCGAGGAGGTTCATCAGGGAGATGAGGATGTTGTAGAGGCTCACGAACAGGGCCAGGGCGAAGCCGGCGGGATCGCCGAAGTCGTCCGTGCGGAGCATGGCGGACGTGTCCCAGAGCAGCTTGGCCGAGCAGGCGATGACCGCCACGCCGGAGATGATCAGGCTGAAAGTCTCCAGGTGGAAGATGGCCGCCGCCAGGCTGCCGAAGAACATCACGGCGATGCCGACGATGACGAAGTTCCGCAGGAAGCTGAAGTCCTTCTTGGACACGAAGGCCGTCACCGTCAGGGTCATGAACACCACGCCCGTGAGGCCGAAGGCCATGAAGACGGGCTTGAATCCGGCGCCCTGCGCCAGCGCCAGCGCCACGATGCCGGCGATGACGCCCGAGATGAAGGTGAAGAGCACATAGGCGACCCGGTTGAGGGGCTTCCGCCGGCTCACCCGGGAGGCGAACATCAGCGTCCCGAACTGGACACCGAAGAGGACCCAGAACCAGAAGCGGCCCGCCACCGAGACCAGGGCGCTCCCCACCAGGGGCGCGCTGAGGGCCCCCAGGGTCGCCACGGCGAAGCCGCCCATGAGCCACAGGTACACGCTTCGGACAAAATCGACGCGGGACTGCGCTCCGGTGGAAGCTCCCTGCCACGACTGCTGATAATCCATGCCACGCTCCAGGGGAGATCCGCGTTGGATCCCCCTCAGATCCTAACATTCCCCCCACCCTTACCCTGCCTCCAAGGACCCCGAGGTTCCATGATCCCCCCCCCCTGGCGGCAACGCCTCCAGCAGCAGGCCGAACAGCGCCGGACCCTGGGCCGGGACCGGGCCATCCTGCCGCCCGCGGGGGTGGATTTCTGCTCCAACGACTACCTGGGCCTGCGCCGGGACCCCCGCCTGGCCGAGGCCGCGGCGAGGGCCGCCCGGGACCATGGCTCCGGCACGGGGGGCGCGCGACTGCTGCGGGGCACCACGCCCCTCCATGATGAGCTGGAGGCCGCCGTCGCCGCCTGGAAGGGCACCGGGGCCTGCCTCCTCTTCAGCACCGGCTTCCAGGCCAACGCCACCCTCCTCCCCGCCCTGGCGGGCCCGGGCGACGCCGTCTTCTCCGATGCCCTGAACCACGCCTCCCTGGTGGACGGCTGCCGCCTGGCCCGCGCGGGGGGCGCCCACCTGGGCATCTACCGGCACCTGGACCTGGCGGACCTGGCGGAGCGGCTGGCGGCCTGGCGGGCCTCAGCGCCCGCGGAGGGCCTGGCCCTGGTGGCCACGGACGCCGTGTTCAGCATGGACGGCGATGGGGCGGACCTGCCGGCCCTGCTGGAGCTCTGCGAGCGCCACGGCGCCCTGCTCCTCATCGACGAAGCCCACGCCACGGGCCTGCTGGGATCGGATGGCGCCGGCCTGGCCCAGCTCCAGGGCGTCCACGGCCGGGTGCCCCTGGTCATGGGCACGCTCGGGAAGGCCCTGGGCGCCTTCGGGGCCTTCGTCTGCTGCGACGCCCTGCTGCGGGAGCACCTGCTGAACACAGCCCGCGGCTTCATCTTCTCCACGGCCCTGCCCCCGCCGGTGGTGGGTGCAGCCCTGGAGGGCGCGCGCCTCGCCCGGGCCGAACCCTGGCGGCGAGAGCGGGCCCTGGCCTTCGCCCGCGGGCTGCGGGACGCCCTGGGCCAGCCCGACCTGCCCTCGGCCATCATCCCAGTGCCCGTGGGGCCGGACGCCGAAGCGGTGCGCCTGGCCTCCCGCCTGCAGACCATGGGCTTCGACGTGCGCGCAGTGCGTCCCCCCACCGTGCCCGAAGGCTCGGCGCGCCTGCGGATCACCACCGGAGCCCATCTGGAGGAGGCCCAGGTGCAGGCCCTGGCCAAGGCGTTGCAGGGGCTGCGGCCGGCTTGATTCAGCCTTCCAGCGCCCTCCGCAGGGCCTTCACCAGGTCCGCCCGCTGGAAGGGTTTCTGCACGAAGGCCGCGAGCCCCTTGCCCTGGAAGTCCTGGATGGCGTCCTGCTCGTTGTACCCGCTCGTGAGCACCACGGGGCACTGGGGGTCCAGGCGCCGCAGCTCGCGGAACGTCTCGGTCCCGTCCATATGCGGCATGGTGAGGTCCATAAGTACGGCCCGGATGGTGCCGCGCCGCGCCTTGAACTGCTCCAGGGCCTCCAGGCCATCGCTGGCATGGATCACGTCGAAGCCCATGGACCGGAGGTGGGCCTCGGCCACCGCCCGCACGCTCTCCTCGTCATCCACCACGAGGATGGTGCCCGAGCCGGTCCACCCCTCCGGCTCGCCTTCGGCCGGCCAGGGGGGCGCGGCCTCCAGCCCCGCGGGGAAGATGAGCTTGAAGGTGGTGCCCTTCCCGACCTCGCTGTAGACGCGGATGCCGCCCTTGTGGCCGCGGACGATGCCCTGCATGGCCGACAGGCCCAGGCCACGGCCCGTGAACTTGGTGGTGAAGAAGGGCTCGAAGATGCGGGCCTGCACTTCGGGGGTCATGCCCTGGCCCGTGTCCGAGACCTCCAGCGTGAGGAAGGTCCCCGGCTCGATGGGCTGGCCCGGGAAGTCCCGCGCCAGGTCCGCCTCGCCAAAGGTCTGCGTGCCGGTCCGGATGGAGACGATGCCCTCGCGGTCGCCGATGGCCTCGGAGGCGTTGGTCACCAGGTTCATCACCACCTGCTGGATCTGGGAGGCCTCCGCCATGAGGGCGGGAAGCCCCGGCTGCAGCTGGAACCGGAGCGCCACCTTCTTGGAGATGGAGACCCCGAGCAGGTGCGACATCTCATCCACGGCCTGGTTCAGGTCCAGGGGAGCCACCACGAACCGGCCCCGGCCCGAGTAGGCCAGCATCTGCCGCGTGAGGGCGGTGGCGCGGTGGACGGACTTCTCCAGGTTCTCCAGGTAGGGCTGGGCGGGGGACAGCGGCGGGATGCACATCTGGGCCAGGTTGATGTTCCCCAGGATGGCCGTGAGCAGGTTGTTGAAGTCGTGGGCGATGCCCCCGGCGAGCACCCCGAGGCTCTCCAGCTTCTGGCTCTGGAGCTGGGCCTGCTCGGCCTGCCGCCGCTCCGTGATGTCCGTGATGATGCCCAGCACGCTCACCACGCGCTTTTCCTCGTCCAACACCGGGTTGCCGGTCACGATGGTCCAGATCTCCGAGCCGTCCTTCTTCCGGAACCGGAAGTCATGCTGCGCGGCGATGCCTTCGCGGCGCTGGGCCAGGTTGCGCTGGGAGAGCGGCACCTCATCCTCGAACAGGAAGGCGTTGAGGGGCCGGCCGACCATCTCCTCCGGGGTGTACCCCAGCATCTCGGCCATGCGGCGGTTCACGAAGGTGGTCATCCCCTGGGGATCCACCACCCACATGCCCTCACCCATCACCTCCACCAGGTGGCGGAACCGCGCCTCGCTCTCCCGCAGGGCCTGGGCATCGCGGCGATGGCTCTCGGTCTCCAGGGCCAGCTCGCGGGTCCGGACCTCCACCTGGGTGCGGATCTGGGCCTGGCCGGCCAGCAGGGCCCGCACGTAGGCCGCGAGGACCAGGCTGAAGGCGAGCCCTCCGGCCAGGACGCCCCAGGCCCGCCACCCCGCCTCCAGCGTGAAGTAGCCCGGTGTCGGGGTGACGACCACTTCCCAGCGCCGCCCCGCCAGGTCGAAGCCGAGGGCATGCCGCAGCCGGGAAGGACCGCCTTTCCCCATGGGCGCGAGCGGCGAAGGCTCCAGATGCAGCAGAGCCTCGGCCTCCGGGGCGCTGTCGTCCAGCAGGCGCAGGTCCACCCCCCGCGGCTCCAGGATGGCGATGGACTTCTGCACCAGGTCCCCGGCCCGGAAGACCCCCTGCACCACCCCCGTGGCGCGGCCCTGCCGATCCCGCACGGCCGCCATGACGAGGATCCCCGATTGCATCCCGGTCTCCTGGAGCAGGTGGATCCGGCCGCTGGCGGCGACCTCACCGGTCCGCCGGGCCCGGTCCAGCGTCTCCTGGCGGGTGGCCACGTGTTCGGCCGAATAGCCCAGGACCACCTCGTTGCCCCGGTAGGGGGCCACGTAATGGACGGCGTGGAACCGGGCCTCCGGAGGGATCGGGACATTCCGGCCCCCGGCGTCCTTCCAGAAGAAGTGGAACCCCGGCTGGTAGCGCCGGCCCTCCGCCTCAAGGGCGCTCCGGTTCTCGGGCCCCACCTCCGGCAGCCACTGGAAGGCCTGCGTGTAGGGATGCATGGCGAGCGTGGGTGCCGTGAAGGCATCAAAGTCCGCCCGGCTCACCTCGTCGCTGGATTCGAAATAGCTCCGGAGCACGAGGACATCTTCGAAGCTGTGGCGGAGGCCCTGGGCCACGCTCTCGGCGCGGTCGCGGGCCGCCTCGCGGAACTGCCCCTCCACCTGGCGGTAGTGGGCGTCCCGGGCCAGGAAGAACCCCACCAGGGACAGGGCCACCCCGACCACCAGCACGGCCGCAGCACGGAATCGGCCCGGGACTGCGGGGCTGGTCGTAGGGTCGGCCACGGGAACCTCGGTCGGGGGCTGGGTGTCGGTGCAGGAATAATCCTGGCACGGACCAGTCCCATCCGGGAATCCAGCACCTTTTTTCGCAGGCAGACTGGTCCCCGACAGGACCTGTGGGAGAATTCCAGGTGACCGATAGGTCCTCAGGAGGTGGCTTTTGAACCGGAACATCATGTTCGCCCTGGCTGGAGGCCTCGTCGCCGGTTTCCTGGCGGGCTACTTCGTCG
This sequence comes from Geothrix edaphica, assembly GCF_030268045.1. Lineage (NCBI taxonomy): Bacteria > Pseudomonadati > Acidobacteriota > Holophagae > Holophagales > Holophagaceae > Geothrix > Geothrix edaphica. Next base: position 89,558 of record NZ_BSDC01000002.1, read on the forward strand.
GCGCCGGTAGCGCCAAAGAGACCACCGTCACCACGGCCGCCCCCACGGCCGGTGTGGTCCTGCCCGCCCCCTCCCTGGGCGGCGGCATGGGAGCCGGCGTCGCCGCTCCCGGCCAGCTCCCGCCGGGGATGGGCCTTCCGAACGCCGAGGTGCAGGCCCGCATCATCCGCATGGAAGGCATCGTGAAGGCCGAGCCCAAGAACCACGACGCCTGGGTGGGTCTCGGCAACGACTACTTCGACAGCCACCAGCCCCAGAAGGCCGTGGACGCCTACGCCAAGGCCCTGGCCCTGAAGCCCGATGACCCGGACATCCTCACGGACCAGGGCGTGATGTACCGCCAGCTCAACCAGTTCGACAAGGCCATCGCCAACTTCCAGAAGGCCGGCAAGATCAATCCGGCCCATGTGCCCAGCCTCTTCAACCTCGGCATCGTGTACGCCGGCGACCTCCACAAGCCTGACGAGGCCGCCAAGGCCTGGAACAAGGTCCTGGTCATCGCCCCGAACAGCGAGCAGGCCACCCAGGCCCGCCAGCTGCTGGCCCAGCTCAACAAGGGCGGCGCCCCCCGCTGATCTGCCCCCCAGACCCCATGCTGAACCTCGACGCCCTCCCCAGCCCGCTCTGGGTCCTCGGAACCGGAACGGGCGTGGGGAAGACCTTCGTGGCCTCGCGCATCGCGCGCAGCTGGGCGGAGTGCGGCCCGGTCGCCTACCGCAAGCCCTTCCAGACCGGTGTGGACCGGGCGGATCACCCCGAGGCGGACGCCAGCGCCGTGGCGGGTCCGGGCATCACCGCCGAAAGCCATGTCCTGCTGCGGGCGCCGCTCTCGCCCCTGGCCGCGGCCCTGCGGGAAGGCCGTGTGCTGGACCTGGAAGCCACCGCCGCCTGGTGCCGCCGCCCCGCCGAGGGCCGGGTCCTGCTGGAAGGCGTGGGCGGCCTCATGGTGCCCCTGGCGCCGAAGGTCCACTTCCTGGCCTGGGCCACGGAGCTGCAGATCCCCTGCGTGCTGGTGGCCCTGGGCGGCCTGGGCACCCTCAACCACACCCTGCTCAGCGCCGAGGCCCTCATGCTCCGCGGCTGGCGCATCGAGTCCGTGCTGCTCAACCCAGGCGCTGATGGCGTGCCGCGGGAGGCAGCAAGAGAGAATGCGACCCTCTTACAAGGATTTCTTCCCATTCCCGTTCATGTCCTGAAATAACTTCCAGAGCGCCACGAACCGATCCATACACTATCTTCAGGCAACCCACATCACCAGGGGTCATCACCTTGGCATCCTGCGCTTCGGCCGAGCAGGCCCAATGGCGCCCCCTTCAGCCGTTCCCTTTCCCCTCGGAAAGGACCCCATGCCGGCCCCCCTGCCCCCGCTGCGCAGCCAGTTGCTCCTGGCGCTCCTGTTCGGAGTCGCCGGGCTGCTGCTCAATGCCCTGCGCTTAGAGATCTTCTTCAGCGTCGACGTCATTTTCGGATCGGTCTTCGTGATGCTCGTGATCCTCCGCGCCGGGGTCGGCCCCGCGGTGGCGGCGGCCCTGATCGCGGGCAGCACGACCGTCGTGCTCTGGAACCACCCCTGGGCCCTGGTGGTCTTCGCGTGCGAGGCCTTCATGGTGGGTTGGCTCGTCCGGCGCCGGGCCTGGGACCTCCTGGTGGCGGACATCGCCTTCTGGGCCGTGCTCGGGGCACCCCTGGTCTGGCTCTTCTACCACCAAGCGCTGCATATCGATGCCCAGGGCACCGTGCTCATCATCCTGAAGCAGGCCGTCAACGGGATCATCAACACCCTGCTGGCCTACCTCATCCATCTGGCCTGGCGCGCCTGGCGCAATCCGAAAGGAGTGGCCCGCCCGGCCTTCCGCTCCGTGGTCTTCGTCACCATGGTGTCGCTGGTGACCTTCCCGGCCCTCATCTACCTGACGGCCTTCGTCCGCCACGAGGCCCGCCAGGGCGAGCAGGACCTGGTCCGCCGGAGTGCCGGACTGGACCTGGTGGCCCGCCAGGCCCTCCAGACCTGGATCGGGGACCGCCATCAGAGCGTCGCCGCGCTGGCGAGCCTGGCCGCCCGGCCCGACCCGCGGCGGGAGGATCTGCAGCGCGCCGTGGAGGCCATCCGGACGGCCATGCCGGCCTTCAAGCGGGTGGGCGTGCTGGATGTCCACGCGGACATCATCGCGTTCAGCCCCCTGGTCGATGACCTGGGGCATCCCTCCCTCGGGCGGAACCTCGCCGATCGGCCCTACATCCCGGTCCTGCGGGAATCCCTGAGCCCCCAAGTGTCCGACGTGGTCATGGACCGCGTGGGCAGGCCGGAGCCGATCGTGCTCCTCCTTGTCCCCGTGGTCCGGAATGGGCGGTACGACGGCTGCTGCGTCGGCGCCGTGGATGCCAAGCAGATCCAGGAGGTCCTCGCCATCGTCGCCGGCTCCGTCGATGCCTGGCTGACCCTCCTCGACCGCTCCGGGCATGTGATCTCGAGCACCCGGAAGGACCTGGCCAGGATGTCGGCCTTCACGCCCTCGCCCGGCGAGCGCCGCCCGCTCGCCGAGAGGGTCTGGCACGTCATCCCCCCGGCCCGGCCTGGGCGCAGCACCATGCAGCGGTGGGGCGAGTCCATCATCCTCCGGGAGGGCATCCTGAGCCCGCAGCTCCCCTGGACGGTGGTGCTGGAGTCGCCCCTGGCCCCGCTGAACGGGGACCTGGCCCGGATCACCATCCAGGGCCTCAGCACCCTCCTGCTCCTCATCCTCCTGACCATCGCCCTGGCCTACCTGTTGAGCCGGAGGTTCACCCGGGCCATTGCGCGCCTGGAGGAAGCCACCCGCGCCTTCCCCGAGCACCTCGGCGAAACGCCAGGCACCGACCTGGTCCTCGCCCCCAGCCGCATCGCGGAGATCCAGCACCTCAATGACCGCTTCCAGCAGATGACGCACGCGCTCCGGGTCTCCTTCCGCGAGCTGAACAACCTGAAAGACACGCTGGAACTGCGCGTCGCCACGCGCACCGGGGAACTCCAGACCGCCCTGGACACCATCAAGACGCTCCACGGAATCATCCCCATCTGCGCCTCCTGCAAGAAGATCCGCGATGACCAGGGCTCCTGGAACCAGCTTGAGACCTACATCTCCCAGCACACAGAGGCCGACTTCTCCCACGGCATCTGCCCGGACTGCGCGAAGCGGCTCCATCCGGAGCTCCGCCGCCGCGAACCCGACGGGTGAACCGGGCTCATCTAGACTGGGGGCATGCCCACGCCCCTGCCCCCCGACTGGACCGACCGCCTCGCCCTGGATCGCGCCCATGTGTGGCACCCCTTCACCCAGATGCAGGTGCACGAGGCGGACCCGCCGGTGCCGGTGGTCGGCGGTGAGGGCTGCGACCTCCTGCTGGCCAACGGCGAGCGGGTACTGGACGGCGTCTCCAGCTGGTGGACCTGCCTGCATGGCCATGGCCATCCGAGGCTGGTGAGCGCCCTGGAGCGTCAGGCCGCGAAGCTCGATCACGTGATGTTCGCGGGCTTCACCCACGAGCCCGCCCTGGAGCTGGTGGTGCGGCTGCGGCCGAAGCTCCCGCCGAACCTCACCCGGGCCTTCTTTTCCGACGACGGCAGCACGGCCGTGGAGGTGGCCCTCAAGATGGCCTTCCAGGCCCAGCTGCAGCGGGGCGAGACGGGCCGCGACCGCTTCGGCGCGCTGCGGGGCGGCTATCACGGCGACACGCTCGGCGCCGTGGGCGTGGGGGAGTTGGACAACTTCATGACGGGCCTCTTCCGGCCCCTGCTGCTGGCCTGCGAGCGGCTGGAGGTGCCCGAGGATCCGCGGCGCGAGGTGTCACCTGATCTTGCCGGCTGGCCCGAGCGCCTGGAGGCGGCCCGCCAGTCCATGGCCGCCTTCTTCGCCACCCACGGGGAGCGCCTCGCGGCCTTCATCGCCGAGCCGCTCATCCAGTGTGCGGGCGGCATGCGCATGTGGCCGCCGGAACTCCTGCAGGAGCTGCGGGCCCAGTGCGATGCCTTCGGCGTCTACCTGATCCTCGACGAGGTGGCCACGGGCTTCGGCCGCACGGGCACCTTCCTCGCGAGCGAACAGGCGGCCGTCGCGCCGGACCTGCTCTGCCTCTCCAAGGGCCTCACGGGCGGCACCCTGCCCCTGTCCATGACCTGGGCCACGGAGGAGCTCTACGGCCACTTCTGGGGCACGCCCGCCTCGGGCCGCGCCTTCCTCCACGGCCACAGCTACACCGGCAACCCCATCGCCTGCGCCGTGGCCTGCGCCAGCCTCGCCCTCTTCGATGACGAGCCCGTGCTGGCGAATGCCGCCGCCCTGAACGAAGCGATGACGGCGGCCTTCACGGCCCTGACCGCCCATCCCGCCGTGCGCCAGGCCCGGGTGCTGGGCACCATCGGCGCCTGCCGGCTGGTGGATCCCGCCACCGGCGCGGCCCACGACACCGAGGATCGCTTCGGCTGGCGCCTCCACCGCCGGGCCCTGGACCATGGCCTGCTGGTGCGGCCCATGGGCGACTGCCTCTACCTGCTGCCCCCCCTCAGCACGCCCCCCGCGCGGATCCACGAGGCCGCGGAGACGCTGCTGGGCCTGCTCTGAGGCCTCAGCGTACCGGCACCGCCTCGTAGCCCGCCCCCTTCGGCGCGATCCGCACGATCTGCGGCAGGTGAGCGCCCGCCAGCACCACCTTCCGGTGTACGGCCTCGCGGAACAGGTCCTGGCGGACCTTCACGGCACGGTCCCCATCCAGGTCGAAGGCGACGCCCACCTCGGGCCGCTGGAACTGCACCGCCCCGAAGTGGATGAGGTCGCCGATGCACCAGAGCTCATGGCCTCCGGAGGTGAAGGCGTAGACCGTGTGGCCGCCGGTGTGGCCGTGGGCCGGGAGGGCCCGGAGGCCCAGAGCGAGTTCCTCGCCGTCCTCAAAGGGGCGGAAGGCGCCGGCTTTTCCGTAGACCTCGAAGAGGGCCTTCAGCTTCGGCGCCCGGTCCCGCAGGCGCTCGGGCAGGCGTGAGGGATCCTCCGTCCAGAAGGCGTGCTCGCGGCGGGCCACCCGCAGGACCGCCCTGGGGAAGGCCCGCGTTCCGTCTGCCTTCAGCAGGCCGCCGATGTGGTCGAAGTGTTCGTGGGTGATGAGGATGAGGTCAACGTCCGAGGGTGCCACGCCCGCCGCTGCGAGCTGCTCGGTCAGGTGGCCCGAGTCCTCCTCAGGATCCTTCCCAGTGCCGGTGTCCACCAGGACGGTGTGGCCTGGCATCCGCACGAGGTAGGCGTTCACCGGTGTGTCCGCAGCGTCCCGGTCGCCCAGCAGCCGCCGCGCCTCCGCCGCATCGAGGCCCTTGAGGAGCGAGGCGGCGAGAGAGAGCCGCCCGTCCTGCAGCTTCCACACCTGCAGCTGGCCCAGGCGCAGGGGTTCGAGGCGGGCAGCGATCGTCGGGACGGAGGGCGTCATGGCGGTTCCCGGCAGCAGGAGGGTCGTGGCGAGGAGGAGGGCGCGCATGGCCCAAGTGTACCTCGCCAGATCCACCGTGAATGACGATGCTGGAGTCGTGTTTTTCCGGCATTACACTGAGGTTTTGCGGAGCCTCCGATGAAGCTGGTGACGTTCCTGAAGGCCGACGCCGAGAAGACCGGCGCCGTGATGGCGGACGGCCGCATCCTCGACTTCGCCGCCGCCGAGCCCCGCCTGGCCGTGGACATGCTGACCCTCATCCGCCGCCAGGACGAGCTGCTGCCCCTGGCCCGGGCCCTGGCCGCCGCGCCGCCGGCCCAGGCCCTCGTCGATCCCGGCACCGTGCGCCTGCTGGCCCCCGTGCCCCGACCTGTGTCCATGCGCGACGGCTACGCCTTCCGCCAGCACGTGGCCACGGCGCGCCGCAACCGCGGGCTCGAGATGATCCCCGAGTTCGACCTCTTCCCCGTCACCTACTTCACCAACCACCTGGCCGTCACGGGCCCCGGCAAAGTGCTGGTGCAGGACCACCACCTCGTGCGCCTGGACTTCGAGCTGGAGGTGGCCATCGTCACGGGCCGCCCCCTGAGGAACGCCACACTGGAGGAGGCGGACGCGGCCATCTTCGGCTACATGGTGATGAACGACTGGAGCGCCCGCATGCTCCAGATGGAGGAGATGAAGCTCTCCCTGGGCCCCTGCAAGGGCAAGGACTTCGCCACCAGCCTGGGCCCGTGGCTCGTCACCAAGGATGAGCTGAACCTGGAACGGACCGCCGCCGGCGAGCTGCTCCACGCCCGCATGACCTGCGACGTGAACGGCCACCGCCTGTCCGACGGCAACGCCGACAGCATGAACTGGACCTTCGCCCAGATCCTCCAGCGCAGCAGCTACGGCATCCAGATGCAGGCCGGTGAGGTCGTCGGCAGCGGCACCGTGGGGACGGGCTGCCTGCTGGAGCTGAACGGGTCGAAGGTCACCGACAACCTCTGGCTCAAGGCCGGTGACGAGGTGGTGCTGGAGGTCGAGGGCCTGGGCCGCCTGGTGAACACCGTCACCCACGCGCCGGAGCGGCTGGTGGACGTGCCCGCGTCCCTCGTGGGTGGCACGCTCCCGGACCTCTACGCCGGCACGCCCAGCGGCGAGGCCGGAGACTGACTTGACTGGGGCATCCCCCCTGCCTGGAGCCTCCATGCGACGCCTCTTCGTCCTTCTCCTCGCGCTGCTGCTCGGATCGGCGGGAGCCTCCGCCCAGAAGGCTCCCAGCCTGCACTCCTATTTCGCAGACGCTTCAGCGGTCCGCGAGGGCGGTGTGAAGCTCATCCCCGTCCAGACGCCCAAGGGCACCTTCAAGGTCTGGACCAAGCGCTTCGGGAACAACCCGCGCATCAAGGTGCTGCTGCTCCACGGCGGGCCCGGCGCCACCCATGAGTACTTCGAGTCGCTGGAGGGCTACCTTCCCGCCGAAGGCATCGAGTTCATCTACTACGACCAGCTGGGGAGCGCCTACTCGGACCAGCCCAAAGACACCGACCTCTGGACCACGGAGCGGTTCGTCGAGGAAGTCGAGCAGGTCCGGAAGGCCCTGGGGCTCGACCGCTCCAACTTCTACCTGCTGGGCCACTCCTGGGGCGGCATCCTCGCCACGGAATACGCCCTGAAATACGGCGCGAACCTCAAGGGTCTGATCATCTCCAACATGATGATGAGCATCCCCGACTACAACCGGTACGCCGAGGAGGTGCTGGCCAAGGGCATGGACCCCGCTGTGGTGAAAGAGGTGAAGGAGCTGGAGGCCAAGGGGCAGTACGAGAGCCCGCGGTACATGGAGCTGCTGCTGCCGAATTTCTACACAAAGCACCTGTGCCGCCTCCCGGAGTGGCCGGACGCCGCGAACCGGGGCTTCGGGAAGATCAACAAGCAGATCTACGTGCTCATGCAGGGCCCCAGCGAGTTCGGCGCCTCCGGCCGCCTGGAGAAGTGGGACCGCAAGGCCGACCTGCCGAAGCTGGCCATGCCCACGCTGGTCATCGGCGGCACCTACGACACCATGGACCCCGCCCACATGAAGTGGGTCTCCACCCAGGTGCAGCACGGCAGCTTCCTGCTCTGCCCCAACGGCAGCCACATGGCCATGTGGGACGACCAGCGCACCTACTGCGAAGGCCTCATCCGCTTCCTCAAGGCGACGGACGCCGGCGGGAAGACCGTCGCCTTCGGGAAGCCATGAGCTTTCGAACCATCCTCCCAGGTGACCTCTCGCCCATCGAGACCAACGCCCTCCTCTGCGGCGGCGTGGCCCCGCGCCCCATCGCCCTGGCCAGCACCATCTCGAAGGACGGCATCCGGAACCTGTCGCCCTTCAGCTTCTTCAACGCCTTCGGCTCGAACCCGCCCACGGTGGCCTTCGCGCCCAACCGCCGGGGCCGCGACGGCACCGTGAAGCACACCTACCTGAACGCCGTGGCCACGGGCGAGTTCGTCATCGCCGCCGTGAGCCACGCCATGCTGCACCCCATGAACGTGGCCAGCGCCGAGTGGCCTGACGGCGTGGACGAATTCCCCAAGAGCGGCCTCACGCCGCTGCCCGCGCGGCTCGTGCGGCCCGCCCTGGTGGCGGAGAGCCCCTTCCAGATGGAGTGCCGCCTCCAGCAGGTGGTGGAGCTGGGCAGCGGTCCGGGGTCTGGCCTCATGCTCCTCGGCGAGGTGCTGGCCTTCCACGTGCGGGAGGACTGCTTCGTGGACGGCCTCCTCCACCCCGATGCCCTGGACCTCATCGGCCGCAACGGCGGCGCCTTCTACACCCGGGCCAGCGGCGCGGCAGTGTTCCAGGTGCCCAAGCCCGCCGGGAAGCCCCTGGGCTACGACGCCCTGCCCGAACCCCTGAAGCAAAGCCGCATCCTCACCGCCAACGACCTGGGTCAGCTGGCCAACAGCCCCGGCCTGCCGGACCTGGAGGCCATGCTCGGGGTTCCCGGCGACCCCATCGGTGCGGAGGGGCTCGACCACGCCATCCATGAGGCCCTGGAGCGGGGAGCGCTCGACGAAGCGTGGCGGCTGGCGGGTCTGCGGCTGAGGGCCTAGCCCTCGGCATCCACCTCGAGCCCAGGGGCTCCCCGGTGGTGCACCACCCGCTGGGGATAGGGGATCTCGATGCCGGCCTCGCGGAAGGCCAGGAGGATGCGCCGGCGCAGTTCCCGCGCCACTTCCCACTGGGCTCCCGGCGCGGTCTTGGTGAAGGTCCGGATGGTGAACCCGCTGGCCCCGAGGGCCTCCACGCCCTTCACCTCCAGCGGCTCCAGCACCTGGTCGGGGCGGTCCGCATGCAGCTTCCGCCCCAGTTCCCTCAGCACCTCGAAAACCCGGTCGGGGTCCGCGTCGTAGTCCACTTCCACGTCCACCAGGGCCCGGGCGAAGTCCTTGGACAGCACCACCACCCGCACGATGGAGCCGTTGGGCACGAAGTGGGCGCGGCCCTCCGAGTCCCGGAGCTGGGTCACGCGCAGCGTCATGCGCTCCACGGTGCCGATGTGCTTGTCGTCCACGTTCACGATGTCCCCCACGCCGAACTGGTTCTCCAGCAGGAGGAAGAAGCCGCTGATGACGTCCTTCACCAGGCTCTGGGCGCCAAAGCCCAGGGCCACGCCCGCAATCCCGGCGCCGGCCACCAGGGGCCCGATGTTCACCCCGAATTCCGAGAGCACCATCAGCAGGAGAAACGCGACCACGGCCACGCGGGCGGTATTGGTGAGCACACTGCCGAGGGTCTCCGCCCGGCGCTCGGCGTCGGTGGTCACATCCTCGTTGCCATCATCCACGGCCCGCCGCACGGCCCGGGTGACCAGCTTCACGGCCAGCAGCAGCGCCAGCCCCGCCAGGGCCACCAGGAGCAGGTGCTGGAGCTTCTCCCAGCCGGTCCGCTCCATCCAGCCCAGGAACCGGCCCGCATGCTGCGTGGCCCCTCCCGGCACGGGCTGGAGGAAAGTGAACATCCCATCGGACAGGACCATGCGGCGATCTCCCGGCCCCAGGCTACCAAAAGCAGGCCCCCCCGATGGTGGCGATGCCCACTACATCTTGAACAGGGGCCTGTAGCTCTCCCGGTGGTGGTAGGCCAGGAAGCCGTTGGCCAGCACTAGGAAGATGGCCAGGGGCAGCCCTTCCGGGGCCAGGAAGGCGTGGACGAGGACGATGTTCACGATGATGGGCGCGATCAGCACCGTGGCCAGGGGCACGAAGCGTCCCGACAGGAAGGCCAGGCCGCAGGCCAGCTCGATGACCTTCACGGTGGGCATGAGGTAGCGGGAGGCCATCAGGCCGTCGCTGAAGGTCTTCATGGCACCCGTGGGCGGTGGCGGCGTGATGAGCTTGAACAGGAACGTGATGGACGCGAAGAGGAACAGCAGCCCCATCAGGCTGCGCACGACGATGACGGCCCATTTCATGACATTGCCTCCTCAGGCGCTACTTCCAAGAAGCCCAATAGTTCACGTTCTCCATCAGCTCCGCCGCCGGCGTGGCCTTCAGCGGCCGGAAGGCGTCCACCATGACGGCCACTTCGTCCGTGCGGTCCTTGGTGCGGCTGAGGGGGATCGCCTTGGGGTGGGGCCCGTGGTGGATGCCCTGGGGATGCCAGGTCATCATCCCGGCGCCGATGCCGTCCCGCGAGAAGAAGTGGCCCGCGCTGTAGAACAGCACCTCGTCGTAGTCGATGTTGGAGTGGAAGAAGGGGACGCGCATGGCGCCTTCCTCCTCCTCGAAGGGCCGGGGCAGGAAGGAGCAGATGACGAAGTTGTGGGCAATGAAGGTGGAGTGCGCGCTGGGCGGCAGGTGGTAGCGGGCGCTGACGACGGGCCGGATGTCCTTCACGTTGATGCGCCAGACCGTCAGGTCGCCCTTCCAGCCCACCACGTCCAGGGGATTGAAGGGGTAGAACACCTTCGTGATCTGGCTTTCACGCTTGATGTGGACGGCCCATTCCCGTGGTGTCGCGTCGTAGGGCTCCAGCTCCGGGGTGTCCACCATGGCCGGATCGAAGATGGCGTTGGGGCCCAGCTGGTTGCGGTCGGGGATGGTGACTTCGCTGAAGCTTTCGATGAGCAGATAGCGCTGCGGGGTTGAATCCGGAAGGAAGCGGTAGGTGGTACCGCGCGGAATCACCAGGTAGTCGCCCGTGACGTAGTGGATCGCGCCGAAGGTGGTCTCCAATTTGCCGCCCCCCGCGTGGATGTAATAGACGTCGTCGCCATCGGCGTTGCGGTAGAAGAAGTCCATGGCAACGGGCGCCACCCAGTGCAGGGCCACGTCGGCATTGTGCAGGATGCAGATGGGCGCGAAGGCGGGATCCTGCGAACCGAACATGGAGGCCCGGATGGCCGCATCGGCGGAGGGTTCCAATCCGTTCAGGTCGTAGCTGTGGGGTCGCAGGGGCCCCTCGATGCGGGTCCAGTCCGTCACTGGGTGCAGGCGGTAGAGGTGCGTGGTTCGCCCGAAGAATCCGTTGCGCGCGTGCTCCTCCTCGAAGGTGCCCGCGGGCAGGTCCACATGCGCCTGCCGCGTGTGCAGGCCCTTGCGCAGGGGGAAGAGCGGCGTTTCCTTTTTGGACATGGGAGCCTCGGAGCGAGGATCCATTATCACTCAAAATGAATTTAATAAGCGGAGGAGAGCAGAGGGGCAGAGGAGAACGGAGAAAAGACCGGCCGATCTTTCTCCGCTTTCCTCTCTGTCTCCGCTCTCCTCCGCTTCTTCAGATCTTTGTTCTTTCAGCTCTGCTTCTGCAGCCACCGGTTGTAGAACCACAGGCTGAGCGCGCTGCCCAGACCGAAGAGCGTGAGAATGATCCAGCCGGTGGCGGCGGCCCTGGGATCCAGCTTCAGGAGGCCGTCCGCCTGCTTCACGGCGCCGGCGCACATGACCTTGTTGAAGAGCCAGGCGCCCGCGGGGCCGCCCACCAGGCTGCCGATGGCCATGGGCAGGTTGGAATAGCCCAGGAAGAGGCCTTCCTGGCCCTTGGGCGCCAGGGAGCCGATGTACTCGTAGAGACGGGCCGACGCGAACAGTTCGCCGAAGGCGATGAGGGCCACGGTCATCACGATGAAGAGGCTGCCCAAGGGGAGCCACAGCTTTATGGTCACGCCGCCCGCCAAGTAGAGCGGCGCCACGTTGATGAGCATGGCGAGGCCGATGATCACCGTGCCCACGATGATGGACTTGATGGGCGGCAGCTTGCCGAACAGCTTGGTGATGAGCAGCTGGAACAGCACGATGGTGATGGGGTTCGCCATGGTGTAGAGGTCCATGGCCGGGCTCAGCTCCACGGTCTTCTTCACGTAGAGCGGCAGCACGTTGTAGACCTGGTTGTAGATGAAGTAGAAGCCGCTGCTCACCAGCAGGAACAGCGCGAAACGCCCGCTGCCCAGCACCTTGAACATGCCGAAGAATATCTCAGGGATGGTGCGTCTGGGCTTGCTTGGATCCACCGTGGATTCAGGATCCCGGTAGCGCAGCGCCACCACCAGGAAGGCCAGCACCGAGGCGGCCATGGACACGAGGAAGATGGTGTCCAGCTTGCCCAGCTTGGTGCGGACGAAGAAGGCCGTGAGGCGCCCGAACACGCTGCCGATGTTGATCACCATGTAGAAGATGGCGAAGGCCAGGGTGGCCTTGCCCAGGTGCGTGCGCTGCACGGTGCCCGCGATGCAGGGCTTCACGAAGGAGCCGCCGATGCCGACCAGCACGATGGCCGCCGCCACGGGCACCATCACGCCCAGTCCCGCCGTGACCTCCTTGCCCGCCTGCAGGGCCAGGGTCTGCCCGCCGAACCAGACGGGATAGCCCATGAGGAAGTAGCCCCCTACCAGCAGCACGCAGGCCAGGAGCAGGCTGCGGCGGAAGCCGATCTGATCGGCGATGGTGCCGCTGAGGATGGGCAGGAAGTAGACCAGGAACCAGAGCACGCCGTTCAGGGTGCTGGGCCAGTAGTCGCCCAGGCCGAGCCGCCCCAGGTAGATGACGATGAAGCTGGCCATGGAGTAGTAGGCCGCCCGCTCGAACAGCTCCGTGAGGTTCGCGTTCCAGTAGCTGGCAGGGAAGGAGTACTTCTCGCGGAAGGAGGGCTCGGCGGTCATGGATACCTCAAGGTCGCCATAGTGTGGCATGGGGCGTGTTCCCGGCCGGCGGATTCTGGTATTCCTGGCGGATGCTCCCCCTGCCGCTCCGATTCCTCCTGGTGACGCTGGGCCTCGCTGTGCCCGCCGCGGCCTCGGCGCCACGGCCCTTCTCCCCCGCCGCCCAGGCCCTCATCGACCGCGCCTTCTCGGATCTGGATCCGGCCCGGCCCGTGGTGGATGTCCACGTCCACGCCATCGGCCTGGGCCAGGACGGCGATGGGACCTCCGTCCATCCCGAGAAGCTCAGCCCCCGGCACCCTGTGAAGCGCCTGGGGACGAACCTCTACCTGAAGGCCACGGGCGTGAAGGGATTCGCCCACTTCGACCGGGACTACTTGGACATCCTCGCCGCCCGGGCCCGGGCCTTCCCGAGGCCCGTGAGGATCCACCTCCTGGCCATGGACCGGGCCTACCATCCCGACGGCACGCCGGATCCCTCCCGCACGGAGTTCCACGTGCCGAACGATTACGTGCTGGAGGCGGCGGCCCGGTACCCGGATGTATTCGTCCCCGTGGCCTCCATCCACCCGGCCCGGCAGGACGCCGTCGTGGAGCTGGAACGCTGCGCGGCGAAGGGGGTCCGGCTGCTCAAGTGGCTCCCCAACGCCCAGGCCATCGATCCCGCCGATCCGCGCTACGACGCCTTCTACCGCCGCATGAAGGAACTGGGCGTGGTCCTGCTCACCCATGCGGGCGAGGAGAAGGCCGTGGCCGTCAAGGGCGCCCAGGCCCTCGGGAACCCGCTGCGCCTGCGGCGCCCGCTGGACCTCGGCGTCACCGTGATCGTGGCCCACTGCGCCAGCCTGGGCCGGAACGCGGATCTGGACCACCCCGGGAAGACGGCCGCCAACTTCGACCTCTTCCTGCGGCTCCTGGACGATCCGAAGTACCAGGGTCGCCTGTTCGGCGACCTCTCCGCCATCACCCAGATCAACCGCCTGCCCCGACCCCTGCAGACCCTGCTGGCCCGGGACCTGGAAGCCCGGCTGCTCAACGGGAGCGATTACCCCCTGCCCGGCGTGGATCTCGTCGTCTGGACCCGCGGCCTCGTGCAGCTGAAGCTGATCACGCCGACCGAGCGGAAGGCCCTCAACGAGATCTGGCGGGCCAACCCGCTCCTGTTCGACTTCGTACTCAAGCGCACCCTGAGGGATCCCCGCACCGGACGGCGCTTCGCGGCCACCGTGTTCCTGCGGGATCCCGCGGCCCTCAGCGGATGAGCGCGCCCCGCTCCGCCAGCAGCTCCCGCAGCACGGAGCGGTGGCAGTGCGCTTCGTCCTCGCAGTAGCAGCCCACGGCCAGATCCGTCCGGTGTGACAGGGCCGCCAGCAGGTCCAGGAGCCGCGCCTTCTCGGGAGGGCCCATCTCCGCCCGGTATTTCTTCTTGAAGGCCGCCCAGTCCTTGTCGCTGGTGGCGGCCTGGGCCTGCTTCACCAGCTCCTCGCTGGGCGCCGCCTCCGGCAGCCACACGTCGTAGAAATCGCGAGCGGCGAATTCCGCCTTGGGCACGCCTCGGGGCGGCCGGCGCACCGTGCCGATCCGCAAGCCCTCGCCGGGCTTTCTCGGCGCTCCCAGTCGCACCACGCGGATGGCCATGGTCACCTCCCTCAGTGATCTTCCGCCTCTTCCGTGAGGTGGAGCGGAACCATCCCGCCCGGCTCCACCCGATCCATCCCCGCGGGAACCACGGCCAGGGCGTTGGTGTGGAGCATCGAGGAGAGGATGGCGGAACCCTGGGGGCCTGTGAGCCGCGCCCGAAGCTGGCCGCCCTCGCGCCGGGCCACCACCCGCAGGAAGGTGGTGCGGTGGTCGCCGGCCTTGCCGGTCCAGCCGCCCTCCAGCCGCGCTTCGGCCACGGGGCGATGGAGCTTCGCGAAGCCCATCAGCCGGCGGAGCGCCGGGCGCACGTATTCCTCCACCATCAGCATGGCGGCCACGGGGTTGCCCGGGATGCCGAAGACCGGCTTGTCCCCCAGCATCCAGAAGCCCAGCGGCCCGCCCGGCTTCTGGGCCACCTTCCAGAAGACGCGCTGCGCGCCCAGCTCCTCCAGGATGGCCTTCACGAAGTCGTAGTCGCCCACGGAGATGCCGCCGGTGGTGAGGATGGCGTCGGCCTCCCCCATCGCCTCCCGCAGCACGCCCGCGAGTGTGGCCCGGTCGTCCCGAACCCGCGCGAAGGGGATCGGGACAGCCCCGCAGGCGGCCACCTGGGCGCAGATGGCGTGGATGTTCGCGTCGCGGATCTGACCGGGGCCGGGCCGTTCCGAGGCCTCCACCAGCTCGTCCCCGGTGGTGAGCACGGCCACCCGGGCCCGCGGATGCACCGTCACGGCGGGGTGCCCCACCGCCGCCAATACACCCAGGTCGCCGGGGCGCAGGCCCCGTCCGGCCTCCACCAGCGCCAGGCCCGCCTGGATGTCCTCGCCCGCCAGGCGGATGTGGATGCCCTCCCGGAGAGGCTTCCGGACCTCCACCCAGTCCGCGCCGCGCACGGTGTCCTCCACGGGCACCACGGAATCGGCGCCCTCGGGCAGCGGCGCGCCGGTCATGATGCGCCAGGCCGTCCCCGCTGCCACGGCCCGGTCCGGCGTGGCCCCGGCGGCGAGATCCCCCAGCACCCGCAGGCGGACGGGATGTTCCGCCGAGGCCGCTGCGAGGTCCCCGGCCCGCACGGCATAGCCGTCCATGGCGGAGTTGGTGAAGGGTGGCACCTGCTCGGCGGACCGGATGGCCCCGGCCGCGGCCAGGCCCAGGGCCTCCGCCAGCGGCAGGGTGCGCGGCGGCAGGGGCGCCACGCGGGCGAGGATCGACTGGAGGGCTTCGGCGGGAGTGGTCATGGCCTCAATCCGGATGCTTGATCACCCTCCACTGGAGGAAGGAGAAATGCCGCCAGGCCCCGGGCATGTGGGAGCCGACGGAGGCCACCAGGGTGGCGGCCAGGTACCAGGGCAGGCGCGAGGCGGGCTGGACGGCGCCCAGGCCCAGCAGGGCCAGCTTCAGCAGGACGGCCACCCCGCTGCCCTGGGTGAGGATGGCGGCGTCCCGGGCCAGGTCGATGGCGAACAGCAGCACGCCACTGCCCACCGTGAGGAGGATCGGGGCCCGGAGGGTGTGGAAGTCCGCCCCGAAGGGGATGGCGCCCAGCACCAGGGCCATGGCCGCGATGTGGAGGCTGCGGAGGACCAGCTGGGCCGGCCGGGCCCAGGGGAAGTGCCGGGGCGATTCCGGGCAGAGCACCCGGAGGAGGGGGCGCCGCATCGGCCGGTCCGGAGTCGTGGAGTCCATGCTTCCCTTCTAGCAGAGTCCGAAGGCCGGGCTTCGTGCTGAAATGGCCCCGTCGGAGATCCCCATGGCCAAACCCGCCTCTCCCGCGGCCTCCATCCGCATCCGCATCGCCTACGGCACGGACATCGCCATCGGCCAGGGGAAGGCCGACCTCCTAGAGGCCATCGGGCAGACCGGCTCCATCTCCGCGGCGGCCCGGCTGCTGGAGATGAGCTACCGGAAAGCCTGGCTGCTGGTGGACGAGATGAACCAGTGCTTCCGGTCCCCGGTGGTGCTGGCGGCCAAGGGGGGCCCCCAGGGGGGCGGCGCCCGCCTGACGCCCCTCGGCGAAGAGGCCCTGAAGCGCTTCCGGGAGATCCAGGCCAAGGCCGCCACCGCCATCGAGGCCGATGTCCGGGCCTTCCGGAAGCGGCTGCTGGACTGAGGTCACAACCCGGACCGGCGGACCGGTCGAGCAGGCTCCTTCGTTGTATCTTGTCGAAACCATCGCCGAGGAGGCGACCATGCGGATCCCGAGATTCCCCGGATGGACCTGGCTGGTTGTGGCCTCCCTGGCCTGCGCGGGCCTCCAGGCCGGCCCGCCGGCCCCGCAGTCGCTCATCCTCGCCACCACCACCAGCACCCAGGACTCGGGCCTGCTGGATGAGCTCATCCCCCGCTTCGAGAAGGCGACGGGCTACCGGGTGAAGACCATCGCCGTGGGTTCCGGCCAGGCCCTCGCCATGGGCCGGCGGGGCGAGGCGGACGTGCTGCTGGTGCACTCCCCTGAGGCCGAGCAGGCGCTCATGAAGGAGGGCTCCGGCGTGAACCGCCGCCTCGTCATGCACAACGACTTCATCCTGCTGGGACCGGCCACGGACCCCGCCCACGTGCGCGGGAAGGCCGCCGCCGCGGCCCTCCAGGCCGTGGCCGCGGGCCACGCCGTCTTCATCTCCCGGGGCGACAACTCGGGCACCCACGCGCAGGAGAAGAAGCTCTGGGCCGCCGCGGGCGTCAAGGCCGAGGGGCAGGCCTGGTACCAGCAGACGGGCCTCGGCATGGGGCAGACCCTGGCCGTGGCCGCCGAGAAGCGGGCTTACACTCTGTCAGATCGGGGCACCTACCTGGCCATGCGCAAGAAACTCGGCTTGCAGATCCTCAGCGAAGGCGATGCGGCCCTCCTGAATGTCTACCACGTCATCGAGGTGAACCCCACCCGGCATCCCCGGGTGAATGCCCGCGGAGCCCGCGCATTTGCTGACTTCCTGGTGTCGAAAGATGTGCAGACCACCATCAAAGAATTCGGAATCGGTACTTTTGGCTCGCCGTTATTCTTTCCTGATGCCGGCAAGCCGGAATAGGCCCGCCGGACGGAGGAAGCCCCATGTCCAACGCCATCTTCAGCCTGCCCGAATCCCACAATGAGCCCATCCTGCCCTACGCCCCCGGCTCGCGGGAGCGGGCCCTCCTGAAGGCCGAGCTGGAGCGCCAGTACGCCCTCGAACTCGACATCCCGCTCATCATCGGCGGGAAGGAAGTGCGCACCGGGAAGACCCAGAAGGCCACCTGCCCCCACGACCACCAGCATGTGCTGGCCCGGTTCCACGAGGCCGGCGAGGCCGAGGTCCGCCTGGCCATCGACGCGGCCCTGGCCGCCAAGAAGGACTGGGAGGCCACGCCCTGGGAGGACCGCGCCGCCATCTTCCACAAGGTGGCCAGCCTGATTTCCGGGAAGTACCGCTACATCCTGAACGCCGCCACCATGCTGGGCCAGTCGAAGAGCGCGTACCAGGCGGAGATCGACAGCACCTGCGAGACGGCGGACTTCTTCCGCTACAACGCGAAGTTCATGGAGGAGATCTACAAGCAGCAGCCGATCTCAGATCCCCACGTGTGGAACCGCGTGCACTACCGCGCCCTCGAGGGCTTCGTCTTCGCCGTGACGCCCTTCAACTTCACGGCCATCGCCGCCAACCTGCCCACGGCCCCGGCGGTCATGGGCAATACGGTCGTTTGGAAGCCCGCTTCCACGTCCGTGGTGTCGAACTACTACCTCATGCAGCTCTACAAGGAGGCCGGCCTGCCGGACGGCGTCATCAACTTCATCCCCGGCCGCGGCTCCATGATCGGGAAGATCGCGCTGGAGGATCCCAACTTCGCGGGCCTCCACTTCACGGGCTCCACCGGCGTCTTCAACAGCATGTGGAAGACCATCAGCGGCAACCTGGAGCGCTACAAGGGCTACCCCCGCATCGTGGGCGAGACCGGCGGCAAGGACTACGTGTTCATGCACGCCTCCGGTGACGTGGACGAGACCGCCGCGGGCATCGTGCGCGCCAGCTTCGAGTACCAGGGCCAGAAGTGCTCCGCCTGCTCCCGCGTCTACGCCCCCGCCTCCCACTGGCCCGAGCTGAAGGCGCGCCTGCTGGAGCTGATGGGGGAGATCCGCATGGGCGATGTGCGCGACTTCCGCAACTTCTTCAATGCGGTCATCGACGAGGCTTCCTTCGACAACGCCATGAAGTACATCGAGCTGGCGAAGGCCTCGAAGGAGGCTGAGATCCTCGTGGGCGGCAAGGGCGACAAGTCGAAGGGCTGGTTCGTGGAGCCGACGATCATCCTCACCACGAATCCCAAGTTCGTGACCATGCAGGAGGAGATCTTCGCGCCGGTGCTCACCATCTATGTCTATGACGACGCCAAGCTGGACGAGACGTTGAAGGTTCTGGACGAGACATCTCCCTACGCCCTGACCGGCGCCATCTTCGCCCGCGACCGCTACGTCATCAACCAGCTGACCGAGGCCCTGGCCAACACCGCCGGGAACTTCTACATCAACGACAAGCCCACGGGCGCCGTGGTGGGCCACCAGCCCTTCGGCGGAGCCCGCGCCTCGGGCACCAACGACAAGGCCGGGAGCTTCCTGAACCTGATCCGCTGGACCTCTCCGCGCACCATCAAGGAGAGCTTCACCCCGCCCCGGGACCTCAAGTTTCCGTTCCTCGAAGCAGAGTAGGAGCCCATGGACCTGATCTGGGAGGGACTGCGGAAGGCGCTGGAGCTGCTGCTCACGCTGGATCCCGAGGTCCTCCGGATCACCCTGCTCTCTCTCGAGGTCTCGGGCCTGGCCACCCTCATCAGCCTGGTGATCGGCCTGGGCGTGGCCATCCCCGTGGCCCTCAACGATTTCCCCGGCAAGCGGCTGGTCATCGCCCTGCTCAACACGGGCATGGGGCTGCCGCCTGTGGTGGTGGGCCTCTTCGTCACCGTGCTGCTCTGGCGGAACGGGCCCTTCGGGTTCCTGGAGATCCTGTACACGCCCTGGGCCATGATCCTGGCCCAGGCCGCCATCGCCTCGCCCATCATCGCCGGCATCAGCCTCTCGGCCCTCCAGCACCTGCCGCCGGGCCTGCGGCTGCAGATCCTGGCCCTGGGCGCCTCGCGGCCCCAGATGGTGTGGCTGCTGCTGAAGGAGGCGCGGCTGCCCCTGCTGGCCGCCGTCATGGCGGGCTTCGGCGGCGTCATCTCCGAGGTGGGCGCGTCCATCATGGTGGGCGGCAACATCAAGGGGCAGACCCGGGTGCTCACCACGGCCACGGTCATGGAGACGGGTCGGGGCAACTTCGAGGTGGCCTTCGCCCTCAGCATCCTGCTGCTGGTCCTGGCCTTCACCGTGAACGCCGTGCTCACGCACCTCCAGCAGCGGAACCGGCCCCGATGAGCCGCGCGACCGTCCTGGAGGCGCGGGGCCTGAAGGTCCTTCGGGGCGGGACCCAGGTCCTCGATGTGCCCGCGCTGGGCCTGCGGGCGGGCGAGGTCCTGGCCCTCATGGGGCCCAACGGCGCCGGCAAGAGCACCCTGATGCTGGCTCTGGCAGGCCTCCTGCCCCTGTCCGGGGGAACCCTCCTGTATCAAGGGGTGGAGCTCCGGTCCCGCTCGGAGCGCGAGGCCTTCCGCCGCCGCATGACCATGGTCTTCCAGGACCCGCTGCTCTTCGACGCCACCGTGGCCCAGAACATCGCCACCGGGCTCAAGCTCCGGGGCGTTCCCGCCGCCCTGCGCGAGCCGGCCGTGCGCGCCTGGGCCGGGCGCCTGGGCATCGGGCACCTGCTGGACCGCTCGGCCCGCCACCTGTCCGGGGGCGAGGCCCAGCGCACCGCCCTGGCCCGGGCCTTCGTCTTGGGGCCCGAGATCCTCTTCCTGGACGAGCCCTTCGCCGCCCTGGACGCCCCCGCCCGGGAGGGCCTGCTCGACGACCTGGGCCACATCCTCGCCGAGACCGGCAGCACCGCAGTGATCTCCACCCACGACCAGGGCGAGGCGGCACGCCTCGCCCACCGGCTGGCCGTGATGCAGGGCGGAACCCTCCTCCAGACCGGCGGCCTCCGGGAGGTCATGAACCACCCGCAGGATCCGATCGTGGCGGCCTTCGTGGGCATGGAGACCCTGCTCAGGGGCCAGGTGGCCACCTGCGGGGAGGGCCTGCTGACCCTGCGACTCGGCAAGGGCTCGGGCGGCCAGGAAGTGCTGGCCATCGGCGAGGCCCAGCCCGGCCAGACCGTCCTGGTAGGCATCCGCCCCGAGAACGTGACCCTCTCTTTACAAACCGACAAATCCAGCAGCGCCCGGAACGCCTTCCCCGGCACCGTCACCAAGATCCTCCCCCGGGGCCCCTTCTTCAAGGTGGAGCTGGATTGCGGGTTCTTCCTGGCGGCCTACGTGACGGCGCAATCCCTGGCAGAACTGGACCTCAGGCCCGGGGGCGCCGTGGTGGCCTCCTTCAAGGCCACGGCCGCCCACCTCATCCGCCGGGAGGGCCTCGACGCCGAAGTGTGACCCGCGTCCATTGCCCGAGGTCGGAGCCCGGACTAGCCTCACATCTGGGGTGGCATGGCCATCCCTGATTGACGTGTAGTCAACGGGTCCGAGTCCGGAGGCCTTCGAGCCATGAAACAGCTGGTGATCGATTTCCAGAAGTGCGACGCAGGGCGCAACTGCAACCATGAGTGTGAGATGGAGTGCGCCATCAAGGTCTTCAAGGTGGACGACCCTGCCCAGGCGGCCCTCCAGATCAAGGCCTACGAGGACGGCGGCGGCAAGGCCGTCCTCTGCGACCAGTGCGGCGACTGCGTGGTGGTCTGCCCGACGGAGGCCCTCAAGCGCAACAAGCTGGGCGTCGTGATGATCGACAAGCAGCTCTGCGTGGGCTGCTACATGTGCATCGGCTTCTGTGAGAAGGACGCCTTCATGCGGAACCCCGACTGGATCGTCCCCCACAAGTGCACCTCCTGCGGCATCTGCGTGAAGGTCTGCCCCCACGGGGCCCTCTCCATCGTGGACGTCCCCGAGCCGGCCATCCGGATCATCTGAGCCTTAGGAGCGACCCATGAGCCAGCTTGTGTTTGACCCCTCCAAGGTGATGGACATCGACTACACGAAGCGCACCGAGTACCTGGAGGGCCTCGAGGCCATCCAGGCGGCGCACAAGGTGTTGAAGGAGATCACCTACACGCCCAGCCTGCCGGACAAGGGCTACACGAACCGCACACTCTACGTGAACGTGGGCACCCTGGAGATCACGGAGAAGCCCGTCACCCAGCAGATGAAGGATGTCTTCATCGGCGGCCGCGGGTTCGGCCTCTTCCACCTGTGGAACGCCGTGAAGCCCACCACCCGCTGGAATGATCCCGAGAACGAGATCGTCATCAGCCCCGGGCCCGTGGCCGGCATGACCCAGTACGCGGGCACCGGCAAGTCGCTGGTGGTGAGCCTCTCGCCCCAGACGGACATCCCCATCGACTCCAACGTGGGCGGCTTCTACGGCCCCCTGCTCAAGTTCTCGGGCTTCGACGCGCTGGAGCTCCAGGGCAAGTCCGACAAGGACATCATCCTCTTCATCGACGGGCAGAAAGGCATCATCCGCATCGAGGACGCCCCCACCGATCCGGTGGATAGCCATGTCCTCGCGGAAGTCCTCACCCACATGTACGCCGAGAACGAGAAGGACCTGCCCAACATCTCCGTGGTGTCCACGGGCGCGGCGGCCGAACACAGCCTCATCGGCATGCTGAACTTCTCCTTCTACGACCGCCGCCGCAAGTGCGTGCGCTTCAAGCAGGCGGGCCGGGGCGGCATCGGCACCGTGTTCCGGGACAAGCGCATCCGCGCGCTCGTGGTGCGTGGGCCCAAGGTGGCTGGCGACCTCAACCACCCGGCGGATCCCGAGACCATCGCCAAGACCGGCATCAAGTACCACAAGGAGATCCGCGAGAACGACGGCAGCCAGTGCATGATGCGGCGCAACGGCACGGCCCACATCGTGGAGATCATGGACGCCTACGACCTGCTGCCCGTCCACAACTTCCAGTACGGCTCGCACCCGGACGTCCACAAGATCGACTCCAGCTACTGGCAGCAGCGTTGCACCCAGCACACGGTGGATGGCTGCTGGTACGGCTGCTCCATGGCCTGCGCCAAGGGCGCCGACGGCCTCGTGCTGAAGACCGGCCCCTACAAGGGCGACATGGTCACCGTGGACGGCCCCGAGTACGAGAACGCGGCGGGCCTGGGCTCCAACTGCGGCGTCTTCGATCCCGACTACCTGCTGGAGCTGAACTTCTACTGCGACACCTACGGCATCTGCACCATCACCTACGGCACGCTCACGGCCTTCGTGATGGAGTGCTACCAGCGCGGCATCCTCAACAAGGAGCGCACGGGCGGCCTGGAGATGACCTGGGGCAACGCCGAGGCCGACCTCGAGATGATGCACCAGATGGCCCGCGGCGAAGGCTTCGGCAAGATCGCCGGCCTGGGCGTGAAGAAGATGAAGGAGCACTTCATCAAGAACGGCTGGGGCGATCCGCAGCTCATCAACGACATCGGCATGGAGAACAAGGGCCTCGAATACTCCCAGTACATGTCGAAGGAATCCCTGGCCCAGCAGGGCGGCTACGCACTCACCAACAAGGGGCCGCAGCACGACGAGGCCTGGCTGATCTTCATGGACATGGTGAACAAGCAGCTGCCCACCTTCGAGGACAAGGCCGAGGCGCTCTACTACTTCCCCCTGTTCCGCACCTGGTTCGGCCTCAACGGCTTCTGCAAGCTGCCCTGGAACGACGTGGTGCCCGCCAACAACTCCGAGCAGCCCGAGGCCCACAAGGTGCCCGAGCACGTGCAGAACTACGTGGACCTCTTCAGCGCCACCACGGGCATCCAGATCGACAAGGAAGAGCTGATCGTCCAGTCCGCCAAGGTCTACAACTTCCAGCGCGTGTTCAACATCCGCATGGGCAAGGGGCTCCGCCTGCACGATGCGGCGCCCTACCGTTCCCTCGGCCCCGTCACGAGGGAGGAGTACGAGTCCCGCGCCGAGCGCTACGACCAGCAGATCATCACCGAGATGGGCCTCGACCCCGCCGGGAAGAGCACCGAGGAGAAGATGGCCCTGCACCGGAAGTGGCGCACGGAGCGCTTCTCCAAGCTCATGGACAGCGTCTACACCCGCCGCGGCTGGACCCTCGATGGCGTGCCCACCCTGGCGCGCCTCAAGGAGCTGGGCCTCGACGCGTTCCCGGAAGTGGTCGAAGTCGTGAAGCAGCACCTCTGAGAGAATCGGCCGCGAACGCGGCCGATTCTCTTCGTGAAAAGCATAGGCGGAAAACGCGCATGATCCTGGTGAATGAAGAGGCGCTCGACTGGCACGCGGGCATGACGGTCCGGGACGTGCTGAAGGCGAAGAACTACCGGTTCCCCCTGCTGGTCATCCACGTGAACGATGCGCTGGTGCCGAAGAAGGACTACGACACCACCCGCATCCCCGACGGCGCGGTGGTGAAGGTCATCCACCTCATCAGCGGAGGCTGACGCCCGCCACCGGCAGCAGGGGCAGGAGGATCCGGAACCGGGAGCCCTGGTCCGGCCCGCTCAGGACCTCCAGCCGGCCGCCGCTCTCCTCCACCATGGCCTTCAGCGAGGGCAGGCCCAGGCCCGTCCCCTGGCCCGGGGCCTTGGTGGTGAAGAAGGGATCGAAGATCCGCGCCTGGATCTCGGGGCTCATGCCGATGCCGGTATCCACCACTTCCAGCAGGGCCATGGGCCGCTCCGAGTCCCCCACCCCGGTCCGCACCGTGAGGAGGCCCCCGTCGGGCATGGCGTCGCGGGCGTTGGCCACCAGGTTCACCACCATCTGCTCCACCCGGAGCCGGGAGCTCTGGACGATCAGCCCCCCTCCCACCGCGGCCTCGATGCGGAGGTCCACGGACCGCGGCAGCAGAAGCCTCAGGGTCGCCTCCATCTCCTTCACCGCCGTGCCCAGATCCAGGAAGGATAGGTACTCCTCCTCCCGCCGCGCGAACCCCATCAGGCGCCCGGTCAGGTGCGCGGCGCGGTCCGCCGCCACGGCGATACGGCCAAGCTCCTCCCGGCCCGGGGCCTGGCCCTCGTCGAGCCGCAGGGTCGCCAGCTCGGCCGAGCTCTTCATGGCGCAGAGCAGGTTGTTGAGGTCATGGGCCAGGCCCGCTCCCATGAGCGCGACCGTGTTCATCCGCTCCGTCCTCAGCAGCGTGTCCTGGGCCTGCTCCAGGGCCCGGGTCCGCTGCCGGACCCGATCCTCCAGGGTCCGCCGGGCCGCCAGGAGATCCTGGATGGACTGGAACTGCCGCAGCAGGAGGAGCGCCACCATGACGAGGAAGATGGAGAACGCGCTCCGGGTCACGCTTCCGGGCGTGAAGACCAGCAGCACCGCCAGGACCCCGATGGCGATGGCCACGGGAAGGTAGGGCAGCAGCACCACGGCCCTCCGCTCGGAGCCCGGGCCGGCCAGGGCCTCCTCCACCGGACGGGGGGACCAGGCCGCCAGCCCCTGGAAGAGCGGGATGGCCCCGGCCAGGACGATCCAACCCTGAGTGGCCACCACCGGGGGCAGGCCCGCCAGGGCCCAGGCGGAGAGGGCCGCCAGCCAGGCCAGGGCCGAGGCTCCCAGCCAGCCGAGCGGCCCCCGGATCCGGCCCGGATCGTACGACGTCATGAAGACCACGCCGCCGCCCAGCAGGGCCGCATTGAGGTAGGCCACGAAGACCCGGAAGCCCATGCCCTGGGCCACGGTGGGGAGGTTGCCCTGGCCCCCCAGCACCCAGAGCAGGAAGAGCACGGCCACGGCGAAGATGAGGCCGTCCTGGACCCGCCGCCAGAGCACGGCGCTCGGCTCCTGGGCCCGGGGGAAGCTCAGGACCCCCGCCAGCACCAGGAGGCCAGTCCCCAGCCCAAGGAGGCTCGGCACACCTGCGGCCCAAGGCGCGGCCCAGCCCCGGCTGAGGAGCAGGCTGACCGCCAGGTTCGGAACTTCCAGGGCGGCCGAGAGCGCCAGCAGCCACCAGGCCACGCGGCTGGCGCCGGGGGTCCTCCAGGCGCGACAACCCAGGCTGGCCGCGGCGAGGAGCTCCAGCCCCATGTAGCTCAGCGGCCACACCGCGAGGCGCTGATCCAGGGATAGGCCGCCGTGGACCAGGCCCGCGACGATCCAGACCCCCACCAGCAGCGCCCGGGCGACGGCGGGAAGGGGATGGCCCGGCGGATCGCGCCGGAATGGGAGAATTTGCCCAGCCAAGGGGGCCTCGCAGAAGGATCCCCAAAGCTTAGCGGAACCCGTGCGGGCGGTGGGCGCTCCTCAGAGCTCCAGCGTGATGCCCTGGGCCAGTTCCACCTTGCCGCTGAAGTTGATGGCGCTGGTCTGCCGGCGCATGTAGGCCTTCCATGCGTCAGAACCGCTCTCGCGGCCGCCGCCGGTCTCCTTTTCACCACCAAAGGCCCCGCCGATCTCCGCGCCGCTGGTACCGGTGTTCACGTTGGCCAGACCGCAGTCGCTGCCGGCCGCCGACAGGAACAGCTCGCTCTCGCCCAGGTCGTTGGTGATGATGGCGCTGGAGAGGCCCTGGGGCACACCGTTCTGGAGGGCGATGGCCTCCTCGATGGTCCGGTAGGGCATGAGGTAGAGCACCGGGGCGAAGGTCTCCTCCTGCACGATGGGCAGGTTGCCGGACACCTCGGCGATGCAGGGCGTGATGTAGCAGCCACCGGCCTGGGGCAGCTTCTCCCCGCCGACGAGGATCTTCCCGCCCTGGGCCTTCACCGTCTCGATGGCGGCCAGCATGGTGGCCACGGCTCCGGCGTCCACCAGGGGTCCCATGAGGATCTCGTCCTGCCGGGGATCGCCGATGGGCGTCTTCTTGTAGAGCTCCAGCAGGCGGTCCCGGAAGGCGCCGTAGATGGACTCCTGCACGATGACTCGGCGGGTGGAGGTGCAGCGCTGGCCTGAGGTGCCGATGGCGCCGAAGTAGACCGAGCGCAGGGCGATGTCGAGGTCACCCTTGTCGCTCACGATCACGGCGCCGTTGCCGCCCAGCTCGAGGATGTGGCGGCCGAAGCGCTCCTGCACCAGCTTCCCGACGTGGCGGCCACCCGGGACCGAGCCCGTGTACGACACCAGGGCCACCCGCGGGTCGGTGTTGATGAGGTCGCCGATCTCGCTGCCCTTGCCGATGGCCAGACTGCAGATGGCGGGATCGAAGCCGAAGTCACGCAGCACCTTCTCGGCGATCTTCGTGCAGGCGAGGGCCGTCAGCGGCGTCTTGGAGGACGGCTTCCAGAGCACCGTGTCGCCGCAGACCAGGGCCAGGGCGGTGTTCCAGCTCCACACGGCCACGGGGAAGTTGAAGGCCGTGATGACGCCCACCACGCCCAGGGGATGCCACTGCTCCTGGAGCCGGTGCTGGCGCCGCTCGCTGGGCATGGTGAGGCCGTAGAGCTGGCGGGACAGGCCCACCGCGAAGTCGCAGATGTCGATCATCTCCTGGACCTCGCCCAGGCCCTCGCGCAGGGTCTTGCCCATCTCCAGCGTGACCAGCTCGGCCAGGGCCGCCTTGTTCCGGCGCAGCTCGTCACCCAGCGCCTTCACCACCTCGCCGCGCTTGGGGGCGGGCACCAGCTTCCAGGACGCGAAGGCGGCGTGGCTCTTCGCCAGGATGGCCTCGAATTCCTGGGGGGTGACGTTGGTGACCGTGGCCAGAGCCTCGCCGTTGATGGGGGAGACGACCTGCTGGGCCTTCCCGCTGCCCGTCCACGCGCCGGCGAACCCGCCCGGGTTCACGTCCGAAATGCCCAGCGACTTCAGGACCTCCTGCATGGCCCACCTCCAGGATCCATTTGTATCTTTTTTTGCGTCAATGATGAAACTCATTCGATTCACATGAGGCATGAATATGATTCATACCTATGGACGCCCTGCTCGACCTCCCCCAGCTGCGGACCTTCTACACGCTCGCCCAGGTGGGCAGCTTCACCGCCTGCGCCCGGCGCCTGGGTCGCACCCAGTCCGCTGTCAGCCACGCCATGGCCAAGCTGGAGGACCTGATCGGCCTCCCCCTCCTGGATCGCCGGAGCCGGGGCCTGCGCCTCACCGAGGAGGGCCGGCGCCTCTACCAGGCCTGCGAACAGGCCTTCGCCACCCTCGACGCCGCGGCCGAGGACCTGAAGCGCCACCAGACCCAGGCCCGGGGCCGGCTCCGGGTGGGTGCCACGGTGGAGTTCGGCAGCAGCATCCTCATGCGGCACATGCAGCCCTTCCTGGCCGCGAACCCGGGCATCGAGATCGACTTCACCCTCAGCCACGACCTGCTCACCCCCCTGCTGCGGGATGACCTCGACCTGGCCATCGACTGCGTGGAGCATGCCCTCCCGGCCCTGAAGAAGGTCCCTCTCTTCCGGGAGACCTACGTGGTGGCCTGCACCCCCGCCTTCCGGAAGGTCCACCGCCTGCGGATCCCCGCGGACCTGGCGCGCTGCCCCATCCTGTCCCTGGACAAGGCGGGCGCCTGGTGGAACCGCTTCCTCGTGGCCGTGCCGGACCGGGACCAACCCCACCTGGACCGCTTCATCGCCGTGAACCACATCCGCGCCATGATCCACGCCGCCGTGGAGGGCATGGGCGCCCTGCTGGTGCCCCGCTACAGCGTGCTGGAGGAGCTGGAGCGGGGCGACCTGGTGGCCCTCTTCCCCGCCATCCGCCCCGCCGAGGACCGCTTCTCCATCTACCAGAAGAAGGTGAAGGCCACCCAGGAGAAGCAGAAGCTGCTCACACGGTACCTGCAGGCGTTGAGCCCGACTGAATTCGGGTCGTGATTCACCGCGCCGCGTCCAGTTCGGCCTCCAAGCGGGCAAGGGAGGCTGGTGCCAGCAGCCCGTGATCATCATCGAGGATGTGGAGGATCGCCTCCGGGTTGCGGGCCGCGTAGGCTTCGCTCTCGGCCAGTGGAACGGAATCGTCGGCGCGGCCATGGAGGATCACGGTGGGCACGGCCAGGCGCCAGGTCTCCTCCCCGAGCCAGTTCGGCAGGTCCCGGAGCAGCTCCGGCCCCAGCCGCAGCAGCCGCCCCGCGCCATGGTGGAAGACCTCCATCTCCCCGCGCTCGCGGTAGGCAGCCCAGGTCGGATGCGTCGTGCGGCGCCCTGCGAAGTGGATGGCTGGGGCCAGCAGGAGCATGGCCTTCACCCGGCTCCCTCGGTGGGCCACGGCGGTGGCGATGAACCCGCCGAGGGAGCTGCCCACCAGCACCGGCGGTTCAGGCAGGCCGCGCACCAGGGCCTCCACGGCCTCGACCTGGGCCGTGATCGTGAGGGTCTCGAAGGCCGGCAGGTTCAGGTCCGGCGCGTGGAAGGCGATCTCGCGGGCCTCCACCCATTGGCGCACGAAGCGCCCCTTGTTCCCGTTGGGGGTGGAGGAGAATCCGTGGAGGTAAACGAACGGGGTCATGGATCAAGGATGCCCGAGAACGCAGAAGGGCACTTTGTCCCGGGGCTGCGACGCCGGTGGCATAACCTCCTCGCCGGGTCCAGACTCCGCCGAGCATCGCCGTGGCCCAACGACGAAGGCCGCCTTTCGGCGGCCTTCTGTGTCGTGCTCTAACAATCCTTACATCTGATCCTTGAGACCCTTGGCCGTCTTGAAGACGACTTTCCGGCCGGCGGGGATCTGGATGCTCTCACCGGTCTTGGGGTTGCGGCCCATCTTCTCCTTGGTGGCGCGCACTTCGAAGGTGCCGAGACCGAAGAGGTTGACGCGCTGGCCGGAGAGCAGGGTCTCCACGATGTGGTCGCGGACGCCGTCGAGGATGGACTTGGCACGGGCCTTGGACAGGTCCTGGGCCTCGGCCAGGGTGGCGGCGAGCTCGGCGATGCCGAGGGTTTCAGGCTTGGCAGTGGTCTTCGCCATGGAATGGACTCCTTGGGATGGGGTGGACGGGCTCCGGCTACGCGGAATCCCGGCGGGACCAGCACCTACGCGAGGAGCCGGCCAGGTGGGGGGAATGGATCCTGGGTGGGTCTACTCGGCCGCGGTAGCGGTGACTTCGAGGCTGACCTTGGCGTGCACGCCACTGTAGAGGCGCACATCCACGGTGTAGGCACCGGCGTCCTTGATGTGGGGCACGGTGATGTCGCGGCGATCCAGGGTGAAGCCCTTGCCCTTGAAGAGCTCAGCCACGTCGGCATTGGTGACGGAACCGAAGAGGTGGCCGTTCTCACCGGCCTTCTTGGCCACGGCGAGGCTGATGGCCTCGAGCTTCTCGGCCAGGCTCTTGGCATCGGCCAGTTCCTTGGCGCGGAGCTTCTCGGCGCGGATCTTCTCGAGCTCGATCTGGCGCTTGTTGCCGGCGGTGACCGGCAGGGCCATCTTGCGCGGCAGGAGGAAGTTGCGGGCGTAGCCGTCCTTGACGTTCACGACGTCGCCGCGGGCGCCGAGGCTGGGCACGTTCTCGATGAGGAGGATTTCCATGGGAACTCCAGGGAGGTGAATGGGTTGAAGGTCCGGCCAGCGCTGTGGGTCTCGCGTTGTCCCCGCTTGGGTGAGACGGCGTCCTGCGCCGTCAGGGCCGGATTCCCAGGAATCCGCCCTGTCCCCCGGTGGGTTCAGGCCGATCAGAAAATCCAGTTTATCCCCGGACCGGCCGATACCCAAGCAGGGATTTCCGACCTGAGGCACCCAGTCCATGAACGACCACGACCATCGACGAGACACCCGGGTCATCACCGGCCCGGAGTTCGCCATCTCCTTCACCCTCAAGGGACACGACTTCCGTGACGTCCGCATCATGAACCTGAGCGTCGGCGGGTGCCTGGCCCTGCTGGGGGGGCGCACCGCCCGGTTCTTTCTGCCGGGGGCGACGCTGGACAACCTCGTCTTCCTGCATCCGGACCTGCCCAAGGCCTCCCTCAGCGCCACCGTGACCTATCTGCTGGGCTACTCCTCCACGGAAGCTGCCGCGGACCAGGTGGGCATGGGCCTGCAGTTCCTGTCCCTGGACGGCCCCATCCGCCAGGCGCTGGAGGCCTGGGTGGGCGCGGCGACGGCTGCCGGACGCGCGGCGGACTGAGAACCCTCAGGGCTTTCCGAAGAACCCGAGAATCGCGCTGGCCACTTCCTCGAGCATGGCCGCGGTCATTTCGGGGTAGACCGGCAGGCTGAGCACTTCCTTGGCCGCGAGCTCGGACTCGGGCAGCTGGCCGGCCTTGTAGCCGAGGAAGGCGAAGCAGGGCTGCTCATGGAGGCAGATGGGGTAGTAGATGGCGCTGCCGATGCCGCGCTCCTTGAGGTGGGCCTGGAGCGCATCGCGCCGACCGCCCTTCACGCGGATGGTGAACTGGTTGTAGATGTGGCGGCCCTCGGGCACCACCTCGCGGGGCAGCACGACCTCGTCGGCGGCCAGCCCCTTCATGCGCTCCAGGTACCAGGTGGCGTGCTTCCGCCGGCCCTCGTGCCAGCCGTCGAGCATGGGCAGCTTGGCGCGCAGCACCAGGGCCTGGAACTCGTCCATGCGCCCGTTCATGCCCACCTCGTGGTGCATGTAGACGGGCTCCATGCCGTGGACGCGGATGCGGCGGACCCGCGCAGCGAGAGCTGCATCGCCGCGGATGGCGGTCATGCCGGCATCGCCGAAGGCGCCGAGGTTCTTGGTGGGGTAGAAGCTGTAGGCGGTCAGGTCACCGAACTGCCCCGCGGACTTGCCCCAGCCCTTGGCGCCCAGGCTCTGGCAGGCGTCCTCCACCACGGGGATGCCATGCTTCGCCGCCACGGCCATGATGCCGGGCATGTCCGCCAGCTGGCCGAAGAGGTGCACGGGCATGATGGCCTTGGTGCGGGGCGTGATGGCGGCCTCCACCAGGGCGCCGGTGGCGTTGAAGGTGGCCGGGTCGAGGTCGATGAAGACGGGCTTCGCGCCCAGGCGCGACACCACCCCCGCCGAGGCGAAGAAGGTGAAGCTGGGGACGATCACCTCATCGCCATGGCCGATGCCCAGGCCCATCAGGGCCGCCAGCAGGGCGTCCGTGCCGCTGGACATGGCGACGGCATGGGCCGCGCCGGCATAGGCCGAGATCTCTGCCTCCAGGCCCTTCACGTTCTCGCCCAGGATGAACGCGGAGCGGTCGATGAGGCCCGAGAGCCCCTCCAGCACCTTGGCCTTCACGGCGGCGTTCTGCGGGGCGAGCTCAAGCATCGGGACGGCCATGGGAGCCTCCAATCAGGGTGTTCAAGTATGGCAGCGGGCCGGGCGCGTTTCCGTCACATCGACTCGTCAGGAGCCTCGCTCGGCTTCATCGGGCGCATGAGCGGGAACAGGATGACGTCGCGGATGCTGGCGCTGTTGGTGAGCAGCATGACCAGGCGGTCGATGCCGATGCCTTCGCCGCCGCAGGGCGGGAAGCCGTGCTCCAGGCTGGTGACGAAGTCCTGGTCCAGCAGCATGGCCTCGTCGTTGCCGGCTTCGCGCTCGTCCATCTGGGCCTGGAAACGGCCCATCTGGTCGATGGGGTCGTTCAGTTCCGAGTAGGCGTTGGCCAGCTCCATGCCGCCGATGAACAGCTCGAAGCGGTCCACGAACCGGTCGTCGTCGGCCAGGGTCTTGGTGAGCGGGGACAGCTCGATGGGATAGTCCGTGATGAAGGTGGGCTGGATGAGCTGCTTCTCGGCGTGGTGTTCGAAGAGGTCGCCCAGGAGGGTGCCCACGGTCTTCGCGTCCACGTCCTCGATGTGGGCGGCCCGGGCGAGGGTGCGCACGCTGTCGCCGTCCTCCAGCTGGTGGCGATCGATACCGCCGTACTGCGCGATGGCGTCTTTCAGGGACAGGCGGCGGAAGGGCGCGGCGTAGGAGATCTCATGCTCGCCCCAGGGCAGCGTCTCGGAGCCGATCACCCCCTTGGCCAGGGCCGAGAACAGCTCCTCGGTGAGGGCCATCATGTCCCTCAGATCCTGGCCAGCGGCGTAGAACTCCATCATGGTGAATTCGGGATTGTGCCGGACGCTGATGCCCTCGTTGCGGAAGCTGCGGTTGATCTCGAAGACCTTCTCGAAGCCCCCCACGATGAGCCGCTTGAGGTAGAGCTCCGGAGCGATGCGGAGGTAGAGGGACATGTCCAGGGCGTTGTGGTGCGTGATGAAGGGCCGGGCCGTGGCGCCGCCGGGGATGGGCTGCATCATGGGCGTCTCGACTTCCAGGTAGCCCTGGTCCTCCATGAAGCGCCGCACGCCGCTCACGATGCGCGACCGGGTCTGGAAGGTCTTCAGCACGTCGCCGTTGGAGATGAGGTCCAGGTACCGCTGGCGGTACCGCTGCTCCTTGTCCTGCAGGCCATGCCACTTCTCCGGCAGGGGCAGCAGGGCCTTGGAGAGGAACTGGATCTCCTTCACCCGCACGCTCAGCTCGCCGGTCCTGGTGCGCATGAGGGGCCCGGTAACGCTGATGAAATCGCCCATGTCCAGGAGCTTGAGGACATCCCAGCCCGGCTCGGCCACGTCGTTCATGCGGAAGAAGGCCTGGATCTTCTCGCCATTCTCGGTGAGGTGGGCGAACACGCTCTTGCCCATCTCGCGGATGGTGAGCACGCGGCCCATCACGGAAACCGGGAGGTCCAGCCCTTCCAGCTTCTCGTTGGGCCAGGCTTCCGCGTCCCCGTAGGCCGCTGCCAGCTGGGCGATGCCGTGAGTCCGCTGCGCCTTCCGGGGCCAGGCGTCCAGTCCGAGGGCCTTGAGCTTCTCGAGCTTCTCAAGGCGGATGTCGCGGTACTGGTTGGGCTGCATGGGAACTCCGGCACGAACCATCTAGTTTACAGGCAGGTCACTTCCCGTCGAAGCGGTAGACCAGGTAGGCCGTGATGTCCGGGGCGGTGAAGGTGCCGGCCTCCTCGCTGACCCCGAAGCGCCAGCGGGGCAGACGGGTGTGGCGGAGGGTCCAGTGCTGCTGCCAGCCCGCCCGGTCCAGGCGCTCGAGGCCGGTGTGGTAGGGACTGCCGGTGTAGGCCAGGCTGACCTCGAGGCCGAGTCCGTCCAGGAGGCCCGGCCCCTGGCCCAGCCAGGCCACGGAGCCCCAGGCCCGGTTGAAGGAGGTCCGGTCCATGACCTCCCGCAGGGGGCTGTTCCGGGGCAGGCCGAGCATCACCCGCTCCACCTGGCCGAAGACCTTGAAGCGCCCGTGCCGCTTCCAGGCCGCGGCGCCCACCAGCCCATCGGTGTCGCCGCTGCCGGAAAAGTCGGACTGCTTCCCGGTGGGCAGCTGCACCGAGGCGCCGACGCGCCCCCCGGCGTCCGCGGTGCCGAAGGGCCGGACCCAGGCCACATCGAGATCCATGAGGGACACGCCGGGCCGGGTCAGGTCCCCGATCACCCGCCCGTCCCGCTCGAGGTGGTAGACGAGCCGGTTCTTGGGCGCATCCTCCCGTCCCCCCTGGGGCATATTGAACATCGTGTGCCAGTTCCAGATGGCCTGATCCGCGATGCCGCCGGAGCGCGAGGCCACGCGGACCCGGACATTGAACCGGGAGGATCCCGCCTTCACCGCCCAGTCCCCCGTCAGCTGCCATTCCTCGCCATCCAGGCGCGCGAAGGTCCGGCCGTCCGCGCTGCGCTCCAGGTCCGGCCGCAGCATCTGGCTGGTGGCTTCCAGGGCCACCTCGCTGGCGCCTTCCGGCAGGGGCTCCGGAAAGCCCTCGAACCAGGCCAGGCGGTTCGGCCGTGGCGTCTCCTGGGCCACGAGGCCCGCGGCCACCATTGCGATCAGCAATACCCTCAGATTGACCAAGGTCACGGCAACTCCTACCAGCTCCATCCATACTCTGGACTATGGGTCATGATCAGATCGATTAATTCCCAGGTGGTCATCAAACAGCACGAAAGACATCGCATCGATAGATGATGCCCGTATGATGATCGGACCCCCTGCTCCTTCATAGCCACCCCATCCACCCTCCCTCATTTCATGGAGCCAGCCATGACACGCCTCAAAGCCCGTCTTCAAGAGAAGATTGAGGAACATCGCCCCCGAACCACCCGGCTCCTGAAAGAGTTCGGCAAGGTGGTCATCGACGAGGTGACCATCGATCAGTGCATCGGCGGTGCCCGGGACATCAAGTGTCTCGTCACCGACATCTCCTACCTCGACTCCCAGGAGGGCATCCGCTTCAGGGGCAAGCTCATTCCAGAGACCTTCGCCGCCCTGCCCAAGCTGCCCGGCGCCGAATACCCCACGGTGGAGTCCTTCTGGTACTTCCTGCTCACCGGCGAGATCCCCACGGCCGAGGAGGCCGAGGAGATCCACCAGGACTTCAAGGCCCGCGCCAAGGTGCCCGCCTACGTCTTCGATGTGCTGCGCGCCCTGCCCAAGGACAGCCACCCGATGGTGATGCTCTCCACCGCGGTGCTCGCGATGCAGAAGGAGAGCAAGTTCAACAAGGCCTACCACAGCCTGAAGAAGAACGACTACTGGGACACCACCTACGAGGATGCCTGCGACCTGCTGGCCAAGCTGCCCGAGATCGCCGCCTTCATCTACCGCTACAAATACAAAAACGGCGACATCATCCCCGGCAACTACGAGCTCGACATGGGCGCCAACTTCGCCCACATGATGGGCATCGCCAAGCCCTATGACGACGTGGCCCGGATGTACTTCATCCTCCACAGCGACCACGAGAGCGGCAACGTCAGCGCCCACACCACGCACCTCGTGGCCTCCGCGCTGTCCGATGCCTACTACGCCTTCAGCGCCGGCCTCAACGGCCTGGCGGGCCCCCTCCACGGCCTGGCCAACCAGGAAGTGCTGCAGTGGATCATGGAATTCCAGACCAAGATGAACGGCGCCGAGCCCACAGAGGAGAACGTGAAAGCCGCGCTCTGGGACACCCTGAACTCCGGCCACGTCATCCCCGGCTACGGGCACGCCGTGCTGCGCAAGACCGACCCGCGCTACACCGCGCAGATGGAGTTCTGCCAGAAGCACCTGCCCAATGACCCGCTCTTCAAGCTGGTCAACATGATCTACCACGTGGCCCCCGGCGTGCTCACCGAGCAGGGCAAGACCAAGAACCCCTGGCCCAACGTCGATGCCCAGAGCGGCGTGATCCAGTGGTACTACGGTCTCACCGAGTACGACTTCTACACGGTGCTCTTCGGCGTGGGCCGTGCCATCGGCGTGCTGGCCAACATCACCTGGGACCGCGCCCTGGGCTACGCCCTGGAGCGCCCCAAGTCCGTCACCACCGCCATGCTCGAGGACTGGGCCGCCAAGGGCGGAAGCAAGTAGGTTCTTCACTCCGCAGAGAAGGGGCGGGCCTGCCGGCCCGCCCCTTCTCTGCGTCCGGAAGGACTAAAGAACGTACGAGAGTTCCCGCTCCGGCGTGCGGCAGTCCATGTCCAGGCCCCGGTCGCGGTGATCGGCGATGTCGGCGGTGACGCCGACGCTGCGGCCAAAGAGGAAGAGCGTGAAGGCCAGCTCCTGCACCTGGCGCAGCGTGATCCGGCCGGCCTGGAGGTCCTTCCACACCAGCTTGAGCGGAATCATCGCAAGGACCGCGTCCACGTTCACGCAGAAGACGTTCTTCGTCACCCCTTCGGCGTAGAGCTCCTTGACCAGCAGGCGGTAGTACTCCCAGAAGACGTTGTAGACCCCCTTCTCCGCCAGCATCTCCGCCACGAACTGCTCCCGGGGATCCACGTTGATCTTGTTGCCGCGGAAGACCGGATGGTTGATGCAGGGGATGGGCTTGACCGCGCCATCCTCCACCTCCAGCGCATGCTTCTTGTGGGCTCCGAAGGCCCGGGCCGCCTTGTTCGCCATCTGCTTGAGGTCCAGGCCGTGGGCCGGGTCGCCCGGATCGCGGAGATCCGCCTCCTTGAACTGCTCCACGAGGAAGTCGATGGCCTCGTACCCATTGCCGCCGTGGGCGCGTCCGGTGTTGGCCAGGAAGCCCACGAAGGCCATGGAGATGTCGTTCCGGGCGCTGACGCTCTCCTTCGCGCCCTTCACGGACAGCGTGCCCGGCCCATTGGTGATGGTGAGGCCAAGCAGGGTCTGGAATTCCAGCAGCTCCACCGAGTCAGGCACCCGACCGAAGAGCACCTTGAAGGCGTTCTCCGTGAAGCTGTGATTCAGGTTGGACAGCTTCTGGTCCACCAGCTTCTTCCAGTGCGGGTTGTGCTCCCGGTCCACCACCGAGTAGGCCACGATGCGGGACATGAGGTAGAAATAGGTGACCGAGTCCTCCACGAGCTGGCGGCTGATGCGCTTCTCCAGCATCGGATTCCACAGCACGCACACGGCGATGGTGGCCAGCAGGAACTCGTAGGCGTCCCGGATCTCCAGGCCGCGCCTCTCGGCCAGGGCGATGATGTGCTGGCAGACCTTCAATGCCACGCAGGACTTCTTCGACTTCTTCACCTCCTTGAGGAGCAGGTCCGAGATGTCGGTCTTCCGGGAGGGCTCGGCCCTCAGCAGGTGCGCCTCGACGAAGGCATCCAGCTCTTCCGGAAAGGCCTTCGTGTGCTCATCCAGGCCGAACTCTCGAATGAGGTCGATGATGAACCGGGCGTGCTCCCGGGACTTCGCCAGCAGGTCCTTGTTCCCCACGAGGGCGATCTGGGAGGCCAGGTAGGCGTTCGGGGTGCAGCCGTTGGCCCGCCCCACGTCGATGAGCTCCATGCGCCGCTCGTCGATCTTCATGAACAGGTTGAGGATGAGGTTCAGTGTGGGAAGGTCCGACTTCTCGGG
Organism: Geothrix edaphica; assembly: GCF_030268045.1. Lineage (NCBI taxonomy): Bacteria > Pseudomonadati > Acidobacteriota > Holophagae > Holophagales > Holophagaceae > Geothrix > Geothrix edaphica. Next base: position 126,534 of record NZ_BSDC01000002.1, read on the forward strand.
CATCACCTTGGCCAGCGCGAAGTAGAGGTTCTCCTCCAGGGTGCGGCGGGACAGGTCGAGGACCGTTTTCCCGTGCAGCTCCGAGACCTGGGTCTCCGGGTTCATCCGAGACGCGCCGGACTTGAGGGCCATGTTCTGCCGGAGGTAGTGCGCGCCGACCTGCTTGTTCACCTCCACGATCTGCCGGTCGTAGGGCGCGGGCGCCTGCACGATGGGCAGGTCCAGGGAGGGCGGCAGCTTCACCATCGTGTCACCCAGCCAGAGCTTGAGCGACAGGTCGCCGGTCGAGGGGAAGTCGGGCTTCTCGTCGATCTTCTCGAAGACCGCCTTCACCGCGTCCGGGATGTACTGGATGCTGGAGACGCGCACGCCCCGCTTGCTGACCTTGCAGGTCTTCGGGTCGAAGACGTCCACGCCGAAATACTCGTCGAACCAGCGCTCCTTGCTCTCGGCGTCATCGCCGCTGCCCGAGAGCGCCCCCGCGTGCCCGCAGGCCCGCGTGATGTTCTTCTTCCAGCGCCCCGTGACGCAGGCGATGATCGGCTTCGTGAAGCCGAAGGCCCGGTCGCGGATCCAGTCCAGGGCCATCTTCTCGTAGTAGCCCCCGGGCTCCACGTAGAGCACCACAGCCTTGGTGCGGGGATCGTTCTGCGCGGCGTACAGGAACTCGGGCAGCGCGAAGTGGATGTAGACATCCTTCCCGCTGGAGACCGCCGTGCTGATGCCGAAGCCCGCCGTGCGGAGGTACTCCGCCATGGTGGTGGTGAAGTTGCCGGAATTGGAGTGGATGGCGATGGAGCCCTTCACGAGGGTCTCCTCGGGATGGTCTCCGCCCAGGCTGCCGCCGATGCGCACCCGGTCCCAGGCGTTGGCCATGCCCAGGCAGTTGGCGCCGATGACATCCACGCCCGCCTCCTGGCAGAGCGCCCGGATGTTGCGCGAGTCCCGTGCGGGCACCTTCTCCGTGACAATCACGATGCGCTTGAGAGCCTCGTTGTGCGTCACCAGCTCGGAGACCGCCTTGCAGACGCCGAGGGGCGGGATGTAGACCACGCCCATGTCGAAGGCGATGCCCTTCTCCATGACCTCGCGGATGCTGCGGTAGACGGGGATGGCGCCGAGCTTCGTCTCAAGACTGCCGCGCCGGCCGTACTGCACGCCGGCCACGATGTTCCCGCCGCTGTACTCGTGGGAGACCGGGGTCACCTTCCGGCTCTCGCTCCCCAGGATGTTCATCACGCAGACGCGGTGCTCCCGGGTCACCAGCTCTTCCAGGGAGTGCAGTCCGACGTAGTAGGGGAATGGCTTCGTCTTCAACCGTCGCATGGAACCCTCCTAGGCCCGGACCTGCGTTTCGATCTGTTTCCGGTAGGCGCCGGCACCCTCGGCGCGCCACCACTCATCGATCCGCTTCGCGTACTCCAGCGTGAGGATCATGGACGTGTCATGGCCGAACACCTTGTAGGGGAGGCGCAGGCGGTCGAGGATGTCCTTGGCGTAGAACATGCCCTTCACCACATTCGGCCCGCCGCGGCCGATCACCACGTAGAGCGGCTTCCAGCCCGCCTTGGCCACATGGTCGCGCAGGGCGTCGAAGACCCCCTTGAAGGTCACGTAGATGTCCGTGTTGTTCGCCTTGCCGCCGATGAGGAGCAGCATGCTGGCCTGGTCGTACCAGTGCTCGAAGGTGATGCGGCCGATCTCGTAGATCTTCTCGTAGGGGGGATTTCCCCCGAAGTCCGAGGAGAAGATCGCCGCTTCGCCCAGGGTCTCCGTGCCCGCGCTGTTGGCCCCGCCGCCGAACATGAAGGGGATGATGCTCCCGTTGGGGTTCATCTCCAGCACGTCGCTCTGGCCCTGGTAGGTGCGCAGCTCGTTGATGTCCGCCTCGAAGGCCGTCGTCTCCGTCTGGAAGAGGGCGTCCGGCAGGCCGATGCGCTTCCAGGCCGGGTTGTCCTGGTCGAAGCTCGCCTTCACGTCGCAGGCCACCGGCAGGAGCTGATTGCCCTTCCGCATCACCCGGATGGGATTGAGCTCGATGGTGGTGAGACCGTAGCCGTCGTAGAGTTCCCACAGCTTCGGCAGGTGCTGCACCAGGGCCGAGATGAAGGGCTCGGGGCAGCCGGTGTCCGTGAGGGCGTTGGTGATCTCGAAGGCGTTGATCCCGATGAACGGATCGATCTCCACCACCGCCTTCTTCTCGGCCGGCAGCGCCTCGATGTCCACGCCCCCCCAGGGCGTGATGGTGAACACCGGGCCGCGGGACTCGCTGGAGCTGCTGATGCTGAAGTAGACCTCCAGATCGGAGGGGACGAACGCCTCCATGGTCACGCCGTTGGCCGTGACGGTCTTGTTCCCGTAGGTGTGCTGGGCGAAGAAGAGCTCCCGCTTCGCCTGCAGGGCCTCCTGGAGGGTGCTCACGATGCGCACGAGCCCCGCCTTGCCCTTCTTGCCGACGCCGCCGTAGAAGGCCGGCTTCACCACCAGCTTGCGGTGCTGCTCCAGGAAGTGCTGGATCTCCTGGTTGGTCGCCGAGCCATCGATGAAGTCCGCCACGGGAAACTCAACCAGGTGCAGAAGCTTGGAGCCGTAGCGCAAGCCCGACAGTTGCATGGTCCCTCCTCGATCGACTCTGGCAATGAGCTGGAGCCTCGGGTCCATCCGGGAGCACCGAGTCCAAATAAATGATACCTAGATCGCCTTTGCAGATAGATCAAAAACTACTTGAAGGTAGATTTCAATACCTCGTTAGATTACCTATAGATAACCTTCGCGGCAGTTCCATTGGAACACCGCCAACCTTTCAGATTCCTTGCAAACGCCGTCGCGACAGAAGATATTCCCCTGTCGCGACAATCGCCCCTGTTTCCGGAAAATCAGCCGCGGTTGCCGGCGCTCGCCTTCACGAAGGCGGTGAACAGGGGATGCGGGTTCAGGGGGCGGCTCTTGAACTCGGGGTGGAACTGGCAGGCCAGGAAGTAGGGGTGGTCCTTCAGCTCCACGATCTCCACGAACACACCGTCGGGGCTCATGCCGGTGAACTGAAGCCCCTGGTCCTCCAGGGCCTTCCGGTACTCGTGGTTGAACTCGTAGCGGTGGCGGTGGCGCTCGCTGATCTCGGTGCCGGCGTAGGCCTTCGCGGCCTGGCTGTCCGGCATGAGGCGGCAGGGATAGGCGCCCAGGCGCATGGTGCCCCCCAGCTCCTCCACGTCCACCAGCTCACGCAGCTTGAAGATGACGCGGTGCTTGGGCGCGTCGTCGAACTCGGTGGAATCGGCCCCCTCGAGGCCCGCCACGTTGCGCGCGAACTCCACGGAGGCCATCTGCATGCCCAGGCAGATGCCGAAGAACGGGATCTTGTGCTCGCGGGCGTACTGGATGGACCGGATCATGCCGCGGGTACCGCGCACGCCGAAGCCGCCGGGCACGAGGATGCCGTGGCAGTCCTGGAGGAAGGCCGCCGGATCCTGGTTCTCCAGTTCCTCCGCCTCGATCCACTTGAGGTCCACATGGGTCTCGAGCCCGTAGCCCGCGTGATGCAGGGCCTCGATGAGGCTCTTGTAGCTCTCCTTGAACTCCACGTACTTGCCCACCACGCCGATGCGCACGCTGCCCTTGGGGTTGCGGATGCGGTGGAGCAGGTTCTGCCAGGCGCTCAGGTCCGGCTCCTTCTCCCCGAGGCCCAGGAGGGCCGCGGCCTTGGTGTCCAGGCCTTCCAGGTGCAGGTTCAGCGGCACTTCATAGATGGAGTGGGCGTCCCGGCAGCTGAACACCGCATCGGGCGTCACGGAGCAGAACAGGGCGATCTTGTCCTTCAGGTCGCGGGGGATGTCCTGCTCGGCGCGGCAGAGCAGCACGTCCGGCTGGATGCCCAGGGCCCGCAGCTCCTTCACGCTGTGCTGGGTGGGCTTGGATTTCAATTCACCCGCGGCCTTGATGAAGGGCACGTAGGTGAGGTGCATGTTGAGGGCGTTGGCCTTCATCTGGGAATCCAGGCCGGCCTCGAGCTTGAACTGGCGGATGGCCTCCAGGAACGGCTGGCTCTCGATGTCGCCCACCGTCCCGCCGATCTCCACGATCACCACGTCCATGTCCTTGGCGACCTTCTTCATCACCGCCTTGATCTCGTCCGTGATGTGCGGGATCACCTGCACGGTCTTGCCCAGGTAGTCGCCGCGCCGCTCCTTCTGAATCACGGTGTTGTAGATGCGGCCCGTGGTGATGGTGTGATTCTGGGTGGTGGGCACCGACGTGAAGCGCTCGTAGTGGCCCAGGTCCAGGTCCGTCTCCGCCCCGTCATCCGTGACGAAGACCTCGCCGTGCTGGAAGGGCGACATGGTGCCCGGATCCACGTTGAGGTAGGGATCCATCTTCATGAGCGTGACCTTCAGCCCGCGGGCCTCCAGCAGTGCGCCCAGAGAAGCCGCCGCGATCCCCTTGCCCAGGCTGGACAGCACACCGCCAGTGACGAACACATACTTGGTCATGGGAGCTCCTGGAATCGGCAATGGGGGGTGATCACATCTCCTCCGGGGCCTGGATGCCCATGAGGTAGAGGCCCTGGCGGAGGGCGCGGGCGGTGGCGACGCAGAGGGTGAGGCGGGCCTCGCGCACCTCCGGGGTGTTCTCCGCGGCCAGGATGGGGCAGTTGGTGTAGTAGCCGCTGAAGGACCGGGCCAGGGCCACCAGCTGACGCGCGAGCGGCGTGGCCATGCAGCCGTCGGCCACGGCGGCGATGGCGCCGGGCAGACCTGCCAGCTCGAAGAGCAGGGCCTGGGCTTCGGGCGCCGCCAGGCCATCGAGGTCGGCAGGCAGGGCGAGCTCCACGAAGGGCAGGAAAGGGCCGATCGCAGCGCCGGCCTGGGCCTTCGCCGCCCACTCGCCGCCGGCCTTGCGCAGCACGCTCAGGATGCGGGCGTGGGCGTACTGAACGTAGGGGCCCGTGTCGCCATCGAGGGCGATGACGCGGTCCCAGGTGAAGGTGATGGGCTTCACGCGGTCGTTCATGGCGTCGAAGAACACGACGGCACCCATGCCCAGCATCTCGGCCACCGCCTCCTTGTCCTTCAGATCGGGGTTCTTCTCCGCGATGATGGCGGCCACGCGCTCTCGGGCCTCGTCCAGCACGTCCTCCAGGAAGATGACATTGCCCTTGCGGGTGCTCATCTTGCCCTCGGGCAGCTTCACCATGCCGAAGGGCGTGTGCAGCATGCGGCCCTTGAACCAGGGATCCAGCTTGTCGAGCACGGCGAAGATCTGCTGGAAGTGCAGCACCTGGTCCGTGCCCACCACGTAGAGGCAGCGGTCGAATCCGTAGGCGTCCTTGCGGTAGAGCGCCGCCGCCAGGTCGCGGGTGGCGTAGATGCTGGTGCCGTCGGCCTTCTGTACCAGGCAGGGCGTGGTGATGCCCACATCCTCCAGGTCCACGATGCGGGCCCCGTTGTTCCCCTCCACCAGCAGGCCCGCGTTTTCCAGCCGCTGCATGGTCGGAACCAGCTGATCTTCGTAGAAGGCCTCGCCCTGCTCCAGGGTGTCGAAGCTCACGCCCAGGCGGTCGTAGATGCGCTGGAACTCGCGCAGGGAGATCTTCCGGAACCAGCTCCAGAGCCGCCGGGCCTCGGCATCGCCCTCCTCCAGGCGCCGGAACCAGCCGCGGGCCTCGTCGCGCATGGCGGGGTCGCTCTCCTCCTCGGCGTGGAAGCGCACGTAGAGCTGGAAGAGGCGGAACAGCGGCGTGCGGCGCTTCTCCGGCGCGGGCTCGGCCCAGTCGAAGTCCTGCTCCAGGTCCGCGTTCCCGTCCTGGGCCCAGCGGGTGTAGGCCGCCAGCAGCGTGCCGAACTGCGTGCCCCAGTCGCCGAGGTGGTTGAGGCGGATCACCTCGTAGCCCAGGAACTGGTGCGCCTGGGCCAGGGTGTGGCCGATCATGGTGGAGCGCAGGTGGCCGATGGTGAAGAGCTTGGCGATGTTCGGCGAGCTGTACTCGACGATGACCTTCTTGCCGTTGGCGGCGCGCGAGCCGTAGGGCCGGCCCACCGGCGCCTCGAGGATGGCCCCCAGCACGGCCTGAGCGCGGGTCTCCGGCGCCAGCTTGAGGTTCAGGTACGGCCCGGCGGCGGCGAGTGTGGCGCCCTCGATGGCGATGGCGCCCGCCAGCTCCTGCGACAGCTGCGCGGGATTCTTCCCCAGCTGCTTGGCGGCGCGGAAGCAGGGGAAGGCCAGGTCCCCCAGCTCGCCGGTCTTCGGCCGCTCCAGCGTGATCTCCACGCCGGGAAGGGCCGCCGCCAGCCGCTGTTCGAAGGTGTGTCGCAAGGCATCCATCTGGGTCGGTCCTCAGTCCGCTAGTCGGCCAGCTCGGCCAGGGCTCTTTCGTAGTCTTCGGTCTTGGGGGCCACGCCGTGCCAGCCGGCCTGGTTCTCCATGAAGCTCACGCCCTTCCCCTTCACGGTGCGGGCGCAGATCATCGCGGGCTGGCCGTGGATGGTGCGGGCCCAGGCCAGGGCCTCCAGGATCTGGGTGAAGTCGTGGCCGTCGATCTCCTTCACGGCCCAGCCGAAGGCGCGCCACTTGTCGGGCACGGGGTTGATGTTCATGACCTTCTTCACGTCGCCGTCGATCTGCAGGCCGTTGAGGTCGTGGAACACGCAGAGGTTGTCGAGCTTGTGGTGGGGCGCGGCCATGGCCGCCTCCCATATGACGCCCTCCTGGCTCTCGCCGTCACCGATCACGCAGTAGACCCGCTGGGGGGCCTTCTGCACCTTCAGGCCGAGGGCGATGCCCACGGCCTGGGGCAGGCCCTGGCCCAGGCTGCCGGTGGTGACTTCCACACCGGGGGTGAAGTGATTCTCGGCGTGGCCCTGGAGCCGCGTAGGGTATTGCCGGAAGGTCTCCAGCCAGGCCCTGGGAAAGAAGCCCTGGTCGGCGAGGATGGCGTACTGGGCGGGGCAGGCGTGGCCCTTGGACAGCACGAAGCGGTCCCGGGTCGGGTCCGCCGGGTTCTCGGGGAAGACGGTCATCTCGTGGTAGTAGAGCGCCACGCCGATGTCGATCCAGCTCAAGCTGCCGCCCGGGTGGCCGCTCTGGGCCCTGTAGACCTGCAGGAGCACGTCCCGCCGCAAGGCCTTCGCCTTCGCCGCCAGATCCTCGACGGACTCCAGTTTCTGCTGAGGCATGACCCCATCCTTCCCGGGAGGCCATTCGCCTCCGATTAGGATGCCCTGGGGAGGGCCGCTCCGGAAGGGGCGAATGGGCCTCCAGTGCCGCCTTTTGCCCTTGACCCTCAGGCATTTTGCGATAGGATGGTCTTTCGCGCTTCCGGGGTTCCCAGGGAAGCTGGAGATCCGACCCATGGCCAACCACAAGTCCGCCGCCAAGAAGGCCCGCCGCGATGCCGAGGCCCGCCTCCGCAACCGCAGCAACCGTTCGACCCTGAAGTCCGCCGTCAAGGGCTTCCTGGCCCTGATTGCCGGTGGCAAGAAGGACGAGGCCGCCAAGGCACTGCCCCTGACCCAGGGCCTGGTCGACAAGGCCTGCCGCAAGGGCGTGATGCACAAGAACGCCGCCGACCGGACCAAGTCCCGCCTGGCCGATAAAGTGAACAAGCTGGCTTAACGAGCCATCAAGCCTGACGAATGGACCCGGAGAGCCGGGTCCATTGTTTTGCAGTCTCGCGTATCCCCACAGGGGATACCGAGAAAGTGAACAAGCTGGCTTAACGAGCCATCAAGCCTGACGAATGGACCCGGAGAGCCGGGTCCATTGTTTTGCAGTCTCGCGTATCCCCACAGGGGATACCGAGAAAGTGAACAAGCTGGCCTAACCAGCCTCCCACATCCTGCATAAAGGACCCGGCGAGCCGGGTCCTTTGTCATGCTATGGGCATGATCCCCGTGCTCCTCCTCGCCGCCCCCGCCCCGACGCCCGAGGCCCAGAAGATCGAGGCTCTCATCCAGGCCGTGGCGGCCCTCGAGGGCGCCGTCTTCATCCGGAACGGCACCGAGCACACCCCCAAGGAGGCCGCCGACCACCTGCGCCTGAAGTGGAGGAACGCAGGGAGGCGGGTGAAGACGGCCCCGGACTTCATCCAGTACTGCGCGACGGGCAGCTCCTTGAGCGGCAGGCCCTACGAGATCCGCCTCAAGGACGGCCGCACCGTCCTGGCCCGGGACTGGCTGTGGACCGAGCTCAAGCGGATGGAAGCCAAACCCTGAATTAGGCCCAGGCCGCCGGCACCCGCACCTCGCCCTCCGGCACTCGGCTCCAGGCGAAGGCCCCGATGAGGTCTTCGGCGGCGCAGGCTTCCGGCCGCTCCAGGCAGCCCAGGCTCCAGCCCAGCCAGCCGAGGATCTCGGGCAGGGCGATGCCCCGGCCCGCCAGAGCCTCGACGCCCAGGGCCCCGGCCCGCTTGCCGAGGCGACTGCCGTCCGGAGCCGCCACCAGGCCCAGGTGGGCGTAGGCGGGACGCGGCAGGCCCAGGGCCTCCTGGAGGCGGATCTGGGTGGCGGTGACGGGCCGCAGGTCGGCGCCCCGCACCACCTCCGTCACGCCCTGGGCGCCATCATCGGCCACCACCGCCAGGTGGTAGGCGAAGCAGCCGTCCCGGCGGAACAGGAGCGGATCGCCGGTAAGGACGACGGGATCGTCGGCCTGGAGCCCCAGCAGGCGATCCTCCCAGGCCACGGCCCCGTCGGGCAGCTGGAAGCGGAGCGCCTGGTCGAAGCCTTCCCAGGCCCTGCCCCGGCAGCGGCCGGGATAGGGCCGCAGGCCATCCTCCGCATGGGGCGCCGACGCCAGCAGCTGCAGGTCCTTCCTGGTGCAGGCGCAGGGGTACAGGCGCCCGGCCCCATGCAGCGCCGCCAGGGCCGCGCGATAGTCCGCGTCGCGCTCCGACTGCCAGACCACGGGCGCATCCGACACCAGCCCCAGGGCCGCGAGGTCCCGCAGCTGCGCCTCCCCCAGGTCCCGGCGGCAGCGGGGGCCGTCCACATCCTCCATGCGGATGAGCCAGCGCCCCCCCGCCGCCCGCGCCGACAGCCACGAGGCCAGCGCCGTGCGCAGGTTCCCCAGGTGGAGAACCCCCGTGGGCGAAGGAGCGAAGCGACCGGTGGTCATGGATGGGAAGCTATCAGCTGTCGGCTGTCAGCCATCAGCTTTCAACTGAGAGCTGACAGCTACCACCCCAGCAGGTACGCGAAGACCAGGGGGGCCACGATGGTGGCGTCGCTCTCGATGATGAACTTCGGGGTGTCGATGCCCAGCTTGCCCCAGGTGATCTTCTCGTTGGGCACGGCGCCCGAGTACGAGCCGTAGCTGGTGGTCGAGTCGCTGATCTGGCAGAAGTAGCCCCAGAGCGGCACTTCCGTCAGCTCCAGATCCTGGTGCAGCATGGGTACCACGCAGATGGGGAAGTCGCCGGAGATGCCGCCGGCGATCTGGAACATGCCCAGCGTCGAGGTCTTGGTGACCTCCTGATAGTGCTTGGCGAGCCAGGTCATGTACTCGATGCCGGTGCGCACGGTGTGGACGTTCTTCACATCCCCGCGGATGACGGCGGCGGCGAACATGTTGCCCAGGGTGCTGTCCTCCCAGCCCGGCACCACGATGGGCACGTTCTTCTCGAGGGCGGCGAGCATCCAGCTGTGCTTGGGGTCGATCTGGTAGTACTCCTTGTATTTCCCGCTCTTCAGCACCTTCTGGAGGAACTCGTGGGGGAAGTAGCGCTCACCCTTGGCGTCGGCCTCCATCCACACCTCGAGCATGGCCTTCTCCATGCGGCGCATGGCCTCCATCTCGGGGATGCAGGTGTCGGTCACGCGGTTCATGTGGCGGTCCAGGAGGGCCTTCTCGTCCTGGGGCGTCAGGTCCCGGTAGTGGGGCACGCGCTCGTAGAAGTCGTGGGCCACCAGGTTGAAGATGTCCTCTTCCAGGTTGGCGCCGGTGCAGACGATGAGGTGCACCTTGTCCTGGCGGATCATCTCGGCGAAGGAGAGGCCCAGCTCGGCGGTGCTCATGGCGCCGCCCAGCGTCACCATCATCTTCCCGCCCTGCTCCAGGTAGACCCGGTAGCCCTCGGCGGCGTCGATCAGGGCCGCGGCGTTGAAGTGCCGGAAATGCTGCTTCACATAGCTGCCGACGGGACCGAGCTTGGGCGTGGACATAAATCCTCCGAATCCTTCCATTGTGCCAGCGGGTTCCACCGGGTCCGAGCGCTGATTGCGCCCCCGGTGCCCCCCAAAAAGGAAGCGCCCGGAGGTGCGGGCGCTTCGTGAGGGTAAGTTTGGCGGGATTTCGAGTGGTGGGGTTTTTTAGCGGGAGCCCCGCGGACGGGACTGGGATCGATTGGTGGGATGGTTGGTGGCGGGAAGCCCTTGCGGGCACCTCACTGACCAGTCTATCACCGGTCGGTGCCGGGGAGGTCGAAGGCCCCCGGCGCCACCCCGCCCCGGACCCAGTTCCCGAAGGTCAGCCTGACCGCGGCCCCGCCGGCCTCCTCGATCTCCAGCCACGACAGCACGGGCTGGCCGTGGACCTGGACTGGCGGGCCGAAGCGGGCCGTGCGAGCCAGCCGCCCCGAGGCGAGCCGGAATTCGGCCTTCTGAGGCAGCGAGCCCTCCTTCGCGACCCACAGGACGACCTGGCGGGCACTGAGGGCCGGTCGCTTCGCCGCCAGCTCCAGGCGCCAGCAGGCCTGGCCCTCCAGGGGCTCCTCGGCCACCGCCTGCACACTGTAGTCCTCCCGGAAGCGGGTGCGGGCCACATCCCCGCCCGCCGCCGGGCCCATCATGCGCTGCTGGGGCGTGACCTTCACCGGCCGCTTCGTGCCCGGCAGCAGCAGCCACATCTCATCGCCCCGCAGCAGGACGGCCCGGCCCTTCTCTTTCTCCGAGAGGCCGTCCAGGCGCGCATCGCCGTTCTCCCGGGCGGACACCTTCCAGCGCTGGGCGGCCTTCGGGACCTTCATCGTCAGCTCCACGCTGAAGACGGGCCAAGGATGGCGCAGCTTGTCCACCCGGGCGAGGATCTCCTCGCCGCTCTGGGCCAGCAGCGGCAGGGTGGCCAGGAACAGCAGGCTGAAGCGGCGCATCAGCGGCGCCCGTAGTCATCCTGGAGCCGCTCGATGTCGGCCTCGTCGAAGGTGCCGAGGCTCACCTCGAGCACCCGCACGGGGTGGCCCGTGGCGGCGTCGCAACGCAGGCGGTGGGTGCTGCCCTGGGGCAGCCAGATCTCCTCCCCCACGGCCGGCCGGAGCTCCACGCCGTCGCGATCCACCACCACGCCGGGATCGAGCACCACCCACAACTCGCCCCGGTGCGTGTGGCGCTGGAGGCTCAGCTTCTGGCCCGGATTGCAGGTAAGGATCTTCACCGTGCAGGGCAGGTTCAGGGCGTACTGATCAAAACAGCCCCAGGGCTTGTCCACATGGAGGGTGTCGGGTCGCTGCATGGTCAGTCCTCAGTCCTCAGTCTTCAGTTCTCAGCTTAGAGCAGGTCCTCGCGGCCCTCGGCCTTGAGGCGCTCGACGATCTGCTTGACGGTCTGGGCGCGGTCCCGGTGGCAGATGAGGAGGGCATCGTCGTCGTCCACCACGATGAGGTCGTCCACGCCGCTGGCGGCGATGAGCCGCCTGCCGCCGAAGAAGGCGCTGTTCCGCGTGTCCAGGAGCAGCGTTTCGCCCTGGCTCACGTTGCCCTCGGCATCCGTCTCCTGGAACTCGATGGCGGCGGGCCACGAGCCCACGTCGGACCAGCGGAACCGCGTGGGCACCACGGCGACCGTCTCCGCCTTCTCCATGAGCGCCACATCGATGGCCACCTTGGGCAGGTGGCGGTAGGCCGCCGCCAGGGCTACCGGATCCGCGCCGGCCTTCACCCAGGCATCGAGGGGCGCCAGCACCTCAGGGGCGTGCTTCAGCAGGCCCTCGCGGAAGTCCGCCAGGGTCCACACGAACATGCCGGCATTCCAGTAGTGACGGCCCGATTCGAGGTACTGGACGGCCACCTCCACCGGGGGCTTCTCGCGGAAGGCCACGACCTTCTGCACGGGGCCGTGGCCCTCGGATTCGATGTAGCCGTAGCCCGTCTCGGGATAGGTGGGCTTGATGCCGAAGGTGACCAGCTCCCGCTCCCAGGCGGCGTGCTTCACGGCGGTGTCCAGGTCCTCCAGGAAAAGCTCCCGGTCGCCGATCCAGTGGTCGGCCGAGAGCACGGCCATCACGCCCTGGGGGAACTTCCGCTCGATCTGGACCAGGGCCAGGGCCAGGCAGGGGGCCGTGTTGCGGCCCTCGGGCTCCACGATCACGTTCTCCGGGGGCAGCTCCGGCAGCATGCGCCGGGTCTCGGCGGCCAGATCCTCCGTGGTCACCACGAAGATCCGCTCGGGGGCCACATGCCCGTCCAGCCGGCGGACGGTCTGATGCAGCAGGGTCTCCGTGCCCACGATGGCCAGGAACTGCTTGGGCCGGGCATTGCGGCTGCGGGGCCAGAACCGCGTGCCGCGGCCCCCAGCCATAACGACGGCGACTAGGGATTGAGTGTGGGTCGTGCCCGACATCATGCCTCCATCCTGGATGCCCCATTGCGGGAGGTCTCGCGTATCGCCGCAGGCGACGTCGAGATCACAACGGCAACCAAGGAATCTTTCTGGCTATCCGGCATCACCGACCTCCCGCCGCCGCGCGGCCCCTCCAGGGAACCACGGTCCCCGCACCTGTCACAAGCTGCCTAGCGTGAAAGGATGTCCACCAGCTCACCCATGTCTCCCGGCGGGGCGGGCCGGGGATCCAGGATGCGGGCCAGGGGTTGGACCGCCAGGGCTCCGGCCACCTCGCCCAGATAGAAGCCGCCTTCGCCCGCGGCCAGGCGACGCACGGCCTCGGCGCCCCAGCGACTGCCCCAGATGCGATCCAGGGCCGAAGGACTGCCACCCCGCTGGATGTGGCCGAGCACCACCACCCGCAGGTCCAGCCCGTAGTCGCGCCGGAGCCGCGCGCCCACGACCATGGCATTGCCCAGATCATCCCCCTCGGCCACCACCACGATGGAGCTGCGCTTGCCCCGGAGCCAGTTGGCGTGGAGCCGGGCCACCAGGGCCTGGTAGGAATCGTCCGGGGACTCGGGATAGAGCACCGCCTCGGCCCCGCAGGCCAGGGCCGTATGGACGGCCAGCATGCCGGAGCTGCGCCCCATGACCTCCACCAGGAACAGGCGTCCGTGGGCCGAGGCCGTGTCGCGGATCCGGTCAATGGCCTCCACGGCGGTATTCAGCGCCGTGTCGAAGCCCAGGGTGCGGTCCGTGCCCGGCAGGTCGTTGTCGATGGTGCCCGGGATGCCGGCGCAGAGGATGCCCTGCTCCCGCTGGAGCGCCTCGGCGCCCCGGAAGCTGCCATCCCCGCCGATGATCACCAGGGCCTGGATGCCCGCCTCCCGGAGGTTCGCGGCGGCATCCGCCCGCCGGTGGATCTCGAGGAACTCGGGGCAGCGGGCCGTGTGCAGCACCGTGCCGCCCCGCTGCAGGATGTTGGCGCAGGCCCGGGTGGGCATGGGCGCCCAGTCCTTCTCCAGCACCCCCTGGAAGCCCTGCCGGATGCCCCAGGCCTCGTGCCCGAGGGCATCCGCCTGGCGCACCGCGGCGCGGATCGCGGCGTTCATTCCCGGAGCGTCCCCGCCGGAGGTGAGGACGCCGATCCTCATTTCGCCTTCCCCTGGGGTGTTTTGGGCTTGGATCTCACACCCCGCCCCTTCTTCGCCACGGACTTCCCTTTCCGGTGCTTCGCTTTGCTCGCGGAGCGCCGGCCCTTCCGGGTGTCCTTGACGTGGGCCTCCGGCGGCGGCAGGGGCGGCGGCTCGATGATGCCCCGCGGCACCGGCGGCAGATCACCCTCGGAAATCCCCTGCGCCGAGGCCCGCTGGGCGCGGGCCTTCATGACGGGATCCTCCTGGGGCCTGGGCGCAGCCACCAGGCTCAGGGCCAGGCTGCTGATGAACAGGGCGCGTCGAGGCATGATCCCTCCGGGGAGTTGATTATCACGCATCCGTCCAGCAGCCGGGGATCCGACACGACCGTGACAATCTTTGAATTCGTCGCCCCAGCCCCCGCGCGATAAACTTGCTGATTCGGGGATCAATTCCCGCCCGATTTCACCAAGTCCGGAGTTTTCATGACCATGCAATCCGGTTCTGCCCCTGTGGACGGCACGGCCCTGGCGGCCTGCCTCCAGCCCTTCCCCGCCTCCACCAAGATCCACGTGGCCGGCACCCAGCCCGGTGTCCGGGTGCCCTTCCGTCAGGTCAGCCTCCAGCCCACCCGCGACTTCAAGGACCAGCTCACGGAGAACGCGCCCGTGGTGCTCTATGACACCTCGGGCCCCTACACGGACCCCACCGTCACCATCGACGTGGCCAAGGGCCTGAACCCGCTCCGCCAGGACTGGATCCTGGGCCGGGGCGACGTGGAGGCGCTGCCCGGCGCCACCAGCCTCTACCGCAAGCTGCGGGAGCGGGACCAGGAGCTGGACGCCATCCGCTTCCACGCGGACCGCAAGCCCCTGCGCGCCAAGGCCGGCTGCAACGTCACCCAGCTGCACTACGCCCGGCAGGGCACCGTCACACCGGAGATGGAGTTCATCGCCATCCGCGAGAACCTGGGCCGCGAGGCCGCGGGCCTCAAGAGCCGCATCACGCCCGAGTTCGTGCGTGATGAGGTGGCCCGGGGCCGCGCCATCATCCCCGCCAACATCAACCATCCGGAGACCGAGCCGATGATCATCGGGCGGAACTTCCTGGTGAAGATCAACGCCAACATCGGCAACAGCGCCGTGGCCTCCAGCATCGAGGAGGAGGTCGAGAAGATGGCCTGGTCCATCCGCTGGGGCGCCGACACGGTCATGGACCTCAGCACCGGCAAGAACATCCACGAGACCCGCGAGTGGATTCTGCGCAACAGCCCCGTGCCCATCGGCACTGTGCCCATTTACCAGGCGCTCGAGAAGGTGAACGGCAAGGCCGAGGACCTCACCTGGGAGATCTACCGCGACACGCTCATCGAGCAGGCCGAGCAGGGCGTGGACTACTTCACCATCCACGCCGGCGTGCTCCTGCGCTACGTGCCCCTGACCGCCAAGCGCGTCACGGGCATCGTGTCCCGCGGCGGCTCCATCCTCGCCAAGTGGTGCCTGGCCCACCACAAGGAGAACTTCCTCTACACGCACTTCGAGGAGATCTGCGAGATCATGAAGGCTTACGACGTGGCCTTCTCCTTGGGCGACGGGCTGCGTCCCGGCAGCACGGCGGACGCCAACGACGAGGCCCAGTTCGGCGAGCTGGAGACCCTGGGCGAGCTCACCAAGATCGCCTGGAAGCACGACGTGCAGGTGATGATCGAGGGCCCCGGCCACGTGCCCATGCACCTCATCCAGGAGAACATGACCAAGCAGCTGGAAGTCTGCGACGAGGCGCCGTTCTACACCCTGGGGCCCCTCACCACGGACATCGCGCCGGGCTACGACCACATCACGTCGGCCATCGGCGCCGCCATGATCGGCTGGTACGGCTGCGCCATGCTGTGCTACGTGACGCCCAAGGAGCACCTGGGCCTGCCCAACAAGAAGGACGTGAAGGACGGCGTCATCACCTACAAGATCGCCGCCCACGCCGCTGATCTCGCCAAGGGCCATCCTGGCGCCCGCCTCTGGGACGACGCCATGAGCAAGGCCCGCTTCGAGTTCCGCTGGGAGGATCAGTTCAACCTGGCCCTGGACCCCGACACCGCCCGCGAGTTCCACGACGAGACCCTGCCCGCCGAAGGCGCCAAGTCCGCCCACTTCTGCTCCATGTGCGGCCCCCACTTCTGCTCCATGAAGATCTCTGACGACGTGCGGCAGTACGCGGAGGCGCACGGATACAACGAGGAGGAGGCCCTGAAGAAGGGCATGGAGGAGATGGCGGAGACGTTCGTGAAGAAAGGCGCCGAGGTCTATCAGAAAGCCTGATCACCGCCGCCAGGCGGCATGAAAAAGCCCCGCCTTCGGCGGGGCTTTTTCGCATATGAGCGCGTATCATCAGGGCCGTTTCTCTTCCAGGAGGCAGTCATGGCCGCGAAGAAGATCCTCATGCTCGTGGGCGATTTCGGAGAAGACTACGAAATCATGGTGCCCTTCCAGGCCCTGCTGGCCGTGGGCCACACGGTGCATGCCGTCTGCCCCGGCAAGAAGGCCGGCGAGTCCATCGCCACGGCCATCCACGACTTCGAAGGGCACCA
Source organism: Geothrix edaphica (assembly GCF_030268045.1). Taxonomy (NCBI): domain Bacteria; kingdom Pseudomonadati; phylum Acidobacteriota; class Holophagae; order Holophagales; family Holophagaceae; genus Geothrix; species Geothrix edaphica. Next base: position 142,784 of record NZ_BSDC01000002.1, read on the forward strand.
GACCTATTCCGAGAAGCCCGGCCACCGCTTCGCCCTCAATGCCGATTTCACGGACCTCCGGCCCGACCAGTACGACGCCCTCGTGATCCCCGGCGGCCGCGCCCCGGAATACCTGCGCCTCAATCCCAAGGTGCTGGAGATCGTCCGCCACTTCTTCACCGCGAAGAAGCCCGTGGCGGCCATCTGCCACGGCGCCCAGATCCTCTCCGCCGCAGGCGTGCTGGAGGGCCGCACCTGCTCGGCCTATCCCGCCTGCCGCGCCGAGGTGGAGGTGGCCAAGGGGACCTACGCCGACATCGCCATCGACGGCGCCGTCACGGATGGCAACCTCGTCACCGCCCCCGCCTGGCCCGCCCATCCCGCCTGGCTCGCCCAGTTCCTGCAGGTGCTGGGAACCCGCATCACCCTCTGAAGGCCCCCGGCCCGGCGGAGATCCCGGGGAGGCCCGGGTTGCCGCCGGCACATCCGGGTGCTAGGCTCCTTCATCTTCGGAAGGGTTCGCATGATCTGCCGGGTGTGTTGCCGCTGATGCCGTCGAGGGTCTGAAGCCCTCGGGATGCCAGTCTTCAACCCCAGGATGGACTCCATGCCGAACGACCTCGCCTTCTCCAAGTTCCATGCGCTCGGGAACGACTACCTCGTGATCGATCCCACGCGGACGGCCTTCGATTTGGAGGCCCGGCTCGTCCAGGCCCTCTGCGACCGCCACCGCGGCATCGGCTCCGATGGCCTCCTCCTCGGCCCGCTGCCCGTTCCGGGCGACCCGCAGGCCTTCGGCCTCCGGATCTTCAACCCCGATGGCAGCGAATCGGAGAAGAGCGGGAACGGGCTGCGCATCTTCGCCCGGTACCTGCTGGAGGCGGGCCATGTCCACGGGGCCGGTTGCCGCATCCACACCACAAGCGGGACCGCGGAGGTCCAGTATCTGGCCCCGGATGGGAGCCTGGTGCAGGTGGACATGGGCCTGCCGGCCTTCCGGGCGGGCGACATCCCCTTCACAGGGCTCGCGGCCCACCTGGAGGTCCTGCAGGTCCCCCTCTTCCTGCCCACGGGGCCCGTCACCATCACCGCCCTGAGCGTGGGCAACCCCCACTGCGTGCTCTTCCCCGGGAGCGTGTCCGCCGCCGAGGCCCAGCGGCTCGGCCCCCGCATCGAGCGGCATCCCGACTTCCCCAACCGGGTGAACGTCCAGCTGGTGGAGGTGGTTGACCGGCGGCACATCCGCATCGAGATCTGGGAGCGGGGCGCCGGCTACACGCTGGCCTCCGGCAGCAGCAGCTGCGCCGCCGCGGCGGCCTGCCGGAGGCTCGGGCTGGTGGAGGACCGCCTCCGGGTGCTCATGCCGGGCGGCGCCATCGACATCGCCTTCACGGACCAGGGCCGCATCCTCATGACGGGCCCGGTCCAGGCCGTCTACCAGGGCCGCCTTCACGGGGGATGGACACCATGACGGTCCCGCAGCCCGATCCCGAGCGCATCGCCCGGTGGACCCTCCAGCTCTGCCAGGTGGATTCCACCACCGGGCAGGAGGCGGCCCTGATCCCCCTCCTCACGGGAATGTTCCGCGACCTCGGCGCGCGGGTGCTGTGGCAGACGGTGGAAGGCGGCCGCCGGAACCTGCTGGCCACCTGGGGCGACCCCAAGCTGCTCTTCAGCACCCACCTCGACACCGTGCCGCCCTACCTGCCCCCCCGGCGGGAGGCCGGCCGCCTCTGGGGACGCGGCACCTGCGACGCCAAGGGCATCCTGGCCACGATGATGGAGACGATCCGCCTGCTGCTGGCCGAGGGCCGCCGGGACCTCGCCTTCCTAGGCGTGGTGGGCGAGGAGACGGACAGCCTCGGCGCCCGGATCGCCCTGGACCTGAAGCGGACCCTCCCAGACCTGCTCGGCGTCATCAACGGCGAGCCCACCGGCAATGTGCTGGCCACGGGCCAGCGCGGCTCCGCCCACCTCTGCCTGCGCTGCCGCGGGAGGGCCGCCCACAGCGGCACACCCGAGGAGGGCCTCAACGCCGCCTTCCCCATGTTCGACTGGATCAGCGATCTGCGCCGGCTCCCCGGGCGCGTGGATCCCGTCCTCGGACCCGAAGTCTGGAACCTCGGCACGCTGAAGACGGGCCGGGCCATCAACGTCGTGCCGGACGAGGCCGAGACCCGCCTGTTCGCCCGGACGGTGGCGGGGAGCACCTTCGTGCAGGACGTGCAGCGGCTGCGGCCGGAGGTGGGCGAAGTGGATGTCCTATTCGAGCGCGGCCCCGAGGTGTTCCCCCGCCTGGAGGGGTTCCCCACGGCCCCCGTGCCCTTCGGCTCGGACGCTCCCACCCTGCGCAACCTGGCCCGGAGCCGGTTCGTGGTGATGACCGGCCCAGGCTCCATCCGGGTGGCTCACACCGAAGACGAGTTCCTGGATCTGGCCGAGGCCGTGACCGGCGCCCGGCAGTACCTGGACCTGACCCGGTACCTCCTCGACCGCCCCCAGGGTTCCGACTACGTCATCTGAATCCCCTTGGCAGGGGGCCCGGCCCGTCAGATACTGTTGGAACACAGGATCTTTGCCAGTTTCATCACGCGATATCCAGAAAGGTGGAGGGACGGGCCCTGTGAAACCTTGGCAACCTGCGAAAGCAAGGTGCCAATTCCTGCCGCAAGCGATTGCGGAGAGATGCTGACGTGTCAGAAGCTGACATGCGAAGGGGCCCGAGTCATCGGGCCCCTTCTCTGTTTTTGGATCGCAATGGAACGACGGAGGTCCTCCCTTCCAGGAGGCTTTCATGAGCGAGCAGTACCTCGATACCAACGTGCCGGGCAACCCGGCCTACCACTTCAGCATCCAGCCCCCGGCCCGGGAGAGCCGGGCCGGGTGGAGCCGCCGGCCGGAGCTGGTGCCGGGCGCGGGCCCGGCCACCCAGTGTGTGCATGCGGGCGTGCAGCCCGACCCGGCCTACGGATCGGTCATGCCCCCGCTGTACCTCTCATCCACCTTCGCCTTCAAGGACATCTGCACCAACGCGGGCTACGACTACACCCGCAGCGGCAACCCCACCCGGGCGGCCCTGGAGGAGGCCCTCGCCCTGCTGGAGGGCGGCCATGGCGCCACCTGCACCAGCACGGGCATGAGTGCCATTCTCGTGGCTCTCAACCTGCTGCCCCATGGCAGCCACCTCATCTCCACCGTGGACTGCTACGGAGGCACCTTCCGCCTGCTGGAGCATGCCCAGCGCTTCTACGGCCTGGAGGTCACCTACCTGGACCTGGCGGACCTCCCGGCGGTCGAGGCGGCCCTCCGGCCCAACACGCGCATGATCTGGATCGAGACCCCCTCGAATCCCCTGCTGCGGCTCACGGACATCGCCGCCGTGGCGGAGCTGGGCCACCGCCAGCCGGACTGCCTGGTGGCCGTGGACAACACGTTCCTGTCGCCCTACCTCCAGCGCCCCTTCGACCTCGGCGCCGACCTCGTCATCCACTCCACGACCAAGTACCTCAACGGCCACAGCGACGTGGTGGGCGGCGCCGTGGTGGCGGGGCCCGGCCGCCTGGCCCTCACCCAGCAGATCCAGAGCGGGAACAACCTGCTGGGCACCTCGCAAGCGCCCCACGACTGCTTCCTGGTGCTGCGCGGCCTGAAGACCCTGCCCCTGCGCATGCGCCAGCACGAGGCCACGGCCCAGGTGCTGGCGGAGTTCCTGGCCGCCCATCCCGCCGTGGGCAAGGTCCACTTCCCGGGCCTGCCCGGCCATCCGCAGCACGAGCTCGCGAAGCGGCAGCAGCGGGGCTTCGGCGCCATGCTCAGCTTCGAGCTGGCGGAGGGCGGCGCCGAGCGGCTGAACCACGTGCTCCGGAAGCTGCGCTGGTTCACGCTGGCCGAGAGCCTGGGGGGCGTGGAATCGCTGGTGGCGCATCCCGCCTCCATGACCCACGCCTCCATGACGCCGGAAGCCCGCCGCCGGGCCGGCATCACCGACGACCTCATCCGGCTCTCCGTGGGCCTGGAGGACGTGCAGGACCTGCGCGCCGACCTGGCCCAGGCCCTGGCCTTTGACTGATCGCTACTGGATCCCCAGCAGCTCCACATCGAAGATCAGCTCGGCGTTGGGCGGGATCTCGCCGCCCGCGCCGCGGGCGCCGTAGCCCAGGGCCGCCGGGATGACGAGGGTGCGCTTGCCGCCCACCTTCATGGTCAGCAGCCCCTCGTCCCAGCCCTTGATGACGCGGCCCACGCCGACGGGAAAGACCAGCGGCTCGCCGCGATCCACGGAGCTGTCGAACTTCTTGCCCTTCTTCCCGTGGTCCGAGAGCCAGCCCGTGTAGTGGACCGAGCAGCGCTGGCCGGGCTGGGGCGAGGCCCCCGTGCCGACCTGGGTGTCGAGGTACTGGAGGCCGGTCAGGGTCGTGATCATGGCAGGCGCTTTCTTTTTGGGGCGTTGAGCCCGTTTCTTGGCGGGGGCAGCGGTCTGGGCGGCCAGGGTCTGGGTGGCCAGCGGCAGCGCGAGCAGCAGCGCAGCCAAGGTGGAGCATCTGCGGGTCATGACACCTCCAGCCTCCGAGTCTACGGGAAGGAGCGCCCCTGATGCACCGGATCAGGAGGCGGCCAAGAACCCGGCGAGGGCGCCCCGGTCCCGCAACTCCCTCAGCAGGCTCAAGGTGGCAGGCAGGCCCGTCAGCCCCAGGGCCGCCATGGCTTCGGCCAGGCTCTCCGTCTGGGCCCGGGTCAGCAAGGCCGCGGCGGCCGGGGTCAGGTCCATGAGCTGCGCCTGCCCCTCAGCATCCCGGTGGGCCAGCAGGTGGGTGGGGCATGCCTCGGGCACGGGCTGGGCTTCGCTCACCTGGTGGACCGCGTGGCGGTACGACACCACCTGGGTGGCCGGATGGAGCACGAGGCGATCCTGTGGCCCAGGATCGGGATGGAGCCCCGGAGGAGGATCAGTCTCCGGAAACCGCGCCACCAGCACTTCCAGGATCTCGGCGTGAGCCAGTTCCAGGAGGTAGGGCCAGGTGGCCTGGCCCCAGCCCGTCTCCGCCAGCCAGCCCAGGAAGGCCGGGGCGATGTCCCGGTAGTGCCGGCTGGCCACGCAGCGCGCCTGGAGGAAGGCCTCGATGCAGGGCTCCCAGGCGTCCTCCCGCTCAAGCAGGGCCCTGGTGATGGGGAACATGGCCTCGATGGGGTCCAGCAGGCTCAGGCGGGCCAGCTCGCGGTAGGCGGCCAGGCCTCCGCTGAACTGCCGGAAGCTCTGGGCGTCCGCCTCGGGCAGCCCGTGGCTCCGGGCGAATCTGGCGGGATCCTCCTCGAAGGTGGCCCCTTCCGGATCGAGTATCAGGGCCGCCAGGGCCCGCTGGAGGGCCAAGGCCTCAGCCATGGCCGCCTCCCACCGGCACCGCCAGGACCTCATCGTAGGCGGCCTGGAGGCGGGACCGCTCCGCCAGCAGGTCCTCCAGGTCCGGGATGTGGTTGTCGCGTTCGAGCAGCACGGGCACGGGACGCCCCAGGCGGGCCAGGGTCCACTGCATCAGCTCGATGACGGGGTCGATGACGTCAGCGCCGTGGGTATCCACGGTGAGCGCCCCGAAGCGCTTGTGACCCGCGATGTGCAACTGGGCCACGCGGTCCAGGGGCATGCGCGCCAGCCAGGCCTTGGGGTCGAAGCCGAAGTTGAGGGCATTCACGTAGACGTTGTTCACGTCGAGCAGCCAGCCCACGTCGGCCCCCTCCAGCACCTCGGTGATGAAGGCGGCCTCGTCCATCTCGGCCCGGCCCAGCTCGGCGTAGTAGGTGATGTTCTCCAGGAGGAGTGGCACGGGCAGGCGGGCCTGGAGGTCCCGGGCCCGCGCCACCGTGTGGCGGACGGCCTCCCGCGTGAAGGGGATGGGCAGCAGCTCGTGGAGGCAGCTGCCGTCCACGCTGGTGAAGCAGAGGTGCTCGGAGTGCCAGGGCGTCCCCGTGCGGACGAGGAAGCGCCCCAGATCCCGCAGGTAGTCCCCGTCCCAGGGATCGAAGCCGCCCACGGAGATGGCCAGGCCGTGGGTGAGGACGGGGTCGCGGTCGAGGATGGCGCAGGCGTCCCGGTGGGGGCGCCCGCCATCCCCGACCACGTTCTCGGGGCAGGTCTCCCAGAAGGGCACGCCGTGGGCCGGCCGGGCCACCACCGCCTCCAGATGGGGGCGGCGGAGGCCCAGGCCCACGCCCATGAAACGGCCCAGTGCCATGGGGGCCTCCTGCCTACTTCTTCTCTTCCTTCTTGTCCTTGCCGCAGCTGCCCTCTTTCTTGTCCTTCTTGTCCTTCTTCATGTCCGCGCTGCCGCAGCCACCGCCGCCGCCGCAGCCGCCTTCCTTCGCCTTGCCCTTGGCGTCCTTCGCGTCCTTGGTCTTCGCCTTGTCCTTCGCGTCGGGCTTGGCGTCCTTGGAGCCGCAGTCCCCGGCCTGGGACAGGGCCGCCTCCGAGCCGAAGCTGCCCACGGGCGTGGCCGCGACGGCGGTGGAACCCCCCGCCACCAGGGAGCCGGCCGCGAAGAGGGTGGCGGCACCAATGAGTTTCGTGATCATGAAATCCTCCTGCGGGCACACCCGCGGCAGGGGCCGCCGCGCGGCCCCGGAAACAGTCGTCCATGCCCATCCCCTTCCGGTGGTCCGGATTCCAGGGCTGGCCAGGTCGTCAGCCTGTGGGGTGCTGGCATCCGTAAAGATGTGACGACCTTTTTCGGATTTCGCGTGTTTTCCCATGGTCGGGCTTAAAAGCACCTATCCACATGACCTAACATGGCCATGGGGAACCGGAAGCGAACGCTCCCCGGGGGAGAATCCAGATGCCGAATATTGCTTCCATTCTGAAGGTGGAAATCGTGCGGTTGGCCCGCAAGGAATTGCGGGCTGAAACGGAAGGCCTCAAGAAGGCCGCTGCCCAGTACCGGTCCGACCTCTCGACGTTGAAGCGGAAGGTGGCTTCCCTGGAGAAGCAGGTGGCCCGTCTGGAGAAGAAAGCACCGGGACGGGTGGCACCCCAGGCAGACGGGGAAGGAGCCACCCGCACGAGATTCAGCGCCAAGGGGCTGGCGAGCAAACGGCACAAGCTGGGGCTGTCCGCCGCCGAGATGGGCGCCCTCCTGAACGTCTCCGCCCAGACCGTCTACAACTGGGAAGCGGAGAAATCGAAGCCCCGCCAGGCCCAGCTGGCGGCCATTGCCGCCGTGAGAAGCCTGGGGAAACGGCAGGCCAAGGCGCGCCTCGAGGAGTTGGCGAATTCGTGATCGGCCGGGACCTTCGCCCAGGAAGGGCCCTCAGAGCGTCTGGGTGATGGACTCCGGGGTGATCGCCAAGGTCGCCCGGGCCCAGGCGAACCTGGCCTTGAGCATCTCGAAGTCAGGTCCCGACGTGATGAAGGCCGCCCTGCCTTTGATCAGGAAGCCGGTTCCGGTGCCTTGCAGGCCGGCCACCTTGGAACTCCCCAGGGTGACGAGCACGTGGTCATTGAAGGCCAGATTGGCCTCCGTGCGCTGCATGCCGCCCGCAGGGATCAGGAGCCGCCCATCCTCCATCACGCGGATATAGCTGTTCCACGTGTTGACCATATGCGGCCCGTCCTGGCCGAGGGTGGCGATCGCGACCACACCATCCTTGGCCAGGACCTGGGTCATTTTCTCGGGGATGTCCATGGCTGCCTCCTGGGCTGGGGTGGAGCGGCCTTCCGGGCGCCCCCCCCCAAGCATGCAGCCATTCCGGCCGGAGGGGCCGTCCCGCTGCATGCCGAATTCCGACGTTCCCGCGCCCGGACTACCCCACTATCCTTGAATCGCCAGGTTGCGGGTGGGGAGCCATGGACGTCGCCGGTACCGCCAGGGATTTCCCCATCGTCTGCGTCGGCGGTTCCGCAGGCGGTCTCGACGCCTATACCAGGCTGTTGCGCCATCTGCCGGGCGACATGGGTGTCGCCATCGTCATCGTCAATCATGTAAGGACCTTCGCCACCCAGCTCCACGAGATCCTGCCGGGCTGCACAGCGATGCCCGTCCAGCTGATCACGGATCATCTGCTCATCCGGCCCAACCGGGTGTTCATCATTCCCGAACAGCGGGACCTGCACGTGCTTGGTGGCAACTTCCACTTGAAGCCGATATCGAAGCCCAGGGGCTGGCCCGATGTCATCACGGTCTTCCTGCGTTCCCTGGCCGAACACTGGGAGGGCAAGCTGATCGCAGTCATCGTCTCCGGCTACGACGGGGATGGCGCTGCGGCGCTTCGCGGCATCAAGGAGGTCGGAGGCATCACGATCGCGCAGAGGCTCGACACGGCCTTGCAGCCCGACATGCCCGAGAGCGCCATCGCCACCGGCTTCGTGGATTTCGTCCAGTCCCCCGAGGATATCGCCGGGACCATCCTTCGGATCGCCCGCGAAGTGAAGGAGTCGAGCGGCCAAGGCTGAAACCTTGTGCCGACCAGGATGTGACCTTTCCCCACCGATGGTCCCACTCAGGTCTTAGGCCGCGGTGCCCTTCCCCGGGGCTTGCCCGAGACTTCCGTCCTGAGCTCGGCTTCAAGGGCCTTGGCGCGGGTGATCTCCGTGAACGTGACGACCACCCCGCCAATGGCATTCTGGATGGTCCGATAGGGCAGGATCCGGGTCGAGAACCAGGCTGTGCCTTGCTGGGCGGACACTTCCCTCTCGCTGAACACCAGGGTTCGAAGGACCTCGGTGGCGTCCCGCTCCAGATCCGGATAGTCGAGATTGCTGACGATGTCTGTGATCGGCCGTCCCACATCGCTTTGAATGAGCTTGAAGATCCGGGTCGCGCCCTTGGTGAAGCGGCGGACATGCAGATGCTCGTCCAGGAAGAGCGTGGCGATATCCGTGGCATCCAGGAGGTTCTTCATGTCGTTGTTGGTCGCCGACAGCTCCTCGACCTTGGACTGCTGCTCGGCGTTCACCGTCTGAAGCTCCTCGTTCAGCGACTGGAGCTCCTCTTTGGAGGTGGTCAGCTCCTCGTTGGTGGACTGCAGCTCCTCGTTGGTGGACTGCAGCTCCTCGTTGGTGGCCTTCAGTTCCTCCTGGGAGGTCTGCATCTCCTCCCGGTTGCTCTGGAGTTCCTCCAGGGCTGACTTCAGCTCCGCCTCCAGCTCCGCCAGCCGGGCCAGATCTGAGGGAAGGTTCTTTCCGGCCTTCGAAGACTTGACTGGCGGAGCGGCGGGCTGGTCCGAGAAGACCGTCATCACGGTGCCCTTCAGCGCTTCAGGGGCCTGCAGGGCCTGGACCGTCAGATCCACGATCTGGGTGCCGCCATTGCCGCCCACTCGAAGCCCCCGGACAACCACCGGCTCGGTCTGGCTCAGGGCCTTGCGGAACGCCATTCCGAGGTCAGCGCGCAGTCCCTCCCTGGCCATGGCGAAGAGGTTCCAGTTCGCTTTCCCCATGGCTGGTTCCAGGTACTTGCCGGTCTTGCCGCTGATGTAGAGGATGTCGCCAGCCTCGGACGACAGCACCGCCGGAGGGGCGAACCGCTGCAGCAGAACCTGGTCTGCAAGGGACTGGAGATTGACCGAGGTCTTTGGCACAGTGGCCTCGCGAATGCTCTCCCTGGGGAGGGGAGGGGTGATGGGGAACGGGGCAAACCCGGGTGTCTGGGAATTCGCCTTCCGGTGGAAGAGCCTGGCCTTGCCCGGAAGGGGGACGAACAAGTCCGTGAAGGGGCCGATGCTCTCGGCACTCCCCAGGAACAGGCAGCCGTCGGGGTTCAGGCTGTAGTGGAAAAGGGGGAGGACGCGCTTCTGAAGATCGGAGGAGAGGTAGATCAACAGGTTCCGGCAGAGAAGCAGATCCAGGCGGATGAAGGGCGGATCCTGGATGACGTCCTGGGTGGCGAACACCAGCATCTCCCGGATCTCCTTCCGGAGGCGGAATCCGTTCTCGTCCGGAGTGAACCACGCCGCCCGCCGCTCGTCCGAGAGCCCGGCCATGGCGGCAGGCGCGTAGAATCCCTGCCGGCCCTTCTCGACGGCATCCCGGTCCAGGTCGGTGGCAAAGACCTGGAGCGTGACGGGCGCCCGCGGACGCAGCTTCTCCAGGGCCTCCATGAAGGTGATGGCCAGGGAACAGGCTTCCTCCCCCGTGGAGCAGCCTGCCACCCAGGCCCGCAGCACCCCACCCTCGGGGCGGGAGGCGATCAGCGCCGGGAGCACTTCTTCGGCCAGCTGTTTCCAGGACTCCGGATCCCGGAAAAAGCTGGTCACGCCGATGAGCAGTTCCTTGAACAGGATGTCCGACTCCGGCGGGTTCCCCTCAAGGAACCGCACATAGGCGGAGATGGAATCGATGGCATGGATTCCCATCCGCCGCTCGATCCGCCGGTAGATCGTGCTCTTCTTGTATAGTGAGAAATCGTGGCCCGTGCGGCCCCGCAGCAGGATGCAGATCCTTTCAAACGAACTCCGCTCCTGTTCGGAAATGAATGGTTCCTGGTGTGGGTGTCTCAGCTTCCCCTCCAGGAGCCGGATCAGGTCCACCGCAAGCTGGGCCGGTGCCGACACCAGGTCCGCGAGACCCTCCTTGACCACACTGCCCGGCATGCCGTCGTAGCGGGCGGACGCCGGTTCCTGGGCGAGGACGATTCCGCCGTTCTCCTTGATGGCCTTCGCCCCGCGCAGCCCATCGGAGCCCATGCCGGAAAAGATGATTCCCACCGCGCCCACGGTCCGGTCCTGGGCCAGGGACTGGAAGAAGAAATCAATGGGAAGCCGCCGTCCATGGGGCTCCGAAGGCGGGAAAAGGAAGAGCTTGCCTCTCAGGATGGAGAGATCCATGCCGGGCGGTATGACATAGATGTGGCCGGGTTTCACAGCCTGGCGGTCCAGGGCCTGCAGGACTTTCCTCTGGGTGGACCGCTGGAGCAGCTCCACCATCATCCCCGGCTGGGTCGGGGCGAGATGCTGGATCACCACCAGGGCCAGCGGATTGTCGGCCGGCAGGTGCTTCAGGAATTCGTCCAGGGCCTCCAGGCCGCCCGCTGAAGCCCCGATCCCCACGATGGGAAAGGATTGCGGGTCATTCTGGATCGGCACCAGGCCCGCAACCCTGGCAGGTTGGGCCTTCTTCTCTCCAGAAATGGATTTCGGTCGCATCCCCTTCCCTGCCTGAAACGCCTTCACAACTTGCCTGTGGCCTTCCTCGGGGCCTTTTTGGTGGGGTGAAGCTGGGCCTGGAGCTTGGCGTTTTCCTCCTGAATCCTTCTCCGCTCCGTGATGTCGCTGACCACCACTCGGCACGCAGGCTCACTACCCACCCCTGGTACGGCATCAGGAGGTGCGGACGTCAACTGCACCCAGAACGGAGTCCCATCCTTTTTCACCATGCGGAGTTCGCAGGTGGCTGATCGATTCATCTGATAGAGCTGTTTGAGGTGCAGATAGTAAATGTCCTGGTCTTCCTCGAAAATGAACCGCGTGATGGGTTTTTTGATCAGGGTGGACAAAGCCAGATCCAGCATGTTCACGGCGGTGTAGTTGGCTTCGAGGACCAACCCCTCCCGGGACAGGATGCAATACCCCACCGGGGCGAGGTGGTAGAGGTCGAAGTAGTGCCTCCGTGCCGCCTCCAGCTCGGCTCGCGCCCGCGACAATTCCTCGTTCTGCATCTCCAGCTCGACCTGATGCACCTGCAGCTCGTGGATCAATTTCTGGGCTTCCGCCTCGGGCATGAGAGGCAGGCTTTTGGGGACCACTGCGCGCCTCTTGAGGACCGTGGCTTCGGCGCGGGAGCGAAGATCAGGCTTTTTTCCTCCGCCGACCTTGTTCTGGTTCATCTGGCACCGCCTTTTTGGCTCACATCCTGGCCAGTATCCCCCCCTTCTGCCCCCACGACTGGACAAAGTGAAGCTGTCCACCGGCCCTGCCCGTCCAGATGGGGCTCCGCAGGCTGGCCGATATCGGTAGTTCTGAATGGGAACAGGATCATCCTTTTCGCCTCCGGCCACCGCCAACCGCCTCCTTGACCTACCCTCCGCTCGCGCCACGCACTCGCAGAATCACAGCCCGGGGGGCCCTCCGTGAGGCACAGGCGGCTTGCTGGGCGTGGGGATTTGAACCCGTTGCCGGCGAACCCCTCGCGCTTCCTCCGCTCCAACAGCGCCGCGCGCTGCCGGAGCGGCGCGCTCGCGGGCCGGCTGCCACTCGGGGGTTCAAATCCACCCATTCCTCAACCAAAACCAAAGGGGTCCCGATGGGACCCCTTTGGTTTTGGCTCCGGAGGAGGGATTTGAACCCCCGACCTAGTGATTAACAGTTGTTTTTTTCGCATTTGTGTCTCTTTGTGTCCAAGTCGGTCAACTTTGTATGAATGCCCGCCATTACTATATTAAAGACGAACCAAGATTGGGTTGTATTGGATTTTCATGAGCTGATTTTGTGGCCAGGATGGGACAATGGTGTGACAATGGCTCGCCATGAGACAAGGGGCGGGGTGCGGGTATGGGCAAGCTGGCGGGTGTGAATCTCAAGAAGGCGACCATTGAGGGATTGAAGCCGAAGGCGGCTATGTATCGGGTGCCAGATGCAGAGGTGCGCGGCCTGAATATCCAAGTAACGCCTGCGGGCGTGCTGTCCTGGGTGCTGCGGTTCCGGGTGCATGGGCACCAGAAGGCCCACACCCTGGGCCGATGGCCGGAATTGACGGTGGCCCAGGCTCGGAAGAAGGCGCTCTCCCTGCTGGGTGACATAGGCGATGGCAACGATCCCGCGGCAAAGAAGAAGGAAGAACGGAAGGCCAAGACGATCAAGGATCTGGCAGATCAATTCAGGAAGGAACACCTGCCCGCGCTCAAGGAAAACTCTCGAATTCAGTACGAGCGACTCTTAGGCAAACGAATCCTTCCGGCCCTGGGATCAAAACGAATCAAGGATGTTGATTCGTCGGATGTGGCCGCCCTGCTGTCTCAGATCCGATTAGAAACACCGAAGGGTATCGAGGCGAACCGGGTGCGGGCCGTCCTTTCCAAGATGTTTTCAATGGGTGCCCTTTGGGGTTTCTGCCCTGCTGGCACCAACCCTGCGAAGGGACAAGCCCGAGCACCCGAGGTTAAGAAGGACCGGCACATGTCGGATCGGGAACTGCTGGCCCTGGGTGAAACCATGCGCCATCTGGAACCCACACCCGCGGGCGAGGAACGACCTGTGGATGCACTACCTTCCGAGGATTGCCACGCACTCGCGGCCTTCCGCCTCTATCTCCTGACCGGGATGCGGAAGTCGGAACTCATCGGAGACCGAAAGAGGGACAAGGAAACTCGCGCCATCATTGAGAAGGTCCCCGCCTTGCCCTGGACCGCGGTGGATCTGGACGCAGCGCGGATCCGCCTTGAGTACCACAAAACGGCCAAGAAGGCAGGCGTCCGAATCGTGCAGCTCTCTACCGCCGCCTGCAACCTCCTGGAGGCCTTACCAAAGGTGCTGGGCAATCCATATGTGATCCCGGGCCATGACGCTGGCGAATCCCTGGTGGGCCTTCAGAAGATTTGGGAACGGGTGCGGGATGCGGTGGGCACCCTTCAGGAGAAGGCCAAGGTGCCTAAGAAATCCCGCGTGGATGTGTCGGATGTGACGATTCACGATCTGCGGCGATCCTTCGCCAGTCTGGCCGCCCGCATGGGCTATCCGGAATTGATCGTGGCCGCCCTGCTGGGCCACAGTGCTGGATCTGTCACTGCGGGATACGCCCGGATCGGTGCCGATCCTCTTCGGGATGTGGTCGAGACCATCGGCGCCCGCATGGCCGCTCTGCTGGCGGGATCCGTGGATTTGGAAGCGGAAGCGAAGGCGGCCAAGGAAGAGGCCCAAGCCAAACGAACAGCAAAGGGTGCATGATCCCGCGGGGCCGTGGAACACTACCGTAGAACGCTTCAAAGCTTTTTTCACGGCCTTGAAATCATTGGCCTTAGTTTATTTTTAATGTTACATAATTGATATTATCAAAAGTAAAAATACTCTTGCGCGGGCGCGAGGGGACGCTAACCTGTTGGGCATGAGGTGAATCATGGCAGGAAGGCCAAAAGCGGAAATCCAAACGGTGCAGGTGTCTTTCCGCCTTCGGGAAGATGAGGCCGCGCTACTTCGAGCCGCCTGCGAGCGCCTGGCGGTGCCACCTGGCCGCCTGCTGGGCCGAATCATCCGAGCCGCCTTTGAACCCGCCGCGGGTGATCCCGCACCTGTGGCCCTTGAGGATCTGTTGAACAGATCGGAGGAACCATGAGCGAGCAAGAACGAATCAAGGCCGCGGAAGTGGCCCTTTACGAATCAAGCCGAACCTTCCAGGCTCTGCGAAGTGTGGCCTTCCTGCTGAGTCAGGCAGAGGGAAAAGGGCCGTTTACCTGGGACGGGCAACCGATGGAGGATCTTCAACACCTGCTCGATGTGCTGGCCATTCGCGGAATTGAGCACTCGGAAGCGGGATACGATGCCTTGACGGATCCGAACCTCAAGACAGCCTAAACTCGAATCGGCGCGGCTAGGGTAGCTCCCGAACCTCGGAACCCGCACCGGGTGCCGCGCCGCCTTTGCGGGGGCATCGGCGGGGTGCAGCGTGAAAAAAGGGGATGAAGGCAGTGCCTCCTCAAGCAAAAGCGTCAGGCTGACGCCGAAAATTATTAAGGCCAAGGATCCGCTTTCTTATCGACTCATCGCTCGTCAGCTTCGTAGTCAATTCACAGGGTTGGATGAAGAATTTGTGATGGTTGAGTTGGCGAAAATTGGGACCGACTACGCCGCTGAACTATGGGATAAGCCGGAGAGCAACGGTCTCCAAATTCAAGAATCTATACAGAGGGTATCAATCAAAGCACGGCATCTCATGAACGAACTACTCCACTTGGGACCGGTGGCCCGACTTACCGTGCATGGCGAATGGCTACCCGACCCAGATGCACCGCCTCTAAACCAATTGGCTCGCCTTTTATGGACCAGACCTGGTTCTGGCGTCGAGTCGGAAATCGGCGAACCATTGCGGTTCAAACAACGCCAGATGGAGGCCTTTTTCTCAAGCCCTGAAATTCTTTGGTTGATCCGAATGCAGAACTTGGAAGAGAAGTGGAAGCCCTTGCGGGAAAGCTATCGTGGAAGCGGGAAATTCGCAAAGAAGCCCATCGATCAAGCGAGTCTGCTACTGAAAGAACACTGCGAATGGCTCCTGGCGGAACTTGGGAAGCGTGGGAAAGAACAGAAATTCCAATACGCACTTTCAGTTCGTGGTCTCGCTGGAAAAATCTTCGAGGTGGTTACTGGCAAGCGGGCAAGTGGGGGGCAATTTCGCTAGTGGAGGGTGCGGATAACTGGGAATCAATTCGATAGTTAATAACATCCTAATGATGATATACAACGATTTAACCATTGTTTTTGATTCGCCAGAAACCATTCTGACTACCTAAGGCCCATGCCGGGCCCAACGGAGCCAGAATGAGCAACACAGAGAAAACCAAACCCGCCCCGCTTGCAAGTGGTGCCCTGCTAGACCCCAAGGCCGCGGCGGCCTTCCTGAATTGTTCCGAGTGGACGCTTGCGGCCTATCGGTGCGAAGGCAAAGGCCCGCGGTTTATGCGCCTGGGGAATCGAATTCGCTACACGCCTTCAGCCCTTGCGGAGTGGATCGAGGCCAATACAGCCACCTCGACTTCCGAACATGACGCCCGGAAGGCCGGGTGATCCGATGGGCACTGAAGCGGGTGGAAATCGAGACATGGCGCGGGCCTGTCTCAAACGGTGCCTAGTGTACCTGACGGTGCGGGGCCTGTTCCCTGCCCGGATGGCGGAATCCCTAATTCGCAGATTGGGGTTGTTCCATGCTTGATGCTGTAGATCAATTCAAAGAGGCATTACATGCGCGGGGCCTTGTCCCACCAGTTGAGATCCAGGCCGATGGTGAGATCCACCGATGCCATGCGGAAGGCCGCGGTGGTGAGAATGACGGTGCATACCTACTGCACCTGGACGGTATCCCTGCTGGCGGATTTGAGAACTGGCGGGATGGTGAAGGGTGGGAGAACTGGCGGGCCGATATTGGCCGCACCCTGACGCCCGAAGAAGAAGCCGCCCACCGATCCCATACCGAGGCCATGCGGAAGGCCCGCGAGGCAGAGGATAAGCGGCGAAAGGCAGAGGCCAGGGAACGGGCCAAACGGGTTTGGGATTCGGCCCTGCCCTGCACCGGGCATCCCTACCTCACCCGGAAGGGCATCAAGGCCCACGGCGCCCGGATCGTATCCAACGGTTATCGGAAAGGTGATCTGGTACTTCCTGTACGGGATGCGGAAGGCAAGCTGCACTCCCTTCAATTCATCGGGCAGGATGGCGGGAAGTTGTTCCTTCCTGGTGGCCGGAAGCGGGCCTGCTACTTCAGCATCGGGAAGCCTGCCGGTGTGCTGTATGTGGCGGAAGGATTCGCTACCGCGGCGAGTATTCATGAGGCTACCGGGCAAGCGGTGGCCGTAGCCTTCGACGCCGGAAACCTGCAACCTGTGGCCGAATCCCTGCGGGCAAAGTACCCGGGCCTGGATCTGGTGATTGCCGCGGATGACGATTACCGCACCGATGGAAACCCTGGGCGAGCTAAGGCCACGGAAGCCGCCCGCGCCATCGGTGCCAAGATCGCCCTTCCTGTATTCGGTGAGGATCGGCCCGAAAGGGCAACGGACTATAACGATCTTCACCAATCGCGGGGCCTTGAGGCGGTGAGGGTATGCCTGGAGGGTGCCGGTCTTGTCCCATCGCCCGCAAAGGAAGCTGGGAAAAATGAAGCCGCCCGAGCTGCTAACGCTGGCGAGAATCCGCAGGGATGGCCCGAGGCCCAGCCCTTCACCTCACGGGTGGAAGCCCTGCCCTATCCCGTGGATGCCCTGCCAGAAGTGATCCGCGCCGCCGTGGAAGAGGTTCAAGGATTCGTCCAGGCTCCGGTGCCTCTGGTGGCATCTTCGGCCCTTGCGGCCCTGTCCCTGGCGGCCCAAGCCCATTGGGACATGAGGCGGGCGGAAAAGCTGGCGGGGCCTGTGGGCCTGTTCCTGTTGACTATTGCCGATTCAGGCGAGAGGAAATCCACCTGCGATGGATTCTTCACCCGAGTCATTCGGGATTACGAGGCCCAGCAGGCGGAACTGGCAAAGCCCGCGGTGAAGGACTACCGCGCCGCCCTGGACGCCTGGGAAGCCCAGCGTAACGGCATCAAGGATGGGATTCGCGCCGGTGCAAAGGCGGGCAAGGATACCCAAGCCCTCGAACGGAAACTGCGGGATCTGGAGCATGAGAAGCCCGAAGGCCCGCGGGTGCCTAGATTGATCTATGCCGATGCGACTCCCGAATCTTTGAAGTGGAGCCTAGCGAAAGTGTGGCCTTCGGGTGGGGTGGTATCGAGTGAAGCCGGGATCGTATTCGGTTCGCATGGCATGGGCAACGAATCGGCCATGCGGAACCTGGGAACCCTGAATCAGCTATGGGACGGAACCGAGATAGCTACCGAACGCCGAACCTCTGAATCCTTTACGGTGCGAGGTGCCAGACTCTCCATCGCCCTTCAGGTGCAGGAAGCTACCCTGCGGGCCTTCTTCGATCAATCCGGCACCCTGGCCCGAGGATCCGGTTTCATGGCGCGGTTCCTGGTGGCCTGGCCTGAATCTACCCAAGGATCGAGGCCCTTCACCGAAGCACCGGCAACCTGGCCCTACTTGAGCGCCTTCAATCGGCGCATTGAAGCCCTGTTGAACCTGCCCGCGCCCATAGATGGGGATGGCGCCCTAGCGCCGGCCATGCTGTCTTTCTCGGTGGAAGCAAAGGCCGAATGGGTGGCCTTCCACGATCGGATCGAACGGGATCTGCCCAACGGCGAGAGGTTTCACGATATTCGAGATGTTGCCTCGAAGATCGCAGACAACGCCGCCCGGATGGCCGCCCTGTTCCATGCTTTCGAGGGTGCTGCTGGCGGTGCCGTGGGAGTGGATAGCTTCCGATCCGCGGCCCGGATCGCAGAATGGCACCTGAACGAAGCTAGGCGGTTCTTCGGGGAACTCGCCCTGCCTGCTGGCCTTGCGGATGCCGCCCACCTTGAATCCTGGCTGGTGAATCGGTGCCGGAAGAACGGATCGAGCGAAGTGCCCACGAAAGAGGTGCAGCAATTCGGCCCGGGCACCCTGAGAGAAAAGGCCAAGATTGACGCCGCCATGATGGAACTGGAGGAACTAGGCCGGGCCAGACGGATAACCGAAGGCAAGCGAAGGTTCATCACCTTGAACCCTTCGATCCTGGCACCTGTGGAGCCTGCTACCGCTATTCCTGCTACTTTTGCTATTCCTAGCACCCTGAACCCTCAAAACGAGGCGATCGGTAGCAGGAATAGCAGGAATAGCAGTAGCAAACCTGCGATGCCCGAAGATCGAGCGCCCTTCAAGGCTGTCTCTGGTGAAGCCTTCACGGTGGATCTGTGACGCCGCGGGAAGCTCTGGCAGAGGTGGAAGGCTTGGGCTATCGCCTGGGCCTTCGCCCTGGTGGCCTTCGGTTATCAGGTGACGCCGAACCTTCGCCCGAGGTGTTGGGATTGATTCAGGAAAATCGGGATGGCCTGCTGGCCCTGCTGGAAGCCGAGGCCCGAGCCGATGCTGCCCATGAGGCAAGCCTCGCCGCGGGCCGCCTGGTGCCCTTCCCTGCCCACCTGGTGCCGCTGGTGCATCCATCTATCCGGCACCTAGTAGTGATCAACGGATACCCGCCAAAAGTTACACGCAAGGGCAACCTTCCCACCCTCTGAACAAGCCTGAAACCTTCGTCAATTCTCACGATTCAAAGGAGACCCACCCATGGCCGTTCGAAGCCTGAAAACACAGGAAGATATCCGCCGCGCCCTCGCCCATGTTTACCGGGAGCTAGAGGCGGATCGCGTCGATCCAGGAAAGGCCCGCGTGCTGATCTATTGCGCCCTGTCCCTGTCCCAGGTTCTGGGGGAGCACGATCTAGAGAAGCGAGTGGAAGCCCTGGAAACCTCATCCCAACTTCGGAGGACAGCATGAGCCGCGCCATTGATCGCAGGGTGAAGGCCCTTGAGGAGCAAATCGAGCCTCGCCAGGTCCATCGGGTTATACGATTCCACCATCCGGATGGAACCGTGACCTACCTAGCAGGGGAAGAACCGGCACCCGGCGAGGATTGCGACTTTATCAACATCCTTTCCAGTGAGGTCATTGAGGGCCGCCCCGCCACTGATGACGAATTGGAGGCCATGTATCCAGGCCGCAGAGAACGGATCGCACAGAGGGAACTCAAGGGGGGCCAATGAGCCGTTTAGACAAACGCATCCGAGCCTTGGAGCGCCGCCGCAAGGCCTCCAAGAATCCCTGGCGCATCGTAATGGGTGAATTGCCAGAATCAGCACTGCTTGAAGTTCTTGGCGTTGCTGTAGATCAAGAAATGGGGAGGATTTCGGATGCAGTATTTGCAATCCAATGCCTACAGATCATCAACGACTCAGCCCCGAATCTAGAAACGAGGGATCGGTGGATGTCTCTCCTCGGTGCTGCGTGAGTGGCAATCTTGAACGCCGATTGAGTGCCCTAGAACGGGTCAAGCCAGGTCTCCCGGCAACAACGGAGAACCTCTTAGAAGTCGCCCGACGCATCCGCGCCGGTGGTTCTATGCCCGATGACTGGGCAAACCTCTGGTCGCCCTCCCAGCTCCTCCGCATGGCGGACCTGCAAGTGGGGCGATGAGAGTAGGCTAGCGGCACAGATACCGCCCTTCGGCTGCAAGCCTCGCCTGGAGACAGCATGAGAAAAGTTTTGCCTCTGCTTACCTTAATTGCCTTGGTCGGCTGTGACAGGCCACCGACTCGGGCCGAAATGGATCATCTGAATTCACAGGTTGCCTACCTCACAAACAGGGCGAATGAATTGGAATCGAAGGTGTCCGAGCTCGAATCGGAATTGGAGGATGCCAAGCGAGCTTGCGAGGCAAACGCCTGTGACTGTCCGGTGGGCACCATCCACTTCAATTACTAGGGGCATCCCCACGGGCATTGGGCAACGGCCTGGAGGTTCCGATGGACCAAGAAATCCGCCGCCGCATCCTCACCTGGTGGGTTTCATCCATGATCCTGACTTTCTTCGGCGCGTGGATGTGGGATCGCATCATGGGTCGATGACCGGCAAAGTGCCAAAAAGTGCCACCGCCTTGCGTGGAGATGCGAGTATCGGCCTCACACTCGCAACCATCGTTTTCGCCACAGTGGGACAACAGTGTGACAACGACAAAAACGGCCACCTTGGGGGGTGGCCGTAAGTGCTTGATTTTGCTGGCTCCGGAGGAGGGATTTGAACCCCCGACCTAGTGATTAACAGTCACCCGCTCTGACCCCTGAGCTACTCCGGAAAGGGCAAGGGTCCATTCTACCTGAGGCGGGCGCAGATTCAAGCGGGGAGGGGCGGGACCTGTGATCCCGGTCGCTCGGGGCTAGTTCTTCTGCAGTTCCATCAGGATCTGGCGGGCGGCGGCCTTGAGGGTCTCGATGACGCCGGTGCCCTGGTTGGCCACGGCTTCGATCATGGGTTCGCCCCGGAACCGGAGCAGGCGCTCCATCTCGGCGGCAGGCACGGCAGAGGGCATGTCCCGCTTGTTCAGCTGGAGGACATAGGGGATCGACCGCACGTCGAAGCCGTTCTCCTTGAGGTTGGTGGCCAGGTTCGCGATGGACTCGATGTTGGCCTCCATGCGCGCCTTCTGGCTGTCAGCCACGAAGATGATGCCGTCGCAGCCGCGGAGGATGAGCTTCCGGCTGGCGTCGTAGAAGACCTGGCCCGGCACGGTGTAGAGGTGGAAGCGGACCTTGAAGCCCTTGACCATGCCCATGTCCAGGGGCAGGAAGTCGAAGAAGAGGGTGCGGTCCGTCTCGGTGGCGAGGCTGACCAGCTTGCCCCGCTTGTCGGGGTTGGCCTGTTCGAAGATCCACTGGATGTTCGTCGTCTTCCCGCAGAGGCCGGGACCGTAGTAGACGATCTTGCAGTTGATCTCGCGCGATGCGTAGTTGATGAAGGTCATGACGTCCCCGGCCCTAGTCGCCGAAGAGGCGGTCGATGTCTTCGTCCGTGATCTCCGAGAAGGGGCTCTCGAAGCGGCTGCCGCCATCGGATTCCTTCTGCGCGCGCTGCTCGACCTGGTCGAAGATCTCCTGGAGTTCCTTGCTGGCCTTCTTCACCCGCAGGCGCACCAGCGCGAGGCTGGAATTCTGGTCGAAGATCACCACCAGGATGCCCCGCTTGCCCACGATGGAGATGTGCAGGTTGTCCTTCTCGCCCTCGTGGAAGAGGAGGCTGAACTCCTTCTCGCCGATGAGCTTGGCCAGGCCGTCCGTGGCGGCCACATTGCCGGCGGTGAGGGAGGCCAGGCTGGTGGCGTCGATGCTCTTCACGTCCCCGGCGGCCGCGATCTGCTGGCCGTTCTTGTCCACCAGGAACACCACCTTGGCGGAGGCATCCTTCTGGAGGCGGCTGATGATCTCGTGGAGGAGCTTGTACTCCTCCTCGAACATGATGAGATCAAGCTTTGCCACAAGAACCTCCGGCGGGACTGCTATCTGTGAGGATAGCACTTTTCAGTAGGCCTCCGATCCGGCTCCCCCCTGAATCACGGCCACGGAGGCGGAAAGCCCCAGGCGCGTCGCCCCGGCCAGGACCATGGCCAGCGCCCCCTCATAGGTGCGGATGCCGCCGGAGGCCTTCACCCCCATGGCCGTGCCCACGGTCCGGCGCATGAGCGCCACGTCGGCCTCCGTAGCCCCCCCGGTGGAGAAACCCGTGGAGGTCTTCACGAAATCGAGACCCGCCTCCAGGGCCAGGGTCGAGGCCCGGGTCTTCTCTGTGTCGGTGAGCAGGCAGGTCTCCAGGATCACCTTCAGCACCGTGGGCGCAGGGACCGCGGCCCGCAGCCCCTCCAGGTCCCGACGGACCGTGTCCCAGTCGTCGGCCTTGGCGGCCCCGACCGCCAGCACCATGTCCACTTCCTGGGCCCCGTCCCGCACGGCCAGTTCTGCCTCGTGCGCCTTGGCGCGCAGAGATGAGGCGCCCAGGGGGAAGCCCACCACCGTGCAGGTCCGGACCGCGCTGCCCTTCAGCAGGGAGGACGCCAGGGGCACCCACAGAGGATTGATGCAGACCGAGGCGAACCCGTGCTTCAGGGCCTCGGCACAGAGGCGCTCCACCTGGGCCCCGGTGGCCTCGGCCTTCAGCAGGGTGTGGTCGATGAGCGGGGACAAGTCCCAGGGCCCGGCGGGGAGCGCGGCCTGGCCGGCCGGCCGGTGGTGGAGCCCGGCCTGGTCCCGGAGCATGCAGAATCCCTCCACGCACCCCAGGAGCTGGGGTCTCCCCCCTTCGGGAAGCACCTGGAGGCGGGCGCGGACTTCAGCGGTGAGGTCGAGGAGCGGATCGATCATGGCTTCCATCATGGCCCCGGGGCGCCGCACCGGAAAGCGGTACGCGAAAAAGCGGGCCGAAGCCCGCTTTTTCGTGAACCAGTGAAGCCTGTTACTTCTTGGCCTCTTCCTTCTTCTCGGCGGCCTTCTTCTCAGCCTTCTTCTCAGCCTTCACGGCCTTCTTCTCGGCCTTGGCAGCCTTCTCAGCCTTCTCTTCCTTCTTCTCGGCGGCCTTCTTCATGGCCTTCTTCTCGGCCTTGGCAGCCTTCTCGGCCTTCTCGTCTTCGGCGGTCAGGGCCTTCTTGGCCTCGGCCTTCTTCTCTTCCTTCTTGGGCTCGGCCTTCTTGGCGGCCTTCTTCTCAGCCTTGGGAGCGGCCTCAGCCTTCTTCTCCTCGGCGGTCATGGCCTTCTTCTCGGCGGCAGGAGCGGCCTCGGCCTTCTTGGCAGCCTTCTTCGCCTTCTTGGCCTTCTTCTCGGCCTTGGGGGCGGCTTCAGCCTTCTTCTCTTCGGCGGTCATGGCCTTCTTGGCCTCGGCCTTCTTCTCTTCCTTCTTGGGCTCGGCCTTCTTGGCAGCCTTCTTCTCAGCCTTGGGAGCGGCCTCAGCCTTCTTCTCCTCGGCGGTCATGGCCTTCTTCTCGGCGGCAGGAGCGGCCTCGGCCTTCTTCTCGGCCTTCTTGTGGTGCTTCTTGGCCTTCTTCTCGGCCTTGGGGGCGGCTTCAGCCTTCTTCTCTTCGGCGGTCATGGCCTTCTTGGCCTCGGCCTTCTTCTCTTCCTTCTTGGGCTCGGCCTTCTTCTCGGCCTTCTTGGGCTCGGCCTTCTTCTCTTCGGTGGTCAGGGCCTTCTTCTCGGCGGCAGGAGCAGCGTCGGCCTTCTTGGCAGCCTTCTTGTGGTGCTTCTTGGCCTTCTTCTCGGCCTTGGGAGCGGCCTCGGCCTTCTTCTCCTCGGCGACGGTCAGGGCCTTCTTGGCCTCTTCCTTCTTGGGCTCGGCCTTCTTCTCAGCCTTCTTCTCGACCTTCTTGGTCTCGACCTTCTTCGCTTCGGGCTTCTTCGCCTCTTCCGCGAACACGGGGCTGATCAGAGCGGCGGCGACGAGCAGCGCAGCAAGCTTCTTCATGGGGGTTCTCCCTGGGTTGATCCGGCACGGCCGGAAGTGGTCTCCAGGAAGCAGCATTCGGGCCAATATTCATATTGAATCAAATCAATGCTTAAATGATATCCGCACTCCCGGGATCCGTTGCATTCTGCCACTCGTGGCAGCCTGCTACTCGCCTTCGTGGAATCCGTAGCGCTTGAGCTTCCGATAGAGGGTGGTCCGGTCCACCCCGAGGATCTCGGCGATCCGCTGCTTCTCCTTGTGCCGCCCCACGAGGATCTGGATGTAGCGGCGCTCCAGCTCGTCCAGGGAAGGCCAGTCCTCGATCAGGGAGGGGGTCCCCTCGGGAGACTCCGGCCTCAGCAGGGCCCGCTTGAGCACGTCGGCCTGGATCTTGGCCGGCAGGTCGTCCACGGTGATCTCCCGGCCCCGGCTCAGCTGGGTCAGGTTCTCCACGGCATTGCTCAGCTCGCGCACGTTGCCCGGCCAGGAATAGGCCTCGAGCACCCGGCGCGCCTCCGGGTGCAGGTGGTAGGTCTGCTGATCCTTCTGGCCGAACTCGGCCAGGAAGTGGTCCAGCAGCGCCCCCACGTCGTCCCCCCGCTCCCGGAGGGGCGGAACCGCCAGCTCCACCACACTGAGGCGGTAGTAGAGGTCCTCGCGGAAGGTCCCGGCCTTCACCATCTGCTGGAGGTCGCGGTTGGTCGCGGCGATGACGCGGGAATCCACCTTGATGGTCTTGTTGCCCCCCACGCGGCGGATCTCCTGCTCCTGGAGCACCCGCAGCAGGCGCACCTGGAAGCTGGGACTGGTCTCCCCGATCTCGTCCAGGAAGATGGTGCCGCCGGAGGCCTCCTCGAAGAGGCCCGGCTTCTCGTTCACGGCGCCCGTGAAGGAGCCCTTCACGTGGCCGAAGAGCTCCGATTCCAGCAGGGTCTCCGTCAGGGCGCCGCAGTTCACGGCCACGAAGGCGCGGTCCCGGCGGTCGCTGGAGAGGTGGATGCTGCGGGCCACCAGCTCCTTGCCCGTGCCGCTCTCCCCGGTGATGAGCACCGTGGCCCGGCTGTTCTGGAGGCTGGCGATGGTCTTGTAGACCGCCATCATCTTTGCGCTGGAGCCGATCATGAGGCTGCGCCGGGCCTTGGGCGAGGCGTCCTGGGTTGCCCCCTGGCCGGCGGACTGCCGGCGGGCGAGGGCCCGCGTCACCAGGGCCTTCAGCTCCTCGTTGTTCCAGGGCTTGCTGAGGAAGTCGAAGGCCCCCTCCCGCACGGCCTCGATGGCGGTCTCCAGGGTGCCGAAGCCCGACAGCAGGATGGTGTCCACGCCCAGGGGCTTGGCCTCCCGCAGCAGGTCCAGGCCGTCCTTCTTGGCCTCCAGGTTGATGTCGGACAGCAGCAGGTCGAAGCCGCCCTTCCGCAGCAGCTCGATGGCCCGATCGGGGTGTGTGGCCTTGGCCACTTCGAGCCCCATCGTCCCCAGCAGCTCCTCCAGGAACTCGCAGGTCTCCTTGCTGTCATCCACCACGAGGACCCGGGCCATCGCCACCCCCAGCCAAGAAGGTACCCCACCTGGCCCCGGCCCTGGTCCTGGCGTATGCTCTCGACATCCCTTCCACGGAGAATTCCCATGCACACCCTTCTGGCACTTGCCCTCGGGATGGTTCTTTCCGCGACCAGCCTTTTCGCCGGCGACCTCACCATCACCTCTCAGGTCACGGGCAAGGGCGCCATGGCCAAGGACGGCTCCCAGGTGCAGTACCTCAGCGCCACGCGGATGCGGGTCAACCACGCGGGGGCGAAGGTCGACAGCCTGGTGGACTACGGTCATGAGGTCATCTACAGCATCGACCACGCGAAGAAGGTCATCACCAAGTTCACCTTCAAGGACATGCAGGAAACCATGCAGGCCCTGGAGGACCAGATGGCCGGCATGCCCGAGATGGTCACGAAGATGATGTTCGGCGATGTGTCCGAGGTGAAGGTCGAGCAGCTGGGCGCGGACACGGTCCTGGGCCGCCCCTGCA
This sequence comes from Geothrix edaphica, assembly GCF_030268045.1. Classification (NCBI taxonomy): domain Bacteria; kingdom Pseudomonadati; phylum Acidobacteriota; class Holophagae; order Holophagales; family Holophagaceae; genus Geothrix; species Geothrix edaphica. The sequence goes on from NZ_BSDC01000002.1 coordinate 168,308, forward strand.
AGAAGGTCCGCATCACCCTGGGCAAGATGGTGGAGGAGCTGAGCATCGACCCCTCCCTCCAGTTCCCGATCAAGGACTACGCCCACTCCATGACCATGCTCAACCGGGCCCCCGGTCCCATGGGCACCCTCTTCAAGCGGGTCTACCAGGAGACCGCCAAGCTCAAGGGCGTGCCCCTCCGCACGCACATCACCGGCCTCATGGGCATGGACGTGACCACCGTGGCCACCGAGGTGTCCACCACCGCCATCCCCGAAAGCGCCTGGGCCCTGCCGGCCGGCTACACCATGAAGGATGGCGGCAAGGAGATGAAGGACGCCGTGAAGAGCAAGCACTGAGCTCCGGTTAGACTGGAGGGGGCCCTCGCGGGCCCCTTCCTTCGGAACCCCCATGAGCGCCCAACCCTCCTTCGACGATGGCCTGGACCGGCTGGAGGCCCTGGTGCAGCAGCTGGAGTCTGGCAACCTCAGCCTGGAGGAGGCCCTCGCCAGGTTCGAAGAGGGCGTCCAGCTGAGCCAGGCCCTCCAGAAGCAGCTGGCCGAGGCCCAGCGCCGGGTCGAGGTCCTGAAGGCCGGCCTGGGCGGCGAATACCGGGCGGACCCCCTGGACGATGCGAAGGATGGCCGATGAGCGGCGCCGCCACGCAGGTCCAGGCCGACCTGGACCGCCTGCTTCCGCTGCTGGACACCGCCCTCACGGCCCCCTTCCGGGCGGGCGAGGCCGTCCGCCTGGGCGAGGCCATGCGCTACAGCCTGGAGGCCGGCGGCAAGCGCGTACGGCCCGTCCTCTGCCTCCTGGCCGCCGAGGCCGTGGGCGGCACCGCGGAACAGGCGCTCCCCGGGGCCCTGGCCCTGGAATACGTCCACACCTACTCCCTCATCCACGACGACCTGCCCGCCATGGACGACGACGACCTCCGCCGGGGCCGGCCCACCAATCACAAGGTCTTCGGCGAGGGCCACGCCATCTTGGCGGGCGATGCCCTGCTCACCGAGGCCTTCGGCGTGCTGGCCGCGGCGGACCTGGAGCCCGGCCGGCGGGCCGAGGCCCTGGCCCTGCTGGCCGAAGGCGCTGGCTGGCGGGGGATGGCCGGCGGGCAGGCCCTGGATCTCGAGGGCGAGACGCTCGAGTCCTATGACCTGGGCCACCTCCGGCTCATCCACCGCCTGAAGACCGGCGCCCTCCTGCGGGCCTCCCTGGAGATCGGCGCGGTGCTGGGCGGTGCCACCTCCGCGGATCGCGCCGCCCTGCGGGCCTATGGCGAGGCCATCGGCCTCGCGTTCCAGATCCAGGACGACATCCTGGACGCCACCGCCACCGACGCCGATCTGGGCAAGCGCGCCGGAAAGGATGCGGGCAGGGGTAAGATCACCTACCCTTCGCTCCTGGGCCTGGACGGCGCCCGCAACGCCCTGAGTGAAGCCACCGAGACTGCCCTATGTCATCTAGCATCCCTTCCCAATCGCAGGTCTTTGGAAGCCTGGGCCCGGCATCTGGCCCAGCGGGCGAAGTAGGCACCCAGGTGGAGACCTCTTCCAGCCCCTATCCCCTGCTCGATTCCCTGGCGGCCCCCCAGCAGATCCGCCACTTCACCCCGGAGCAGCTCGAGCGCCTGGCGGCCGAGGTGCGGGCCTTCATCATCACCTCCGTCTCCGAGACCGGCGGCCACTTCAGCTCCAACCTCGGCACGGTGGAATTGACCGTGGCCCTCTTCCACCACTTCGACTTCCTCCAGGACCGCATCGTGTGGGATGTGGGCCACCAGGCCTACCCGCACAAGATCCTCACGGGCCGCAAGGACCGCTTCCCCACCCTGCGCCAGCACCATGGCCTGTCGGGGTTCCTCAAGCGGGACGAGAGCCCCTACGACCACTTCGGCGCCGGCCACGCCAGCACCAGCATCTCCGCCGTGCTGGGCATGGCCAAGGCCCGGGACCTGCAGAAGCAGGACCACGCCTGCATCGCCGTCATCGGCGACGGCTCCATGACCGCGGGCATGGCCTTCGAGGGCCTCAACCAGGCCGGCTACCTGGAGGCGAAGAACTTCCTGGTGATCCTCAACGACAACGACATGAGCATCAACCCCAACGTGGGCTCGCTGCAGGGCTACCTGAACCAGATCATGTCGGGGCAGTACTACCAGCGCTGGCGCGACCGCATCGAGCATGCCATCAAGGCCATCCCCCTGGAGGGCCTCAGCAAGGGCGTGGCCAAGGCCGCCAAGTGGAGCGAGGAGAGCTTCAAGCGCCTCATGGTGCCCGGGCTGCTCTTCGAGGACCTGGGCTTCCGCTACATCGGGCCCGTGAACGGCCACGACGTGAACGCCACCTCCAAGGCGCTGGCCGAGGCCAAGGAGAAGATGAAGGAAGGCCCCGTCCTGCTCCACGTGCAGACCAAGAAGGGCTACGGCTATGAGCCCGCCGTGCAGGACCCCCTCAAGTGGCATGGCGTCACCGCCTTCGACGCCGAGGCCGGCGAGATCATCAAGGTCCAGGGGGACCCGTCGAAGCCCGCCCCCCCCAGCTACACCAGCGTCTTCGGCAAGGCCCTCGTGGAGCTGGCGAAGAAGGACGAGAAGATCGTCGGCATCACGGCCGCCATGCTGGACGGCACAGGCCTGAACCTGTTCCAGAAGGCCTTCCCCGACCGCTGCTTCGACGTGGGCATCGCCGAGCAGCACGCCGTCACCTTCGCCGCGGGCCTGGCGGCCCAGGGCATGCGGCCCGTGTGCGCCATCTACAGCACCTTCCTCCAGCGGGGCTTCGACCAGGTGGCCCATGATGTCTGCATCCAGGACCTGCCCGTGACCTTCGCCCTGGACCGGGCGGGCATCGTGGGCGCCGACGGCCCCACTCACCATGGCCTCTACGACCTGGCCTACCTGCGCTGCCTGCCCAACATCATCCTCATGGCCCCCAAGGATGAGAATGAACTGCGGCGCATGCTCATGACGGCCCTCTACTGCGGGCACCCCGCCGCCCTCCGCTATCCCCGCGGCAATGGCCTGGGCGTGGCCCTGGAGGAACCCATCACGGCCCTGCCCGTGGGCAAGGGTGAGCTGCTCCGGGAAGGCAGCGACCTCCTGCTCTGCGCCCTGGGCGCGATGGTGGATCCGGCCCTGCGGATCGCGGAAACCCTGGCGGGGGAGGGCGTTTCCTGCGCCGTCATCAATGCCCGGTTCGTGAAGCCCCTGGACGAGGCCCTCCTCCATGCCTGGGCCGGCCGCTGCAAGGCCGTGGTCACCCTCGAGGAGGGCTGCGCCCCCGCCGGGTTCGGGGGGGCTGTGGCCGAATCGCTGGCGGACGCGGGGCTGACCCGCCCCCTGCTCCGCTGCGCCGTTGCTGACCATCTGGTCCACCATGGCGACCCCAAGCGCCTGCTGGAGGAAGAGGGCCTCGGCCCCAAGTCCCTCGAGGGCAGGATCCGGACTTTCTTCCGTGACATTTAAGTAAAACCTTGCGAAAGATCTCCAGCATTCCTATGGTTGGTCCCAACCCACCGTGGCAGTGCGTTCTTTCCCCGAGGCTCTCGTGAGGTCATTTCCTATCTACGCGTCCATCCTGGGCGCCCTTCTCTGTCTAACCTCCGCGACGGGATCCGCCCAGGCCTGGGATGCTGCCAGTCGGGCCGCCAGCTGGGCCAAGCAGGACAAGGATGACTCCTTCACGTTCTACGACGCGGCCGGGCGCGTCCTGCACACCTGGGCCCGGGACGGCGGCCTCATGGGCACCCTCCCCCTCGGGAAGCTCGATGGCGAGCCCGACCGCTGGGTGATCGACCCCCGCAACACCGCCTGGGTCGCCCACGGGACCACCCTCACCCACATCGACCGGACCGGGCGCACCATGGGCAGCGTACGGCTTCCCGCCGAGGTCGGCGACATCAGCTGGGATGCGGTGGGCATGATCCTCTCCTATCGGGCGGCCGAGCCCTATATCGAGAAGCGCGAGTTCCGCAACGCCGAGGTGATCTGGTCCTTCGGCGCCAAGCCCGCGAAGAAGGAGGGCTCCCTCCCCCAGAACCGGCGGCCCATCACCCTGGATGACAGCGGGAACATCCTGATGGCGGACGGGAACACCCTGAACCTCAGCATCCTGGACGCCAATACCGGAAAGAAGATCGGGGAGACGAGTCTGCGCCACCAGGCGGCGCCAGCCCCGGCCCTGGAGGGCAGCCCCCTGGACCGCGGCCCCCTGGCCGTGTGGGTGGGCAAGGGCGTGGTCTTTGCCGCCCTGAAGGCCACGCAAGTGCCGGCGACCCAGCGGGGGACCTTCCAGGGCCTGGTGCTCGCCCGGCTGGACCTGCCGCACACAAGCGTGGAGTTCCTCCCCACCGGCCTGGACGACAGCCACATCCTCGTGGGGATCCTCGATTCCGACGCGGTATTCGTCAACCCGAAGGGCGGTCTGATGCTGGTGAAGGTCAAGTAGGTCGGACCCCTTCCAGACCGGCGTTCACTTGGCCTGGTTCAGCACCCGCTCCCGGTCGAGGTAGGGGATGGTCCGCCAGGCGTTGGGGACCGCCGGGTTCAGGGTGGGACGGGCCAGGACATAGGCCAGCAGCAGGTTGCGCTGAGAAGCCTCCGTCACCAGGTCCGGGGTTCCCTTGAAGCCGATGGCCTCCATGTAGCCGCCACCGCCCCCCAGCCGGTAGGTCGTGAGGGCCAAGGTGAAGGTCTGCTCCGGCTTCACGGGCTGGCCCTGGTAGCTGAGGCTGGCCACCCGGCTGCCGACCGGCCGCCCCAGGTTCAGCGCATAGGCCACGCCGTCCACCGTATCGAAGTCGTGGATCGGGACCTCGCGGTTGTAGAGCTCCGGCTCCCAGCTGTAGGTGTAGTGCCGGGCCGCGTGTTCCAGGTAGGCCTTGAGCTGGGCCCCGGTGATGCGAATGCGCGCCACCTGGTTCTCATAGGGCGCCAGGGCGTAGAACTGCCGCACGCTGGTGGGACCTTTGGGGATGAACAGCCGCGCCCCGGGGCTGGCGGCGGCGGAGAGTTGGGCCCCCGTGGCCTGGCGCTGCACCTGGTGGAGCAGCTGCATCAGCGGCGTGTCCTCCATGCGGGCCCAGCGGCTGTCGAGGTCCACCAGCAGGTTGGTGGCCGCCGTGTCCAGGTAGCGGTCCGTGGCGGCGCGCAGCTCCGCGGTCAGCCTCGCCACCTCCGGATCCGCGAGGGTATCGGCCTCCGGGCGGAGCAGGCGGCCCTGGGCCGCGCCCACGCGCCAGCGGCCCTTCTCCTTCCGGAGGCTGAGGTCCACCACGGCCAGGGCCCGCCCGTAGACCTGGGCCTGGAGGATGGGGATGCCCTTGTACTCGGTCTGGATGGCTTGGTGGGTGTGGCCCGTGAAGATGGCATCCAGGCCCGGCACCTGGTCCGCCAGGCGCAGGGCCGCGTTCTCGTCGCCGGCGTGGCCATCCACCGTCCCCAGCCCCGAGTGGAGGAGCGCCACCACCACGTCGGCCTTCTCCTTCTCCCGCAGGCGCGGCACCAGCTCCCGGGCGGCGGCCACGATGTCCTGGAAGACCAGGTCCGTCGCATTCCGGGGGCCGGCCAGGGCCGCGGTCCGCGGCGTGGTGAAGCCCACCACCGCCACCCGCACCCCGCCCACGGTCACCAGGGTATGGGTGGGGAAGGCATGGAGGCCCCTGGCGGTCAGGGTGTTGGCGGACAGGAAGGGGAAGCGGGCCTGCTTCTCCACCTCGCGCAGCAGGTCCTGGCCGAAGTCGTACTCGTGGTTGCCCACGGCCATGGCGGCATAGCCCAGGGCGTTCATGATGGCCACGCTGGGCTCCGGAAGGTCCCGGCGCAGGGTGTTCCGGACATAGTTGAGCGGCTCGCCCTGGATCGTATCGCCGCAGTCCACCAGGATCGTGTCGGGGTTCAGGGCCCTCTGGCGGCGGATCAGCGTGGCGAGCTTTGCCCAGCCCTGGTTCGCGGGCTGGAGGCTGAAGGTCTCCTCGGCCATCACGTGCCCGTGCAGATCCGTCGTCCCAAGGATCTGAATCCGGGCCTCTTGGGCCTGGAGGCCCAGGGCGATCAACAGGATCCACAACCAATGCCGCATGCAGCCTCCGGGGCCGGCCGCCAACCCGTGGTTGGATGGGACCGTCTTCAAGGGTAAACTTTCCCTTCACCCAAGGATGCCCCCTCTTTTCGGAGCCCCCCCATGCAAGAAGTCCAGATCAAGGCCCCCAAGCACGAATTCACGCTGCTTTGCGATGACATCCGCCAGGAGGTGGGCGGCAAGACCTCGCTGATGGGCCTGTACGACCACCACATCGTGGTGCCCCAGGTGCCCTTCACCCTGCCCAAGGTGTGCTTCTACACCCGCTTCTCCCGCATGGACGGCCAGTTCAAGTTCGGCTTCTCCATCGTGAGCCCCACCGGCGACCGCAAGGACGTGATCCGCGACAGCGACGTGCAGATCCCCGACGGCGCCAAGGAAGGCACCTTCAATGTCATCGCGGCCCCCTTCGAGGTGAGCGGCGAGGGCGTCTATGAAGTGATCATCGCCCTCACCAAGGGTGCCGACCGCTTCGAGTACGTCTACAAGTTCGCCATCTCCGACGCCAGCCGCCTCCAGGCCGAGTACGAGAAGGCCATGGCCGAGGGCGCCCAGGCGGGGAATTAGGCTATCAGCCATCAGCTATCGGCAATCAGCGCGGCGCCCCGGTGGGGCGCCGTTGCTTTTAGACTGAGAGCTGACAGCTGAAAGCCGAGAGCCTCATGAACGACCGATATGCCAAGCAACGCATCTTCTCGGTATCGCCAGCGGCGATACGCGAGACCTCCCCATCCGGCCACCCAGCCCTCCCCTAGGCACCAGGCATGTCCATCGACCGATATGCCAAGCAACGCATCTTTCTCGGCCGCGAGGCGGACGAGGGTTTGCGCTCCAAGCGGGTGGCGGTGCTGGGCCTCGGCGCCTTGGGTTCCGTCATCGCGCCCTGGCTGGCCCGGGCGGGCGTGGGCCACCTCACCCTCATCGACCGCGACCTGGTGGAGCAGAGCAACCTCCAGCGCCAATTGCTGTACGGCGAATCGGACCTGGGGCGCCCCAAGGCGGAAGTGGCCGCGGAGCGGCTGCGCGAGGCCAATTCGAGCATCGACCTGACTCCCGTCGTGGCCGACCTCACCAGCGGCAACGCCCGGGAGCTGCTGTCGGGCTTCGACCTCATCTGCGACGGCACCGACAACTTCGAAGCCCGCTTCCTCATCAACGACGTGGCCATCCTCACGGGCACGCCCTGGATCTACGCCGGCGCCATCGGCGGCGAAGGCGTCATCTGGCCCCTGCACCCGCCGCACACCCCCTGCCTGCGCTGCCTCATCGAGGAGCCCCCCGCGGGCGGGGATGTGGACACCTGCGACAGCGCCGGCGTGCTGGGCCCCGCCGTGGGCGTCATCGCCAGCTGGGCCGCGCTCGAAGCCCTCAAGATGCTGACCGGAAAAGCCCCCCACACCGACCTGGTGCGCTTCGACTTCTGGCATGACGAACGCCAGTTCCTGAAGCCCCCGAGAGCCCGCTGCCGGTTCTGCACGGAGAAGGTCACGGAGTTCCTGGATGCCCGGTGGACCCTCAAGGCCAGTGCCCTTTGCGGCCTGGAGGGTGTGCAGATCCGCGTGAACCCGCCCGGGAAGCTCGATCTGACCGCGCTGAAGGCCCGCCTGGAGACCCGCACGCGCAGCCCCTGGAAACAGGTCGGGATGATGCTCAAGGGCCACGAGGGCCCTGACGAGATCACCCTCTTCGCCGACGGCCGCGCCCTCGTCCACGGCCCCATGACCCCCGAGCGCGCCCGCAGTTGGTACACGGAGGTCGTGGGGTGCTGAAGGTCCTCCCCTTGGTATCGCCCGCGGCGATGCGCAAGACCTCACCACCCACCCATGATTCTCCTCTCCATCAGGTGAATGCTTGATCGTCCCTTCCCCCCTCAAGATCGTTCTCGCCTCCCGCAACACCGGCAAGCTGCGCGAGTTCGCGGAGCTGCTGCCGGGCGTTACGCTCGTTCCCTGGCCCGCGGAGGCGCCAGAGCTCCCGGAGACCGGGGCCTTTTTCCAGGACAATGCCCTGCAGAAGGCGGAGGGTGCGCGCGCCTGGTGGCAGGCTCACGGAACGGATCGGGTGGATGGTGTGCTGGCGGATGATTCCGGCCTCTGCGTGGACGCGCTGTGGGGCGGCCCGGGTGTGCTGAGCGCCCGCTTCGCGCCCGACCTGCCCGCCTATCGCGACAAGAACCGGCGTCTGCTGGCCATGATCCCCGAGGGGGCGGACCGCTTGGCCCGGTTCGTGTGCGTGCTCGCCTACGCGCCCATGAAGGGCGAGGCGTTCACGACCAGCGGCGCCGTAGAGGGCAGCCTGGCCTTCGACCATCGTGGCGAGGGCGGCTTCGGCTATGACCCCATCTTCATCCCCGATGGCTATGACCAGACCTTCGGTGAGCTGCCTTCCAGCACCAAGCACACCCTCAGCCACCGGGCGCGCGCTTGTGCCGCGCTGCGGGCGCGGCTCGGTATGGACTAATGGCCCTTAGGCCGGGGCCAGGTGGCGGAAGAACCACTGCTTGACCCCCTCGACGGCCAGCAGGTAGGCCACCAGGATGCCCGCCAGCACCAGGAAGAAGAAGGCCGGAGGCGCCACGAACCCGAGGTGCACGCCGGCAGGCGTGAAGGGCAGGCCGATGGCCACCGCCACCACGGCGAGCGAGCAAGCGACGATCCAGGCGTTCGGGCGGCTCGTGAAGGGGTTCCTGCGGGTGCGGATGATGAAGATGACCAGGACCTGCGAGGCCATGGACTCGATGAACCAGCCGGTGTGGAACAGCTCGGCGCCCGCATGGAACATCTTCAGCAGGATGAAGAAGACCAGGAAATCGAAGAGCGAGCTCACGGGGCCGATCACCAGCATGAAATTACGGATGAAGGTCATGTCCCACCGGCGGGGCTTGGCCAGGTATTCCTCATCGACGTTGTCCAGGGGGATAGGAATCTCGGACACATCGTAGAGGAGGTTGTTGAGCAGGATCTGCACCGGCAGCATGGGGAGGAACGGCAGGAACAATGCGGCTCCGGCCATGCTGAACATGTTCCCGAAGTTGGAGCTGGTGCCCATCATGATGTACTTCATGATGTTCCCGAAGGTGCGGCGGCCTTCCAGGACACCGGCCTGAAGCACGCCCAGATCGTGTTCCAAAAGGATCATGGTCGCGGACGCCTTGGCCACGTCCACGGCGCTCTCCACGGAAATGCCGATGTCGGCGGAGTGCAACGCGGGGGCGTCATTGATGCCGTCGCCGAGGTAGCCCACCACGTGGCCCCGCTGCTTGAGGGCGAGGATGACGCGGTTCTTCTGGGCGGGCGCCATCCGGCAGAAGAGGTTCGCCTGCTCCACCTTGGCCTGCAGGGCATGATCGTCCAGCTGCTGGATCTCCGTGCCGGTGAGCACGCCGGCCACGGGCATGCCGAGCTCGGCACAGATGTGCTGCGTCACCAGCTCGTTGTCGCCGGTGACGATCTTGACTGTGACGCCACCGGCGGCAAGCTCCGCCAGCGCCTGCTTGGCGCTCTCCTTGGGAGGGTCGAGGAAGGCCGCGAAGCCCGCGAAGACCAGGGCCGATTCGTCACCCACCACGGCATGCGGATGGTCCATCCCCACGGAGCGCGAGGCGATCCCCAGGACCCGGAAGCCCTCCTTGCTGAGGCCTTCGAACACCGCCGTGATGCCGGCCCGGGTGGCGGTATCCAGAGCGCGGGGGCCCCCCTCCGCCTCGTAGCTCTCGGACAGCCGGAGGACGTCCTCGGGCGCCCCCTTCACCACGAGCAGCCTGCCGGTGGCGTTCTCCAGGAGCACGGAGACCCGGCGGCGCTCGAAGTCGAAGGGAACTTCGTCGACCTTGTGCCAGGCCTTGGCATCGATCTCCTGGTGCTCCAGGACGGCGTCGTCCAGCGGGCTCTTCAGCCCCGTCTCGAAGAAGCTGTTGAAGTAGGCCAGCTCCAGGACCCGCTGGCTCTCCTTGCCACCGGCATCCACATGGCGTTCCAGGTGGATCCTGGCTTCGGTGAGGGTGCCGGTCTTGTCCGTGCAGAGCACGTCCATGCTGCCGAGGTTCTGGATGGAATCCAGGCGCTTGACGATCACCTTCTTGGCGGACATGCGCAACGCGCCCCGGGCCAGGGTCACCGAGACCACCATGGGCAGGAGCTCCGGCGTCAGCCCCACCGCCAGGGCCACGGCGAACAGGAATGATTCCAGCCACGGTCGGTGGAAGAAGGCGTTGGCCAGCAGCACGAACAGGACGAGGAGGATCGTCATGCGCATGATGAGCAGGCCGAATTTCTGCGTGCCCTGCTGGAACGAGTTGGCCGGGGCCTTGGCGGCCAGGGTGTCGGCGATCTCTCCAAGGGACGTGCCCTGGCCCGTGCGGCACACCAGTACCTTGGCCGAGCCGCTGATCACGGACGTGCCCATGAGCACGGCGTTGCCGGCCCGGAGCACCTCCGCCTGATCGGGCAGCTCCGCCGGCGCCTTCTCCACGGGATACGGCTCCCCGGTCAGGAGGGCCTCGTTGATGAACAGGTCCTTGGCCTCCAGCACGCGGCCATCGCCCGGGATCAGGTCCCCGGCGGCGAGGAGGACCACATCTCCCGGCACGATCTCGGCGAGAGGAATGTCGACGGTCTGCCCGTCCCGCTGAGCCCGCGCCCGCACCGCCACCGAATCCCGCAGCCGCTCCGCCGCCTGGCCGGCCCGATGTTCCTGGACGAAATCCAGGGTCACGCTGATCAGCACGATGGCACTGATGATGATGAAGCTGACCCGGTCTCCGGTAGCGCCCGAGATGGCGCTGGCCACGAGCAGGATGATCACCAGCGGGTTGAGGAACTTCGCCAGAAACTGCAGGATGACGGCCCTTTTCCGCTCGCCGCTGGTCACGTTGGGGCCGAACTTCGCCAGGCGCGCCGTGGCTTCGGCGCGGCTCAATCCGTTAGCCGTCGCGCCCAACTTCTCCAGCAGTCCGGCGAGAGGAAGCCGCCAGAAAGCGATCTCGGGGGTGGCTGCAGGTGTCGGCATGGTGGAATCCCTTCTGCGACCTGGGATCGCCTGGTATTTCCTAGACCGTGTGTTGAGTGTAGGCACGTGGCCCCGCCCTGACCATGAATCTCACGACGGATCCGGGCGGGAGGTCGGTGCTTCACGCACGGCGCGGCTGGCAGGCCACCAGGCGGCACGGGTGCATTCTTCCCGCGCTCCGATAGGGTGGAAGACATGACCTGGAAGCGTGATCCCCGAATCTGGCTGGCCATCGCCGGCGTGCTGCTGCTCTGGTCCTCGGCCTTTGCGGGCATCCGGGCCGGCCTGCGGATCACGCCCGCGGGCCTGCCCGGCCTCGATGGGTACGGCCCTGGGGAGCTGGCCCTGCTGCGCTTCGGCACGGCTTCCGTCGTCTTGGCCGGCTACGCGCTGGCTATACGCATGCGGCTGCCGGAGCGGCGCGACCTGCCCATGATCGCCCTGGCGGGCTTCCTGGGCATCAGCGTCTACCACGTGGCCCTCAACTTCGGGGAGCTGACGGTCCAGGCGGGGGCCGCCTCCCTGCTCATCGCCGCCGGCCCCGTGTTCACCGCCCTGCTCTCGGCCCTCTTCCTGGGCGAGCGCCTCACGCGCCACGGCTGGGGCGGCATCCTGGTGGCCTTCACTGGTGTGGCGCTCATCGCGCTCAGCAGCGGCCGGGGCCTGCGCTTCACGCCCGGAGCCCTGCTCATCCTGCTGTCCGCCGCCGTGGCCGCGGTCTATTCCATCCTGTCCAAGCGGAGCTTCCGCCGCCATTCCGCGCTCGCCTTCACCTGCTACTCCATCTGGGCGGGCACCCTGCCCATGCTCGTGTTCCTGCCCGGCCTCCTCCACAAGGCCCCGCTGGCCGCACCCTCGGCGACGCTGGCGGTGGTCTACCTGGGCGTCTTCCCCGGGGCCATCGCCTACGTGCTGTGGAACCTCGCCCTCTCCCGCATGCCCGCGTCCCTGCTCTCCAGCTTCCTCTACCTCTCGCCGGTGCTGGCCAGCCTCATCGCCTGGGTGTGGCTCGGCGAGGTGCCCTCCCTGCTCACCATCCTGGGTGGCGCCATCGCCATCCTTGGCGTCATCCTCGTGCAGACGAAGGGGTACCGCCCCTCCGCACCCTAGAGGAAGAGCCGCGGATCCACTCGGGCGTTGTTGAGGCTGAGGGACCAGTGCAGGTGCGGGCCCGTGGCCCGGCCGGTCATGCCGACTTCGCCCAGCAGATCACCCGGCTGGACCAACTGTCCTTGCTTCACGGTGACCTTCGACAGGTGGGCGAAGAGGCTCACCACGCCTTCGCCGTGGGCCAAGAACACCGCATTGCCACTGAAGAAGAAGTCGCCCGTGAGCACCACCACGCCCGCAGCCGGCGCGCGCACGGCCTGGCCCGCGGGGGCCTTGATGTCCAGGCCCGCGTGGGGGGCCCGGGGCTCGCCATTGAAGATCCGGCGCAGGCCGAAGGAGCTGGTGAGGCCACCCGGCGTGGGCTGGTGGAAGCGCAGGGAAGGCACCAGCCCCTCCGGCCAGGCCTTCCAGGCCGGCGCCATGAGCGCCTGCTCCCGGGCGATGCGCGCCTCATCCTCGGCGTTGGGCGTCACCTTCCGCTGGTCCTTCAGGGTGATGCGCTGCTCGGGATAGCGCTTGGGCTTGATGGTGAAGGAGACCGCCTGGCCACCCACCTCGATCGCCTCCCGGCCAGGCTTCGCACTCAGCGGGATGCCCACCACCGCCTGCCAGCCGCGGGCGCTCCGCCGCACCAGCACCGGCTCCCCGCGATAGGTCGCCCTGGGCGCCGCACCCTGGCCCGGGAGGGCGATGACCGCCACGCCCCCGGGGACGGGGGAGGACTTGAAGGGGAGCGAGGCGGGCTCGGCGCCGATCATCCCAGAGCCAATCACCCCCGCGATCAGCAAGGTCGCAGGACGGCAGGCGGAGAGGCATCGGGCCATCATCATTCCGCGGCCCCAGGAAGAGGAGTTCCAGGCTCGAGCCCCGCCTCCCGCAACCGCACGGCCTCCTGGTAGGCCGCGAGCACGGCGGTCTTCACCTTGAAGTAGCCGCTGTCGGTGACCTTGGTGGCGAAGGTGGCGTTCACCACCACCGTATAGCCACCGCCCTGGAACGGCTGGATGGGGGCCACGAGGATCTGGCCGGGGAGGATGGCGCCGGCGCTGTCCTCGCGCAGCTTCTGCAGCACGGCTTCGGACCAGGCCTGGAGGCGCGGGATGGCCCCCAGGGCCTCGGCCTCGGTTCCGGTCCGAAGGCGGCCATAGAGGGTGAACTGGAGCCGCAGCTGCGGCGGATCGAAGCCGTGGTTGAGGAAGCCGGCCATGGCCGCCACCTGCTGGAACTCCTTGAGCAGGGCCTGGAGTTTGGCGCTGGGGGCGGCGACAGGCATCAGCGGCCTCCGTATCCGTACTTGGCCACGAGCAGGTCGAGGCGCTTGCGGGCATCTTCGGTCACGGCCTCGGGGGCCGTGAAGAGGGCGGCCTTCAGGGCCTCGCCGCAGGCACAGGAGCGGGGGGAGCACGAGAGCTGCGGCACGACTTTCCGGAGCAGACGCTGGGCCTTGTCCACGTTGGCGTGCATGACCTCCAGCACGGAGGCGGCGTCCACGCCCTCCTCCTCCTCGCGCCAGGCGTCGTAGTCGGTCACCAGGGCGATGCAGGCGTAGCAGAGCTCGGCCTCACGGGCCAGGCGCGCCTCGGTCACCTGGGTCATGCCGATGAGGTCCGCGCCCCAGCTCTGGTGCAGGCGGCTCTCGGCCCGGGTGGAGAACGCCGGTCCCTCCATGCAGACGTAGGTGACCCCGTCCTCGATGGGGATGGACAGGGACTGTCCGGCCTTGAGCAGCGCAGCCGTGGCATGGGCGCACACAGGCTCCGCGAAGCTCACGTGGGCCACCAGGCCCTCGCCGAAGAAGGTGTCCTTGCGCTGGCGGGTCTTGTCGATGAACTGGCCCACAAGGCGGAGCTCACCCGGCTTGTGGCGGGCCTGGAGGCTGCCCACGGCCGAGACCGAGATCAGCCGCTCGACGCCCAGGGACTTCAGGGCCCAGAGGTTGGCGCGGTAGTTCACTTCGCTGGGCGTGAAGCGGTGGCCTTCGCCGTGGCGGGCCAGGAAGGCCACGGGGGCGCCGTCCAGCTGGCCGAGGTGTACGGGACCTGACGGAGCGCCGAAGGGGGTCTGCACCAGCTCCGTCCGATCGAGGGAGAGCCCCTCCATCCGGTAGAGTCCACTGCCGCCGATGATGCCGATGGGTGCGTTCATCCGGCCATTGTACTTGCACCCGTTCCCGATGCCGTGTTTCCCTGGAGGCCTGACAATTTCGTGCTGGATGCACGGGAAGCAGGTGAGACTCCTGCGCTGCCCCGCAACGGTATGCACCACGCCCACGCGCCACCGGGTGTGAGACCTCAAGTCCGAGTCACTGGGATCGTCCCGGGAAGGCTCGGAGGGAGCTGAAAGGCCCCTGTCGCGTGCGAGCCCGGAGACCGGTCCTGCACCTCACCCCCCGTCGTGGGAACGGGCTGGGCCATGGTTTCCCATCTCTGGGGATCCGCCCAGCCGCCACGACGTCATGCGTGGAGGCATGATGGGTTCTACCCGCATTCTCTTCTCCCTGGCGGCTGTGTCCGCCCTTTCCCTGGCCGCCGAGGCCGACCGCAAGCCCGCCGAGGCCACGGTCACCGTCAGTGCCGAGAGCCAGCCCGTAGCGGTCGTCCGCACCCCGGCCCCGGTGCGCATCGTCGAGGCCGAGGAGCTGGCCCGCCTGGGCAGCCGCACCTTGGCGGATCTGCTGGAGGTCCTCCAGCCCGGCGCCGTGATGAGCACGGGCGGCACCGGCCAGCAGGCCTCGGCCTTTCTCAATGGCACCCTCAGCCGCAACGTGGTGGTCCTGCTGGACGGCTTGCGCCTGAACGATCCCACCGCCCTCAGTCCCGATCTGGGCGCGCTCAGCCTCGTGGGCATCGAGCGCGTGGAGCTGATCCTCGGCCCCTCCTCCGTGCTTTACGGCAGCGACGCCATCGGCGGCGTCATCGCGCTCACCAGCACGGGTCGCGGGGCCGAGGGCTGCCACGGCCAGGCCGGCCTGAAGGGGGGTACGAATGGGCTGCTCGGCGGCACCGCCCAGGTGCAGGTCACGGGACCCCGCGGCTGGCTCGCCGCCGGCGCCGAAGCCCAGAAGCAGGAGAGTGGCTTCCCGGATGACGTGTTTCGCCAGGCCGGCGGCTTCCTGCGCATGGGGGCGAAACTGGGCGACGCGGACCTGACTGCCTTCTACCGCAACTCCGGCCAGACGGCTTCCATCCCCTTCACCACCTCCGGCTGGCCCGCGGCCCGCAGCTACGAGCCCCAGCGCGAGATGCGCACCCGCCAGGAGAGCTGGGGTGCCAGCCTGCACTGGACCCTGGCGCCAAGCCTGGTGATCGAGAACACGCTCCAGGCCCTGGAGGGCCGCACCGGCGATCCCAGCGGACCCAAGCGGGAGCAGACGGATCGCGACTTCCGCCGCGTGGAGGATCAACTGACCCTGCACTGGACGCCCGCACCCACCTTCCGCCTGTCGGGTCGCCTCGAAGGCCGCGTGGACACCAGCCATGCCCAGAACTACTACGACCCGGCCACCTACGCCGCCGTGCAGTACCGGGGCGAGGGCCGCGACCTGGCCGGGGCCCTGGAGCTGCGCTGGACCCTCGCCGAGGGCCTCGACTGGGTGGCGGGTCTGCGCCGCGATGCCGGCCACCGCGACCTCATCCGCTACGACTCGGGCCTGCGCAGCCGCGCCGGCAGCGCCGAGGCGGGCACCTGGCGCACGGGCCTCAACTGGGTGACCGCCCCCGAGTTGCGCCTTTACGCCAGCGCGGGCCAGGGCTTCCGCATGCCCAACACCACGGAGTTCACCCTCAACGCCCAGGCCGCCAGCCAGGACGGCGTGGCCTACCCGATCCTGCCTGAGCGCAGCCGCACCCTCCAGGTCGGCGCCACGGGTCAGTTCGCGGACCACTGGGAGTACCGCCTGGAGGCCCAGCGCACCCGCATCAGCGATCTCCTCGCCTATGTCTACGACACCAGCTTCGCGTTTCCGCCGCTGTTCACGTCCCACTACGCGAACCAGGGTTCCATCCGGGCCCAGAGCCTGGAAGGCGCCCTGGGCTGGCGCGGGGGCGAGGCCGTGGCCTATGGCTGGGACCTCATCCTCCGCAGCCAGGAGACCCGCGATCTCGACCACGACACGGAGGGCGACCGCTTCGGCCAGCAGAACTCAGCGATCCTGCGGCATCCCTTCTTTACCGCGGCCATGGCGGGCTTCGTCCAGGCGAAGACCTGGCGCGCCGATGTGCGCCTCGCCCGCGTGGGGCCCCGCTACGACCTGAACGACACCACCTACGAGGTGCTCAGCACTCGCAAGCCCTACCGCGACCTCAGCGCAGGCTTCTCCTGCGAGCCCGTGCAGCACCTCACCCTGGCCCTCCGCGGCGAGCACCTGCTCCAGCGGAAACAGACCGTCGAGGATTGGCTCAGCGGCCGCTACGATCAGGAGGGCGATGCCAGCCTGGTCTATGGCTTCCCCGCGCCTGGGCCCCGCTGGACCCTCGCCGCGACCTGGAGGTGGTGATGCGACGCTGGCTTGCCTTCCTGCTGCTGGCCATCCTGTCGTCAGCGGCGGGCCTGCCCCTCCTGGCGGCGCGGCCCCAGCGGGTGGTGAGCCAGGCCGTGGGCACCGATGAGCTGCTGCTGGCCCTGGCGGATCCCGGCCAGATCGCCGCCCTGAGCCACATCGGCCGGGACGTGCGGTTCAGCGTCGTGGCGGCCGAGGCGAAGCGGTTCCCGGCCCTCAAGGACAGCGATGCGGAAAGCGTGCTGCGCTTCCGGCCCGACCTGGTGCTGGCTGCCAGCTTCACCCGCCCTGAGACCCTGGCCCTGCTTCGGCGGGCCGGGGTCCGGCTCGTGGTGCTGGACCGCTTCGACAGCCTGGAGGACGTCTACGCCAGCCTCCGGATCCTGGGCCGTGAGCTGGGCCAGGAGGCCCGCGCCGAGGCCCTCATCGCCCAGTGTCGTGCCCGGGTGCAGGCCCTCGCGGAGCGCCTCAGGGGCGCCCGCCCCGTCCGCGTGCTCACCGCCGGGGCCTATCCCTTCACCGCCGGCGCCGGCACCACCTTCCAGGATCTCTGCGACCACGCAGGCGCCCTGAACGTGGCCGCCGAGGCCGGGCTCAGGGGCCACGCCCCCACGCCCTCCGAGAAGCTGCTCACCTGGAACGCCGAGGTGCTGGTGATCTCCGGGGACCGGCCCGACGGCTCGGACGCCCGCGCCCGCCTGGCGGAGATCCCCCACTACCGCGCCCTGCCCGCCTTCAAGGCCGGTCGCTTCGCGGTCATCCCCGGCGCCCTCATGTCCAGCGTCTCCCACCACCGCATCGACGCCTACGAGCTGCTGGCCCGGGCCCTCCATCCCGAGCGCCTCCGGTGAGAGCCCGCCTGGCCATCCCCGTCCTCGTGGCGCTGCTGGTTCTGGCCTTCCTGGCCTCCCTGGCCTTCGGGGAACTGCGGCTCTCCTACACCCAGGTGCTGTCGGCGCTGATGGGTGGTGGCGATGACATCGCCCGCACGGTGGTGCGCGACTTCCGCCTGCCCCGGGCCCTGGTGGGCATGGCGGCGGGCGCGGCCCTGGGCGCCAGCGGCGTGGTCATGCAGGCCTTCTTCCGCAACCCGCTCGCCAGCCCCGGCCTGCTGGGCGTGAGCAGCGGCGGCGCCCTGGGGGCCGTGGCCGTGCTGGCCCTGGCCCCCGCCACGGGCTTCGCCGCCGCCACCCTCTGGGCCCTGCCAGCGGCCTCCATCCTCGGAGCCTTCGGCGCCACCGGGGCGGTGCTGATGCTGGCCCAGCGCGGCGCCGGCACAGAGCGGCTGCTGCTCTCCGGCGTGGCCCTCAACGCGCTCCTTGGCGCGGGCACCAGCTTCCTGCTCACCACCACGGCCGGCCACTTCGAGGTGAATGCCCAGATCCTCTTCTGGCTCATGGGCGGCCTGGAGAGCCGCAGCTGGGAGCACGTGTGGATGGGCGTCCCCGCCATCTTCGTGGCGTGCCTGCTGCTGTTGCCGCTCGGCCGGGCCATGGACCTGCTGAGCCTGGGCGAGCAGAGCGCCCAGAGCCTGGGCGTGGATGTGCGCCGCCTGCGCCGCCACCTCATCATCCTCTCCACCGTCCTCACGGCCCTGGCCACGGCCGTGGGCGGCATCATCGGTTTCGTGGGGCTGGTGGTGCCCCACATGCTCCGGATCGCCTTCGGCCCCGACCACCGGCGCCTGCTGCCCTATTCCATGCTGGGCGGTGCGGCCTTCCTCCTGGCCTGCGACCTGGTCACCCGCACCTTCCCCCTCGGGTTGCGGCTGGGTGTGGTCACCTCCCTCATCGGCGGCCCCTTCTTCCTATGGCTGCTGCGGAGGCCCCGATGACCGTCGCCCTCCACGCTTCTGGCTTGTCCGTGCCCGGCCGCCTGGAGGCGGTGTCGCTGGACCTGGGCCCGGGCGAGCTGGTGGCGATGGTGGGGCCCAACGGGGCCGGCAAGTCCACGCTGATCCAGGCGCTGGCAGGACTGCTGCCCGCCCACGGGACGGTCCAGTGGAATGGACAAGCGCTGTCGAGCATACCCGTGGCTGAGCGCGGGCGCCTCCTGGCCTGGGTGGGTCAGGAGGCCCACTTCGAGTTCGCCTTCCCCGTGCGGGAGGTGGTGGCCCAGGGCCGGTACGCCTGGGGCGACGATCTCACAGGGGTGGCTGAGGCTCTGGCGGAACTGGACCTCACCTTCCTCGCGGATCGCCCCGCCACGCGGCTTTCCGGGGGCGAGCGCCACCGCGTAGGGCTCGCCCGGGCCCTGGCCACCCGGGCGCCCATCCAGCTCTGGGACGAGCCCGTGGCCCAGCTCGATGTCCGGCACGCGCTCGAGGTGATGCGCCTGGCCCGGCGTCTGGTGGACGGCGGCGGCACCGTGGTGGTGAGCCTCCATGACCTGCGCGCCGCCTACCGCTTCGACCGCGTGCTGGTGCTGGACCGCGGCCGCCTCGTGGGGAACGGCAGGCCCCACGAGGTCCTCACCGCCGACCTCATCCGCCAGGTCTTCCGCGTGGAGGCCACCTTCGTGGAGAGCCTGGTGCCGGAGCTGCCGGAGCGCTGACCCGCCTCAGACCTGCATGCCTTCGAATTGACTAGGGCAGGCCTTCATTGTGATGGTCCAACGTTCCATCACACGATTAGTCGCATCTTATAAATAATTGATTAATTTGAATCTTAATAGTTGGCCCAGAACATGCTCCCTGGTTCGTGAGAGGCCTTTGACGGCGCCCGGCTCAGAGGGTCCTTAACCAAGGAATCCCAGGGATCGTTCTGCGATGCGCTGCGGCCAGGTAAGCGTCGAGGCCTCTCACCAATATCGCGAAGGCGAACCGGGACGGCTCACGCTGGCTGTTTTCGCCCCAGCACCCACCCCAGCCCCACGGGCCCGGCCACGGTGGTGAGCAGGAGGGCGCCGATGATGCCCGCCTGGATGTCGGGGGCCAGCAGGGGAGCCCCGTTCAGCTGGAGCTGGGCCCCCGTGGCCACGAAGATGAGGCCCACCTCACCGCGGGGCACCATGCCCCAGCCCACCACAGCGGCGCGGGTGCCCTGGCCGCCGGCGTAGCCCGCCACGAACTTCCCGGCCACACCCAGCGCCGCCAGCAGGACGGCAAAGCCCAGCGTGGCGGGCTTGAAGAGGGCGCTCGGGTCGACCTTCGCGCCCATCAGCACGAAGAACAGCGGCGAGAGCACCATGACCAGGGGGTGGACCAGCTCCTCCAGGGTGTGGCGCTCGCGGCGCTCCAGGTCCTCGATGTGGGCCGGCTCCAGGATGAGGCCCGCGGCGTAGGCCCCCACGATGGACGCCAGGCCCGCCAGACTGCCCAGCCAGGCCAGCAGGAAGGCGAAGCCGAGCCCCAGCGGGAGCAGCACCTGCTCGCCACGGAACCGGCTGGCGAGCCGGAAGAGGCGCGGGGTGGCGAGGCGGCCCAGGGTGAGCGCCGCGGCGAGAAAGCCCAGGGCCAGGGCCAGGGTCTTCGCCAGCTCGGGGCCCAGCCTTCCGCCAGCCGCCGCGCCGACCAGGCCCGACACGGCCACCAGCACCAGCAGGCCCAGCACGTCATCCACCACGGCGGCGCCCACGATGACGCGGCCCTCCAGGGAATCGGCGGCGCCCTTCTCCCGCAGCACCTGGGCGGAGATGCCGATGCTGGTGGCGCACAGGCAGGCGCCGATGAAGAGGTCCAGCACGAAGGGCGCTCTCGCGGGCAGCAGGAGCCAGGCGCCTGCGAGGCCCACGGCCATGGGCCCCACCACGCCGACGGAGGCCACGCGCAGCGAGGCCGCGCCCACCTTCAACATCTGGGGCACGGTGGATTCCAGGCCCACGGCGAACATGAGCACCACCACGCCCAGCCCGCCCAGCAGCTCCGCCCCGGGCGAAGCCACCACATCCGGAAACCAGGGCCAGAGCCGGTGGAGGGCGGTGAGCGCAAGGCCCACCGCCAGCTCCCCCGTGACGGCCGGCAGCTTCAGCCGCACCGCCAGTTCACCGCCGACCTTGGCCGAGAGCCACAGCAGGGCCAGCAGCATCAACGTGCCGGCCAGGGGATCGGGGGCCAGGGAGGCCAGGAGCATGGGCACCTCGGCAGGCACGGGGCCGGCGTCCCCCATTCAACCATTCCCCCGGCTTCTCCGGGGAGCGGTCAGCTCACGGAGGGCGAGGGGACCGGCTCCCGGTTCAGCCAGGGCAGGTGATGGACGCAGATGCGGCCGTCGAAGCTCACGTGCAGCCCGTCCTCGGCGGCGTCCTGGTGGTTCAGCACCGAGCCCCGGGCCCGGGTCTGGTCGAGGATGGCCAGGTCGATGTCCCCCACCAGCACCATCTCCGAATTGGGGGCCGCCTCGGTGGCGATGCCGTCCATGGGGAAGGGGAAATCCGACGGCGTGTAGACGCCGCTCTGCGCATATTGCGCTGTGAGGTCCGTGATGAGGGGCAGGCTGCCCACCATGCCGGCGGTGATCACGTAGATCTGGTTCTCCACGGCCCGGGCCCGCGCGCAGGTGGTCACGCGGGTGTAGCCCCGCCGGTCGTCCGTGAGGTAGGGCACCACCAGCAACTGGACGCCCTGCTCCGCCTGGATGCGGGCCACCTCCGGGAACTGCACGTCGTAGCAGATGGACACGCCCATCCGCCCGAAATCCGTTTCGAGGATGTGGATCTCCTGGCCGGGCTCGAAGTGCCAGACATGCCGCTCCGTGGGCGTGAGGTGCAGCTTCGGCTGGTGGACCGGCCCGTGGCCCGGGACGAAGATCGAGGCGACGTTCTGCAGCTTCCCGTCCACGAAGCGGGGGTGGGTGCCCGCCACGATGATGCGGTCGTACTTCCGGGAGAGCCCGAGGAACAGCCCCTCGAACTCATCGTTGAACTGCTCGGCCAGGCGCCGCATGGCGTCCGCAGGCGCGAAGCCCCGGGCCAGACAGCTCAGGAGCTGGACCGCCAGCAGCTCGGGAAACACGATGACATCGGCATCGTAGTCGTCGCCGACATCCACGTAGTTCTCCACCTGCTCCGCGAAGGCGGTGAAGTCCTTTACGGGGCGGAGGCCGTACTGGATCCCGCAGACGCGGACCGGGCGGGAGAGGAACGGGGTGGGGGCCTTGAACCGCATGTCAGATCTCCTGCGCAAATGGAACCCGTCAGAGGTCCATGACGATGAGGGCCGCGTGCCCCATGGTTTCGACATCATGGGCGTAATTCCGAAGCACGCCCCGCACCTGGAAGCCCACCAGGAGCTGCTTGGAGAGGGTGGGATCGAAGATCCGCCCCGCCGCCACGGCGTCCACATAGGCCTCGGGGCTCATCTCCGCAGCGTGGCGGTGGTACCCGGGGATGCGGGCGCCGGCGACGAAGGCCCGGCAGCCCAGCCGCCGGGCCAGGTCGATGCGGGCCTCGTAGAGCAGCCGCCCGATGCCCCGCCCCTGCCAGGCCGGATCCACGGCGATGTTCACACCGTAGAGGGCCTCGCCGGCCGGATCGTGGGTGGAGAGGGAACCGTGGCCTGTGATCCCCGACCAGGTGTGGGGGGCCAGGGCCGCGGCCAGGGAGACCCGCTGGGTGGTGGCGGTGCCCACCAGGTGCTCTCCGGCCTCCACCACCATCTGCCCCTCGGGGAAGGCCGCCAGATGGCGGCGGAGGTTCTCGGCGGACCAGATGGCCTCGGGCCCGTGGGGCGGGGGATAGACCCGCACCATCAGGTTGCGGATCTCCCCCACATCCTCGGGGACCCGCAGGCGCAGCATGGGGGGCGGGTGATCCAGCTCGGTCATGCGACTCCCCTGGAATGTCCGGTCCGAGGATAACCCACCCTGTCTAGACAGGCACGCCGGCGCGGGGCCACACTGGGCCCATGGCAGACGGACCCCAGCGCCGCGGGAACCTCCTGGAAGGCCCGCTCGCCCTTCCCACGCGGCTGCGCAGCCTCCGGGTGCTGGCCCAGACCCGGCGCCTGGCGCTGGCGGTCCTGCCCCTGGGCGCCAGCATCGGTCTCGTCGCGGCCCTGGCGCTGACCGGCATCGAATGGCTCGAGATCCTGCTCCAGGGGCACGGGGTCCGCACCTGGGCCATGGTGGTCACGCCCCTGATCGGCCTGCTGCTCACGGGCCTCTGGCTCCAGGTCTCGGGCCTGGGAGAGGTCTCGCTGCCGAAGGATCTGGCCCAGGCCCGCCATCATCCCCTGGCCACCTTCCGGCTCCTGCCCAGCCTGGGCAAGGCCGCGGCCTGCGCGCTCACCATCGGCTTCGGGGGCAGCGCCGGGGTGGAGGGCCCCGCCCGCTGGCTGGGCGCCGCCGTGGGCGCCCAGTTCCATCAGCTCTTCCGCCGCCTGGCGCGCCGCTTCCGCTGGGCCCGGCGCCTGCTGGCCCAGCCCGGTGTCATCGTCATGGCCGGCTCCGCGGCGGCCCTGGCCGCCGTCTTCCGCGCCCCGATCGCCGGCGCCCTGCTGGCCACGGAGCAGGAGGGCGACCTCAGCGCGGATCGCCTCGCCCCGTCGCTGGCGGCCTCGGCCTCGGGCTTCCTGGCCTTCATCGCCCTCCGCGGGACCACACCGCTCCTGGGCACCCAGCACACCTATCACCTGCTGGCCCGCGAGGTGTTCTGGGCATTGCCCCTGGGCCTGACGTGCGCCGTGGCCGCCTCCTTCTACCGGCGCCTGCTGCGGTTCGGGCGCCACCACCTCGGGCGCCTGCCCCTGGCGGTCCGCGGCGGCGTGGCGGGCCTGGGCCTCCTCCTCCTGGCCCTGCCCGGCGCCTGGCTCTGGCCCGGCCTGCCGGTCACGCAAGGCGGCGGCATCGAGCTGGTGTCCCACCTGCTGCACGGCGGCACGCCCTCGTCCCAGGCCATGGCCTTCCTGGCCTTGAAGCTGGTGGCCACCTCCCTCACCTTCGCCGGCGGTGGCGTGGGCGGCACCTGGCTGCCCTCCGTCACCATGGGCGCCGCCCTCGGGGCGGCCTTCGAAGCCTGGGCGGGCCTGGGCCAGCCGGGCCTCTTCGTCCTGGTGGGCACCAGCGCCTTCACAGGGGCCGTCCACCGCAGCCTGCTCACCCCCGTGGTCTTCCTGGCAGAAACCACCGGCCAGGCGGCCCTGGTGGTGCCGGCCCTGGTGGCCACCGTGGCCGCCTATCAGGCCACTCCAGCCGAATAGGCATTTCCCCGGCTAGCCTGGGGCATGCCCTGGACCGACGCCGCCGCCTGGACCGCCACTGCCCTCATCCTGGCGGCCCTGGGAGTCCTCCGCCGCCACTGGGCGCGGCTGCCCTCGCTGGCATCGGATCCCATCCTGCCTGCGGATCCGCCTGCCATCTGCCTCTGCATCCCCGTGCGGAACGAGGCTCTGGAGCTGCCCGCCGCCCTGGATTCCTGGCTGGCCCAGGACTACCCCGCCCTGCGCATCCTCGTGGTGGATGACGGCTCCACGGATGGCAGCACGGAGATCCTGCGGGCGCGGGAAATCGCCCGGCCGGATCGCCTGCGGGTCCTCCGCAACGACGCTCTGCCCCCCGGCTGGCTGGGGAAGAACCACGCCCTGGACCTGGCCGCCCGCCAGCCCGAAGCGCAGGCGGCGGAATGGCTGCTCTTCGCGGATGCCGATGTGCAGGCCACGCCGGCCCTGCTGCGGCGGGCCGTGGCCCTCGCCCTGGCCCAGCCCACGGACATCCTGGCCCTGATTCCCGGGGTGGACGCCGTGGGCCCGGCGGAGCGGGTGGTGCTCCCCCTCGCGGCCTCGGCCTTCCAGCTGCTGGTGCCCCCGCACCAGGTGCCCAATCCCCGCCACCCGGCCTTCTGCGGCGTGGGGGGCTTCACCCTTGTGCGGCGGGAGGCCTACGAGGCCGCGGGCGGCCACGCCGCCGCCCCCCTGGAGGCCATCGACGACATGATGCTCGCCCGGCGGATGAAGCAGGCGGGCTTCGTGAACCGGGTGGCCCGCGGCGGCCCGGACCTGCACCTGCGGATGTACCACGGCCTGGGCGAGCTGGTCCGGGCCATGCGGAAGAACGCCGCCGCCCTGCCCGCCTGGGGGCTCCTCCCCCTGCTCCTCCCGCCCGTGGTCCTGGTGATGCTCGCCCCCCTCTGGCTGCCCTGCGCCGGCCACCCGGGCCTGGCCCTCCTCCTCTGGCTCCTGGTGCCGGCCCTGGCGGGGGATGTGCAGCAGCGCATGACCGGCCGGCCCATGGACCTGCTCTGGGCCCTCTGGCCCTTGGACGGGTTGGTCTTCGCGGCGGGCACCGCCTGGGCCTTCGCCGACCGCCTGCGGGGGGTGAACCACTGGCGGGGGCGGGACGTCAAGCTGCGCTAGGCTGTTCCATCAGCCCTGGGCTGGCGGCCAAATATTTTCTTGTTTTTTTCGCTTTTTGGCTCCATCCTGGAAAGCACCCCTTCCGGAGGACCCCATGGCCGCAGCCGAACAAGATGACCGCCTGAAAGCCCTGTCCCGCACCGTCGCCGACATCGAGCGGGCCTTCGGCAAGGGCTCCATCATGAAGCTGGGCGACCGCATGAGCCCCTCCGAGGGCATCGAAGTCATCAGCACCGGCTCCATCGCCCTGGATGCGGCGCTGGGCGTGGGCGGGGTGCCCAAGGGCCGCGTCGTGGAAGTCTACGGCCCGGAAGCCAGCGGCAAGACCACCCTGGCCCTGCACATGGTGGCCCAGGCCCAGAAGAAGGGCGGCCTGGCCGCCTACATCGACGCCGAGCACGCCCTCGACCCCGAATACGCCCAGAAGCTGGGCGTGGACGTGGCCAACCTCTTCATCAGCCAGCCCGACAGCGGCGAGCAGGCCCTGGAGATCTGCGACCAGCTGGTGCGCAGCGGCGCCCTGGACATCATCGTGGTCGATTCCGTGGCCGCCCTGGTGCCCAAGGCCGAGATCGACGGTGAGATGGGCGACAGCCATGTGGGCCTCCAGGCCCGCCTCATGAGCCAGGCCCTGCGCAAGATGACCGGTACCATCAGCAAGACCCACACCTGCGTCGTCTTCATCAACCAGATCCGCATGAAGATCGGCGTGATGTTCGGCAACCCCGAGACCACCACCGGCGGCAACGCGCTCAAGTTCTACGCCTCGGTCCGCCTCGATGTCCGCAGCATCCAGAGCATCAAGGGCAACACGGGCGACCCCCTGGTGGCCGCCAAGGACGAGGACTCCTCCGTGGTGGGCAAGAAGACCAAGGTGAAGGTCGTCAAGAACAAGGTCGCCCCGCCCCTCAAGGTCGCCACCTTCGACATCATGTATGGCGAGGGCATCAGCCGCACCAGCGAGCTGGTGGAACTGGGCACCCAGCTGGAGATCATCCAGAAGAGCGGCTCCTGGTACAGCTACAAGGACAGCCGCCTGGGCCAGGGCGCCGAGAACGTGAAGAAGCTCTTCACCGACAACCCGGAACTGGCGGACGAGGTGGAAGGCCTCATCCGCGAGCGGCTCGGCATGAAGAGCCCCGTGGAAGTCTAGACAGCATCGACCTGCGCGCCCTTGGAAGGGGTCGGCAGACGGCGGCGGTCCTCAAAGGCCGCCGCCGTTTTTCTGGCCCGCGGCCTGGGAGGGAGGATTCCTGTCACGTCAGCTATCATGGCCGGTCCAGCCCGGAGGCCCCATGCCCAGCCCCTCGTTCCAGGTCGAGACCGTCCACCTGTCCCAGTTCCGCCAGGGCAGCCCGAAGGAGCGCGCCGAGTTCATCCGGGTGCTGGGGGACAGTTTCCGCCACACGGGCTTCGTGAAGGTGGCGGGGCACGCCGTCCGGCAGGCCGACGTGGACGGCGCCTACGCCTCCGCCCGGGCCTTCTTCGCCCTGCCCGAGGCGGTCAAGCGGCGCTACCTGGTGCCCGGCAGTGGCGGGGCCCGAGGCTTCACCCCCTTCGGCAGCGAGCACGCCAAGGACAACCCCGTGGGCGACCTCAAGGAGTTCTGGCACGTGGGCCAGGAGCTGCCCGCAGGCCACCCCCTCAAGCCCGCCTATGGCGACAACCTCTGGCCCGAGGCCGAGGTGCCCGACTTCAAGGCCCATACGCTGGCCCTCTACCGGGCGCTGGAGGACTGCGCCGGCACCCTGCTGGAGGCCCTGGCCCTCTATCTGGGCCTGCCCGAACGCAGCCTGGCGGACATGATCGTGGACGGCAACTCCATCCTGCGGATCATCCACTACCCGGCCCTGCGGGACCGCTACCTCGAAGGCGGCGTGCGCAGCTCCGCCCACGAGGACATCAACCTCATCACCCTCCTCCCCGCGGCCACGGACTCGGGCCTGCAGCTGCGGGACCGCAGCGGCGCGTGGCACGCCGTGGACGGCCTGGCGGGCGAGATCGTGGCCGATGCCGGCGACATGCTGAGCCGCCACGTGAACCTGAAGATCCCCAGCACCACGCACCGGGTGGTGAACCCCGCCAGCCCCGAGGCCGTGCGCTATTCCATGCCCTTCTTCTGCCACCCCCGCCCCGAGGTGGTGCTGGACTGCCCCGAGGCGCTGCTGGGAGCCGGCGAGACCCGGCGCTTCGAGCCCATCACCGCCCACGCCTTTCTGATGCAGCGCCTGCGGGAGATCGGCCTGATCTGAACGGACGCTAGTCCTTGTCCTGCACGCCCAGCCCCGCGCCCTGGAGGTGCCGCGGCAGGGGCGCCGCGCCCTGGGCGCTGAACGGCGCGCCGGCGGGAGCCGCGGCCTTGGGCGCCGCGGGCCGCACGCCCGGCTGGGACTGGATGGTCTGCATCTGCTCGGCGGTGGCGAACTGCTCCAGGCGGGCCAGCTGCTCGGGGGAGGGGAAGCCCTCGTAGCGCACCCGTCGGGGCCCCCAGATGGCCACCCCCTCGCCACGGATCTCGTGCATGCGCGGCAGCGACTGCCGCCAGAAGATGCCCAGCGGCGCGCCATCCTGGCCGGCAAAGCCGATGAGGTCGGTCTCGGGGAGCAGCACCGGCGCCCCGGCGGCCCAGGTGGCCATGGTGAGCGGCTTGCCCTGGCCCGTCTTCAGCATGAGCACCG
Source organism: Geothrix edaphica (assembly GCF_030268045.1). Lineage (NCBI taxonomy): Bacteria > Pseudomonadati > Acidobacteriota > Holophagae > Holophagales > Holophagaceae > Geothrix > Geothrix edaphica. The sequence goes on from NZ_BSDC01000002.1 coordinate 195,950, forward strand.
GAGCCGGGCGCCCCAGGGCGGGATCCAGGTCCTTCTCCTGGGTCCGCAGGGCTTCCAGCAGGTCCAGGTGCTTGAGTTCCTTCTGCGGCGCGGACATGGGATGGGGATCCTGGAGCCGGGCGGTCACCAGCTTGTCGCCGATGCGCTCCAGCACGGCCAGCTGGAGGACGGTCCCCCCGGCCTGGCCCGTGGCCTGGATGACGCGGCCCACCTCGTCCATGAGCTTGGGCAGCAGGATTTGGGGCGCCGCCAGGAGGGTGCCAGCGGTGGGGATGGCGATGAAGGGGTGCTGATCCTTGAAGAGCCCGTGCCAGATCTCCGGCAGCAGCAGGCGGGCCGCATCGGCCCCGTCGCGCCAGGGGCCGCGGTAGATGCCCGAGGGCAGCCGCAGGAAGGCACCTTCGCTGCGCCGGCGGAGGTGGTCCAGGGCCAGGTCCAGCACATCGTCGACGGGCTGGTCCCAGAGCCGCAGCCAGGCGGCGGGCATCACCACGTCACCCACGCGGATGCGCTGGCTCAGGCCGTCGATGAAGCCGCGGCTCCAGCGGCCCTCGCGCTCGGCCTGCCAGGTGGGCACGAGCTCCGGCAGCAGGTGGTCCTGGGCGTCGATCCAGGGTTCCGGCAGGGGCAGGCCCTGGCGGTGGACCTCCTGCACGGCGTCCGCCCAGGCTTCGCGCTCCTCGGCCTTCCGGTGGGCCTCGAAGGCCGGCACCAGGGCCTCCAGCCCCGGCATCGGCGGCACGCCCCGGGCCTCCAGCAGGGCCTCGAGCCCCGGGAGGGGCGCCTCGTCGGCGCGGGAACGGAATCGGTCGAAAAAGCCCATTTTCTGCGGTCCAATCAAACAGTCCATTCTGACGCAGGAAACGAATTTATGCTTGGGGAATGGAGCCTCGCGACACTCTGGGCCGCCCCCTCAAGGCGCTGCGCATTTCGGTCACCGACCGATGCAACTTCCGCTGCACCTACTGCATGCCCAAGGAGGTCTTCGGGCCGGACTACGCCTTCCTCCCCCGGGAGGCCCTGCTCAGCTTCGAGGAGATCACGCGGCTGGTGCGGGTCTTCACCGGCCTGGGCGTCACCAAGGTCCGCCTCACCGGCGGTGAGCCCCTCATGCGCCGGGAGCTGCCTGCCCTGGTGCGGATGCTCGCCGGGGTGCCCGGCCTCGAGGACCTGGCCCTCACCACCAACGGCGCCCTCCTGCCCGAGCTGGCCCCCGCACTGAAGGCCGCGGGCCTCCGGCGGCTCACCATGAGCCTCGACACCCTCCGCCCCGAGCGCTTCCGCGCCATCAGCGACACGGACCTGCCCCTGGAGCGCGTGCTGGCGGGGCTGGAGGCCGCCCGGGCCGCCGGCTTCGGCCCCGTCAAGCTCAACTGCGTCCTCAAGCGCGGCGTCAACGACGACGAGATCCTCGAGCTGGCGGCCTTCGCCCGGGAGGGTGGCCACACCCTGCGCTTCATCGAGTTCATGGACGTGGGCACCACCAACGGCTGGCAGATGGAGGCGGTGGTCCCCGCCGCCCAGGTGCGCCGGATCCTCGAATCCCGCTGGCCCATCGAGCCCCTGGAGACCGGGGAGGACGCGGTGGCCCGGACCTGGCGCTACCGGGACGGCCAGGGTGAGATCGGCCTCATCGCCTCCGTCACGGCCCCCTTCTGCCGGGGTTGCGACCGGGCCCGCCTGTCCGCCGAGGGCCGCCTCTACACCTGCCTCTTCGCAGGCCAGAGCCTGGACCTGAAGACCTTCCTCCGCAGCGGCCACGGCGATGCCGACCTGGCCGCGCTCCTCGCCTTCCACTGGAAGCGCCGGGGCGACCACTATTCCGAGATCCGGCACGGCGCCACGCCCAACCTGCCCAAGGTGGAGATGTCCCGCATCGGGGGGTAGGATTCCCTCATGCCCACCCGACAGCTCCTCGCCACCCTGCTCCTGACCGCCCTCCTCGGCGCCGCCCCGCCCGCGGCCGTCGTCCACGGCGGCGCCGGCAGCCCTAGATCCCGCATGGACGGGACGGACCCGGCGGCGGTGAAGGCCCTGGCCACCCTGAAGGCCGGCGGTTCTGCCCTGGAGGCCGCCCTGGCCGGCGTGGTGGTGCTGGAGAATGATCCCCGCTTCAACGCGGGCACCGGCGCCAACATCCGCCTGGACGGCAAGACCATCCAGATGGACGCCGCCTGCATGGACGGCGCCACCGGCGGCTTCGGCGCCGTGGCCGCCATCGAGCGCGTGAAGAACCCGGTGCTCGTGGCCCGCAAGGTCATGGACACCCCCCACATCCTCATCGTGGGCGAGGGTGCCACCCGCTTCGCCCGGGCCATGGGCTTCCCCGACTACGACCCCACCTGCACCGAGAACAGGGCCCGCTTCCAGCGCGTGCAGGCCATCCTCAAGGGTTCCGACCCCCGCCAGCTCGAGGCCTGGAAGCGCTACGACTGGAAGAAGGCCTGGAACTTCCCCACACCCCTGAAGGAGGCGCTGGGCTCGCCCGACACCGTGGGCTGCGTCACCCGGGACGCGAAGGGGAACTTCGCCGCGGCCATCAGCACCGGCGGCACCACCATCACCTTCTACGGCCGCGTGGGCGATGTGCCCATGTTCGGTGCGGGCATCTACGCCGGCCCCAAGGGCGCCGTGGCCTGCACGGGCAATGGCGAGGACATCGTCAAGCACCTGGTGGCCAAGGCCGCCTACGACCTGCTGGCCCAGGGCCTCCCCGCCCAGGAGGCCGTGGACCGCACCCTGGCCGCCTTCCCCGCCACCATCGACCTGGGCCTGGTGGCCGTGGGCCCCGCCACCACCGGCGGCGGCTGCAACTACTCCCCCGAGAAGAAGGCCTTCGTGACGGACTATCGGAACCAGATGGCGTGGAGCGTGCGGGAGTAGTCAGGCCCTCCGCATCATCTGGGCAATGAGGAACGCCATCTCCAAACTCTGGCTGCGGTTGAGGCGGGGGTCGCAGCCGCTCTTGTAGGCACGCTCCAGGCCGGCCTCGTCGAGGCCCTCGACGCCGCCCGTGCACTCGGTGACGGGCTCGCCGGTGAGCTCGAAGTGGACGGCCCGCAGCCTTGACCCATGGGTGCGGTGGAGGTCGGCCACCTCGCGCAGCTCCTGGAGGATGTCCCCGAAGGCCCGCGTCTTCAACCCCCCGGCGGTGGTGCGGCCATTGCCGTGCATGGGGTCGCAGCTCCACAGCACGGGGTGGCCCTCGGCCCGGGCGGCTTCGATGAGGCCTGGCAACACACGCCCGGCCTTGCCGGCGCCGAAGCGGGTGATGAGGGTGAGGCGGCCCGGCTGGCGCTGGGGATCCAGCTTGGACAGGACCTGTCGCAATTCCTCCGGCGTCATGGCGGCGCCGACCTTCAGGCCGATGGGGTTCGCCAGGCCGCGGATGTACTCCAGGTGGGCGCCGTCCAGCTGGCGGGTGCGCTCGCCGATCCAGAGGAAGTGCGCGCCCAGGTTGTAGTGGGCCCCCTTCTCCGGCGCCCAGCGCGTGAGGGCCGTCTCGAAGGGCAGGTGCAGGGCCTCATGGCTGGTGAACAGCTCGCCGGTGCGGAGGTGCTCGGGCAGGCCGCCCAGGCATTTCACGAAGTCGAGGGAGGCCCGCACCTGGTCCAGCGTCTCCAGGTAGTGGCCCGCGTCCTCCCGGCTCCAGGGCAGGTCCCAGTGCTCCGGGTTGTGCAGGTCCGCGAAGCCGCCGTCCACCAGGGCCCGCAGGTGGTTGAGGGTGGCGGCGGCGCGGTGGTAGGCCTCCAGCAGGCGCCGGGGATCGGCCTCGCGCTGGTCCGGGTCCACGCCGTTGATGAGGTCGCCCCGGTAGACCGGCACCTCGCGGCCGTCCACCACCTCCGTGTCGCCGCTGCGGGGCTTGGCGTACTGGCCGGCGATGCGGCCCAGGTGGATGACGCCCGTGCGGCCGCCGTGGGTGATGAGCACGGACATCTGGAGCAGCACCCGGAGCTTGTCCTGGATGATGGCGCCCCGGCAGTCGGCGAAGGCCTCGGCGCAGTCGCCGCCCTGGAGGAGGAAGCGTTTCCCCGCGGCGGCCTCGGCGATCAGGGCGCGCAGGTGATCCACCTCCTCGGCCACCACCAGGGGCGGCAGCTCCCGCAGCTCCGCCAGGGCCGCGTCCACGGCTGCGGCATCGCGGTAGCGCGGCTGCTGGGCCGCGGGCAGGCCGCGCCAGGAATCGGGCGTCCAGGCCAGGCCGGTCATCGTGCCACCTCCATGGCCCGCGGATAGCTGCCCAGCACCTTGAGGGAGGCGCAGGCCCCCCGCAGCTCGACCAGGGCCTCGGCCATGGAGGGCTCTTCCGCATGGCCCTCCACATCCAGGAAGAAGGCGTACTCCCAGAGCTTGCGCCGGGTGGGCCGGCTCTGGATGCGGCTGAGGTTGAGGCCCCGGCGGGCCAGGGGCTCCAGCAGGCGCAGCAGGGCGCCGGGACCGTCCTGGGCCATGGCCAGCAGGGTGGTGCGGTCGCGGCCCGTGGGCTCGGCGGACTTGGGGCCCAGCACCAGGAAGCGGGTGGCGTTGGCGGCCAGGTCCTGGATCTTCGTCTCCGCCACGCGGAGGCCGAAGAGGTCCGCGGCCAGCTCCGAGGCCACGGCGGCGCCCTCGGCATCCTCCCGGGCCAGGCGGGCGGCTTCTGACGTGGAGGGGGCCTCGATGCGGTCCGCCCCCGAGAGGTGCGTCTCCAGCCAGCGGCGGCACTGGCCCAGGGCCTGGGGGTGGGAATAGACCCGCCGCACGCCGGCCAGGTCTAGGCCGGGCCGCAGCAGCAGGGCCTGGTCCACGGCCAGGAGGATCTCCGCGCAGATGGCCAGGGGGCTGTCGAGGAAGGCATCGAGCGTGGAGTCCACCGCGCCCTCGGTGGCGTTCTCCACGGGCACCACGCCATAGTCGGCGCGCTGGCGCTCCACGGCCTGGAACACGGCCTGGATGGTGCCCTGGGGCAGGGACTGGCTGGAGCCCCCGAACTGGTGCCGGGCCGCCAGGTGGGTGAAGGTGCCCTCGGGACCGAGGAAGGCCACCCGCAGCGGCTTCTCCAGGCTGAGGCAGGCGCTCATGATCTCCTGGAAGACCGTGCGCACCGCCGGCGCCGGGAAGGGCCCGGGGCTGGCGGCCTCCAGGCGGGCCAGCACCTCCCGCTCCCGGGCCGGGGCGTGGAAGAGGGCCTCGGGTGCGGCGGCGGCCTTGAGTCGGCCCACTTCGCCAGCCAGGGCGGCCCGGCGGTTCAGCAGGGCCAGCACCTGGTCGTCCACGGCATCGATGGCCTGCCGGAGGCCGGGGAGGGACGGGAGCTCGGTCATGGTGGACTCCTGATATGCGAAAACCCCCGAGCCTGACGGTCTCGGGGGCGATGGTTCGAAGCGGTTCCGGTTCTAGACGCCGCCTACCCTCGCACCCGGGGTGCGAAAGCTAAAGAAGAAGGCGCGGGAGAGGGTCATCACGGTCTGGATACCTTGACGGAAAAGGCCTGGACCTGCAAGGGAATCAAGCCCCGAGATGGGCCAGCGCCTCCGCCAGGCAGGCGGCCCAGACCTCATCCGGCGTCTCCTCCAGGAAGAACTCCACGGCGTGGCCCGCGGGCCGGGCCTCGGGATGCTGGGACCAGGCCTCGAAGAGGGCGTCCAGGGGGGCGGCGTCGAGGGGGTTGTGGCGGAACTTGTGGGACTTCCGGGTGCGGTCCGGCTCGGGCCCGCGCAGGCAGACGCCCTCCCGCCGCGTGGCCACGAAGGTGAAGGCCTGGACCCACTTGCCGTCCATGAGCTGGTTGAAGTGGAGGAAGGCGCCATGGTGGCTGCGGGAATAGTCGAACACGCGATGCTTCCCCCGCCACTTGGCCGTCCAGAGGGTCAGCAGGGCCTCCAGCCGGGCCCGCTCCGAAGGGTGCTTCAGGCAGCCCTGGGCGTAGGGCAGGAACTCGTCGAGCAGGTCCACAGGGAGGCCTCCGGGGCCCTCCACCCTACCGCAGCCGGGCCCCCCGCGGGACCGCCGTCCCCCCAAAGACCGCTACCATGGGACCTGCCCCGGTCCCCATGTTGCCGCCCCCTGCCCCCACCGCCCCTGAACGACCCCTTCCCGGGGCCTCGCGGCTGCTGGCCCTGGCCAGGGCGGTCTGGTCCCGGCTGGGAGGGCCGGTCCCGGCCCCGGCGGCCGGACTCACCCCCTCAGCGGGCGGCACCATCCTGGTGGTGGACGACGAGCCCATCGTCCGGGAGTTGAGTCGCATCGGCCTGGAACGAGGTGGGTTCCGTGTCCTGGAGGCCCGGGATGGCCTGGAGGCGGTGGAGCTCTTCCGCACCCGCCGGGAGAGTGTGGATCTGGTGCTGCTGGACATGACCATGCCCCGCATGGGCGGAGCCGAGGCCTTCCGGCGGATCCGGGAGCTGGCCCCCGGAATCCGGGTTCTCCTCACCAGCGGCTACACCCGGGCGGAGTCCATGGAAGACCTGGCCGACCTGCCCCCGGACGGTTTCCTCCAGAAGCCCTTCCGGGTGCGCCAGCTGGTGATCAAGGTCCAGGAGCTCCTCGGCGGGCAGGAGTCGAATTTTACAATCAAATAATCCGTACGGAATGATTCTGGACTCGGCTAAGTCCTTGTGATTCAAGCCTCCTGTGGCATGAGTCACAAGTGGCCCCGATTAGGTTTTTAGACACAGAAATCCCTCCCAGGACGTCGCATGCTGAACGGATCTGGAGGCGCCCATGTCCGACACGGCCAATCAGCTGATCACCGCCGAGAACCTGCCCGCGCCGCACTGGCATGCCACCCACCAGGAGGCCCAGGAACGGCTCACCCGCATGGCCGAGGCCCTGGGCTCCGGCGACTGGAAGGCCGTGGACCTGGGCGCCAAGTGGATCTTCGAGGTGCTGAAGCCTCACAACGAGGCCGAGGAGCGCGAGCTGTTCCCGCTGCTGGAGGAGATCGGGGCCGAGGCCCTGCTCCAGCGCCTCCAGGAGGACCACCGCCAGATGTGGGACCTGGACCTGCAGCTGCTGGCCGAGATCAACGAGGGCCAGGTGCGGGCCCCCCGGTCGCTCACCCTGCTGGGCCAGCGCCTGGTGGACCTGATCCGCGATCACATCGAGGCCGAGGAGAAGCTCATGCTGCCCCTCCTCAAGGGCAAGTCCCTGTACTGGTCCGAGGACGAGACCCAGGACGGCTACCTGATCCTGGAGAAGAAGCTCATCGCCCCCGAGACCTGGTCCTTCATCGTCCAGGCACCCCAGGTGGCCCGGGGCCGCAAGCCCGGCCAGTTCTTCATGGTGGCCCCCTTCCCCGAGAGCGAGCGCATCCCCCTCACCCTGGCGGGCGGCGACGCCAAGAAGGGCTACATCCACTTCATCATGCAGGAGGTCGGCGCCACCACGAAGGCCATGGGCCGCCTCAGCGCCGGCGACCGGTTCTATGCCGTGGCCGGCCCCATGGGCACCCCCACCGAGCTGGTGGAGGAAGGCACCATTGTCCTGATGGCGGGCGGCTACGGCTCCGCCGCCATCCTGCCTGCCGCCGAGGCCCTCCACGCCCAGGGCCGCCGGGTCATCACCATCCTGGGGGGCCGCAGCAAGGAGCGCGTGCTGCTGGCCGACGAGCTCGGCGCGGCCTCCGCCGAGCTGATCGTCACCACCGATGACGGCACCCTGGGTCGCCAGGGCCTGGTGACGGACGCCCTCAAGGACGTCATCGCCCGCGAGAAGGTCGCCCAGGTGGTGGCCGTGGGTCCCCTACCCATGATGCGGGCCGTGTCCGACCTGACGAAGCCCCACGGCATCTTCACCCTGGTGAGCCTCAACGCCCTCATGGTGGACGGCACGGGCATGTGCGGCGGCTGCCGCGTCAGCGTGGGCGGCCAGACCAAGTTCGCCTGCTTCGACGGCCCCGACTTCGACGGCCACCAGGTGGATTTCAACATGCTCCGCATGCGGTCCGACTGGTACAAGCAGGAGGAGAAGGACATCTGCGAGCCCGACCAGTGCAAGATCGGCCGCGTGGCCGCCTCCGGCCCCGTGGACTACTCCAAGTACCTGAACGACCCCGTCACCGAACTGGACTGGCAGAACCTCGACCTGCGCGCCATCAAGCCCAGCCAGAAGATGAAGATCCCCCGCCAGGAGATGGCCTGCCAGCCGCCCGAGCTGCGCGTGTGCAACTTCGACGAGGTGAGCCTGGGCCTCTCGCCCGAGCAGGCCAGGCTCGAAGCCGCCCGCTGCATCATGTGCAAGCACCCCGCCTGCATCGAGGGCTGCCCGGTGAGCATCAACATCCCGGCCTTCCTCCAGCAGATCGTCAACGAGGATCCCCAGGCCGCCGCGCGGGTCATCAAGGAGAGCTCCTCGCTGGGCTCCGTGTGCGGCCGCGTCTGCCCCCAGGAGAAGCAGTGTGAGATCAAGTGCGTGGTGGGCATCAAGGGCCTGCCCGTCTCCATCGGCCGCCTGGAGCGCTTCGCCTGTGATTCCATGCTGGGCTCCACGGAGCTGCCCCCGGTCGAAGCCCCCACGGGCAAGAAGGTGGCCGTCATCGGCGCGGGCCCCGCGGGCCTCACCGTGGCCGGCGAGCTCATCAAGAAGGGCCACCGGGTCACGGTCTACGACGCCCTCCACAAGCCCGGCGGCGTGATGCTCTACGGCATCCCCGAGTTCCGCCTGCCCAACAAGATCGTGGATCAGGAGGTGGAGACCCTCCGCCGCCTGGGCGTGAAGTTCGTCATGAACACCCTGGTGGGCCGCAGCATGACCCTGGACGACCTCCGCCAGGAGAACGACGCCATCTTCATGGGCACCGGCGCCGGCCTGCCCAAGATGATGGGCATCCCGGGCGAGGAGTACAAGGGCGTCTACACCGCCAACGAGTTCCTCACCCGCATCAACCTCATGCGCGCCGACCTGTTCCCCGAGTTCTCCACGCCGGTCACCGTCGGGAAGAACGTCATCATCGTGGGCGCGGGCAACACGGCCATGGACGCCTCCCGCGCCGCCCGCCGCATGGGCGCCGAGCATGTGACGGTGGTCTACCGCCGCACCGTGAAGGAGTCCACGGCCCGCAAGGAGGAACTGGAGCACGCCCAGGAAGAGGGCGTGGAGTTCAAGTTCCTCACCACCCCCGTGCAGCTGCACGGCAACGACAAGGGCTGGATGACCCACGCCGAGTGCGCCGTCATGGAGCTGGGCGAGCCCGGTCCCGACGGCCGCCGCAGCCCGCGGATGACCGACGAGCGGATCATGATCCCCTGCGACACCCTGGTGGTGGCCCTGGGCTTCGACGTGAACCCCCTCATCGCCCAGACCGACAAGGGCCTCAAGACCCTCAAGGGTGGGGTTGTTGTGGTCGACAACGAAACCGGCGAGACCTCCCTCCCCGGCGTCTTCGCCGGCGGCGACGTCATCACGGGCGGCGCCACGGTCATCCTGGCCATGGGCCAGGGCCGCCGGGCCGCGGCGGCCATCCACAGCCGGCTCGTCGGGGAAGCTCAGCCGGCGGTCTGACCACTGGACCAGGTTGTGATGAATATTGACCCGTCCATCAGATATGATGGGCCTGCTGTGTTGCCTGACCTGAAATCCCATTACCTGTCCTGAGATCTATCCTCGGATGCGCCCCGCGTACCACCCCCGGAAGGAGCGAGCTATGAGCCAGCGCGTAATGAAGACCCTGGATGGGAACGAGGCCACCGCCTCGGTTGCCCATCGCCTCAGCGAAGTCATCGCCATCTACCCCATCACGCCCTCCTCGAACATGGGCGAGTGGGCGGATGAGTGGAGCTCCCAGGGCAAGACCAACGTCTGGAAGACCATCCCCTCGGTGATCGAAATGCAGTCCGAGGGCGGCGCCGCGGGCGCCGTCCACGGGGCCCTCCAGGCCGGCAGCCTCACGACGACCTTCACGGCGTCCCAGGGCCTGCTCCTCATGATCCCGAACATGTACAAGATCGCCGGCGAGCTGACGCCCTTCTGCATGCACGTCACCGCCCGCACCCTGGCCGCCCATGCCCTCAGCATCTTCGGCGACCACTCGGACGTCATGGCCTGCCGCCAGACCGGCTTCGCCATGCTCAGCTCCGAGAGCGTCCAGCAGGCCCACGACTTCGCGGCCATCAGCCACGCCGCCACGCTGCGCAGCCGGGTGCCCATCCTGCACTTCTTCGACGGCTTCCGCACCAGCCACGAGATCGCCAAGATCGAGATCCTCAACGACGAGGACCTGCGCCACATGGTCCCCGACGAGCTGGTGGCCAAGTTCCGCAAGATGGCCCTGACGCCGGACGCCCCCGTCCTGCGCGGCACCGCCCAGAACCCCGACACCTTCTTCCAGGCCCGCGAGGCCTGCACCCCGTTCTACGCCGCCTTCCCCGCCATCGTGCAGCAGGAGATGGACCGGTTCGGCGCGCTGACCGGCCGCAACTACCGCCTCTACGACTACTACGGCCACCCCGAGGCCGAGCGGGTCGTGATCATCATGGGCTCGGGCTGTGACGTCACCCACGAGTACGTCGAGCAGGCCGTGAAGCAGGGCGAGAAGGTCGGCGTCCTCAAGGTCCGCCTCTTCAGGCCCTTCGCCATCGAGGAGTTCGTCCGCGCCCTGCCCGCCTCCGTGAAGAAGATCGCCGTCATGGACCGCTGCAAGGAGCCCGGCGCCCCCGCCGATCCCATGCACCTGGACGTGATCGCCGCCCTGCGCGAGGGCCGCGAGGAAGGCCACACCAAGCTCGATCCCATGGTGATCGGCGGCCGCTACGGCCTGTCCTCCAAGGAATTCACGCCGGCCATGGTCAAGGGCATCTTCGAGAACCTGGCCAAGGACAAGCCGAAGAACCACTTCACGGTCGGCATCGTGGACGACATCAGCCACAGCTCGCTGACCTACGACGCCAGCTTCGACGTCGAGCCGAGCGACGTGACCCGGGCCCTGTTCTACGGTCTGGGCGCAGACGGCACGGTGGGCGCCAATAAGAACTCCATCAAGATCATCGCGGAGGAGACCCCCAACTACGGCCAGGGCTACTTCGTCTACGACTCCAAGAAGTCCGGCGCCATCACCATCAGCCACCTGCGCTTCGGGCCCCGCCCCATCAAGAGCGCCTACCTGGTGACCAAGGCGAACTTCATCGCCTGCCACCAGACCAGCTTCCTCGAGAAATACGAGATGCTCGAGCCGGCCGTCCAGGGGGCCACCTTCCTCCTGAACACCCCCCACAGCGCCGAGACGGTCTGGGACACCCTGCCCAGGGAAGTGCAGGAGGCCATCGTCGAGAAGCAGCTCAAGTTCTATGTGATCGATGCCTACGAAGTGGCCAAGAACACCGGCATGGGCGTGCGCATCAACACCATCATGCAGACCTGCTTCTTCGCCATCTCCGGCGTGCTGCCCCGCGAGGAGGCCATCGCCCAGATCAAGAAGGCCATCAAGAAGACCTACGGCAAGAAGGGTGATGCGGTCGTCCAGCAGAACTTCGTGGCGGTGGATGAGACCCTGGCCCACCTCCACCAGGTGCAGGTGCCCGCGACCGTCACCTCCACCCGCGTGCGGCCCCCCGCGGTGCCCGCCGAGGCCCCCGATTTCGTCCAGCGGGTCACCGCCGTGATGATGGAGGGCAAGGGCGACCTGCTGCCGGTCAGCGCCTTCCCCGTGGACGGCACCTGGCCCATGGCCACCACCAAGTGGGAGAAGCGCAACATCGCGCTGGAGATCCCCGAGTGGGATGCCGCCCTCTGCATCCAGTGCAACAAGTGCGCGATGGTCTGCCCCCACGCCGCCATCCGCGCCAAGGTCTACGATCCCTCCGAGCTGGAAGGCGCTCCCGCCACCTTCAAGGGCGTGGACTACAAGGGCCCCGAGTTCAAGGGCCAGAAGTACACCATCCAGGTCGCTCCCGAGGACTGCACGGGCTGCACGCTCTGCGTGGAGATCTGCCCCGCCAAGGACAAGAGCAACCCCAAGCACAAGGCCATCGACATGGTGGCCCAGGCCCCGCTGCGCGAGCCCGAGGCGGCCAACTTCAAGTTCTTCCTCGACCTGCCCGAGGCCGACCGCACCAAGGTCAAGCTGGACGTGAAGGGCACGCAGTTCCTCGAGCCGCTCTTCGAGTTCTCCGGCGCCTGCTCCGGCTGCGGCGAGACGCCCTACATCAAGCTCCTCACCCAGCTCTTCGGCGACCGCACCCTCATCGCCAACGCCACGGGCTGCTCCAGCATCTACGGCGGCAACCTGCCCACCACGCCCTACGCCGTGAACAAGGATGGCCGCGGTCCCGCCTGGGCCAACAGCCTCTTCGAGGACAACGCGGAGTTCGGCCTGGGCATGCGCCTCTCGGTGGACAAGCACCAGGAGTTCGCCCTGGAGCTGATGCACCGCCTGGCCGCGAAGCTCGGCGATGAGCTCATCACCGGAATCGCCACCGCCGACCAGACCAGCGAGGCCGGCATCAAGGCCCAGCGCGAGCGGGTGGAGCTCCTCAAGCAGAAGCTGGCGGGCCTCAAGGAGCCCGAGGCGAAGATGCTCTACGACCTGGCCGACTACCTGGTCAACAAGAGCGTCTGGATCGTGGGTGGCGACGGCTGGGCCTATGACATCGGCTACGGCGGTCTCGACCACGTCCTCGCCTCCGGCCGCAACGTGAACGTCCTGGTGCTCGACACCGAGGTCTACTCCAACACCGGCGGCCAGGCCTCCAAGTCCACGCCCATGGGCGCCGGCGCCAAGTTCGCCATGGCCGGCAAGGCCATGCCCAAGAAGGACCTGGGCATGATCGCCATGACCTACGGCGGCATCTACGTGGCCAAGGTGGCCTTCGGCTCCCGCGACATGCAGACCGTGAAGGCCTTCCAGGAAGCCGAGTCCTACAACGGCCCCAGCCTCATCCTCGCCTACAGCCACTGCATCGCCCACGGCTACGATCTGGCCCACGGCGCCGACCAGCAGAAGATGGCCGTGGACTCCGGCCACTGGCCGCTGTTCCGCTTCGATCCCCGCCGCATGGACAAGGGCGAGACCCCGCTCCAGATGGATTCCGGCTCGCCGAAGATCCCCATGCTCCAGTACGTCCGCAACGAGACCCGCTACCGCATGATCGAGCAGCAGAACCCCGAACACTTCAAGAAGCTCATGGACCAGGCGCAGCACGACACCACGAACCGCTTCTCCGTCTATGAACAGCTGGCGAAGCTCTCCATCAACGCCAAGGAAAGCTGAAGGGGACGACATGAACCTCTCGACCACCTACCTCGGTCTCAAGCTGTCCCATCCGCTGATGGCGGGCGCCTCGCCCATGGTGGACGACATGGGCATGGTCAAGCGCCTCGAGGATGCCGGCGCGTCGGCCATCGTCATGCACTCGCTCTTCGAGGAGCAGATCACCCGCGAAGAGCAGGGCATGATCATGGACATGGAACTCAGCGCGAACTCCAGCGCCGAGGCCATCTCGTTCTTCCCCCAGCCCGACGACTTCCGCCTGGGTCCCGAGAAGTACCTCGAGCAGATCCGCCGCATCAAGGACGCCGTGGCCGTCCCGGTCATCGCCTCCCTGAATGGCACCACGCCCGCGGGCTGGCTGCACTACGGCCAGCTCATGGAACAGGCCGGCGCCGACGCCCTCGAGCTGAACGTCTACTACCTGGCCACCGACCCCGCCGAGACCGCTGCCGCGGTCGAGAAGCGCACGCTCGACATGGTGCGCGCCGTCAAGGCCGAAGTGAAGATCCCCGTCGCCCTGAAGCTCTCCCCCTTCTTCTCCTCCCTGGCGCACTTTGCCGTGGAGCTGGAAGCGGCAGGCGCCGATGGCCTCGTGCTCTTCAACCGGTTCTTCCAGCCCGACATCAACGTGGAGGAGCTGCTGGCCGAACCCAGCCTGCAGCTGTCGGGCCCTGAGGACCTGCTGCTCCGCCTGCGCTGGCTGGCCGTGCTCCGCAGCCACATCAAGGGCAGCCTCGCGGTCACCGGTGGTGTCCACGACGGCATCGGTGCCCTCAAGGCCGTCATGACGGGTGCAGACGCGGTCCAGATGGTCTCCGCCCTCCTCATCCACGGCCCCGAGCGCCTGGCCCAGACCCGGGCGACCCTGGCCGAGTGGCTGGAGGAGCACGAGTACGACTCCCTGGCCCAGGCCCGGGGGAGCATGAGCCTCCAGAAGTGCCCGAACGCCCAGGCTTTCACCCGCGCCAACTACATGCGCATCCTCAACGGCTGGAGAGCTTGATCCGTGTTTTTGCCAACAAGGCCCCCGGCAGACGGGGGCCTTGTTCATTGTGAAAGAAATTTCACTCTTTGGATGTGATTGACCTGAACATCGTCTATCATTCCTGATCGAATCATCTTCCATTCGAGAGTAGGTGACCATGCTCCCACTGTCCCAATCCTCCGGTTACGCAGTCCTGGCCATGAGCTGCCTCGAGGATCCCGGCGGCAAGCCGACGCTGGTGGTCGACGTCGCCGCCCGCACCGGCTTCCCCCGCCCCTACCTCTCCAAGATGATCCACAAGCTCGCCAAGGTGGGCCTGGTGATGGCCAAACGCGGCAACAAGGGCGGCGTGGTGCTGGCCCTGGCTGCCAAGGAGATCACCCTCGACCTCATCGCCGAGGCCGTGGACGGTGCCGAGTGGCGCAACCAGTGCCTCCTGGGCTTCAAGGAGTGCAGCGACGAGCGCGCCTGCCCCGCCCACACCTTCTGGAAGTCCGAGCGCGATCACATCCACCGCTGCCTGAAGGACATCTCGCTGGAGGAGATCCGCACCTTCGAGCAGCAGAGCCGCACCTGGCGCCTGGCGGATGCGCTTCCCGAGAAGAAGCTCAAGCCCAAGCCCAGGAAGGCCGCCAAGCCCGCCGCCGCGAAGGCCCCGGCCCGCAAGCCCGCTGCCCCGAAGGCCATCGCCAAGAAGGCCTAGCGCGGTGCGTCGACGCCAAAGGGCCCCGCTCCGGCGGGGCCCTTTGCCATCCTGCGCTCAGGCGAGGCCGTGGTCGGCGCGGAAGCGTTCCACCCCGGGGTCATGGTGGCGGGACATGTCCGCCAGGGTGACGGACCGCAGGCGCACCAGAATCTCGGCCAAGGTGTCCTTCCAGTAGTCATGGAGGACACAGGGCGTGTCCTCCGTGCAGCCTGCCAGGCCCATCAGGCAGCGCTTGCGCCAGGCCACGCCGTCGATGGCTTCCGAGAGGTCCTCCAGCGTGATCTCCGCGGCCGGCTTGGCCAGGACGACACCTCCGTGATGCCCTCTCCGGGCATTGACCAGGCCCTTCTTGGCCAGCTTGTGGACGAGCTTCGACAGGTAGGATCTCGGGATGCCGGTATAGTCCGCCACGGACTCCACCAGGACCGGCTGACCCCCGGGCTCCTGGAGGCAGCGCATGGCGCGCAGGGCGTATCCGGTGGTCTGGGAAAGGGGTAACACACGCACCTCCAGGCAAGGGGGCTTTCGGAGTCTCTTCAATGAGGATCATCCGGTAATCTAATGAGTCAACCACCCTTGTGACTTGCGTCACCATCTGAGTGACGGTTGGAAAAGAACTGCATCAGATTGTCGCCGTGGCAC
This sequence comes from Geothrix edaphica, assembly GCF_030268045.1. Classification (NCBI taxonomy): domain Bacteria; kingdom Pseudomonadati; phylum Acidobacteriota; class Holophagae; order Holophagales; family Holophagaceae; genus Geothrix; species Geothrix edaphica. The sequence goes on from NZ_BSDC01000002.1 coordinate 211,469, forward strand.
AGACGGGCGGACCGCCGGGCCCGGGAGGACGGAACCGCAAAGCGGGGCCCGCCGGGTCCCGGTTGGGACCGGCAATGTTGCTTTCCGGGGGCTGTCAGCGGACCGGGGCCTGCTGCTTGGCGATGACCCTGTCCTTGATCTTCGCGTAGACCTCGGCAGAGACGATGTGGCGCGTGAGGAGGTGGGCCTTGGAGCCGTAGGGCCGGCCCGCCACGATCCTGGCGGCCAGCTCCTCCGGGATGCCCAGCATGAAGCCCAGCTCGTTCTTGGTGGCGCCATTGATGTCCACGGGCTTCAGCTTTCCCTTGGCCCTGGGGCTGACGGACGGCGCCTGGCCCTTCACGGCCGGCTTGGCCTGGGCGGCCAGCGGGAGCCCGGCGGCCAGCAGCAGCAACGCGGTGGCCAGGGAGGTCCTGATGGAGCGGATCGTCATGGGTGGTCTCCGGAAGGGGCCTGAGTCCCCGGAAAGGAAAACACGGAAACGACCCGGGCACGGTCACGTACCCGGGTCGTCCATCTAATGCGGGAAGGGCGGGTGGATCATCGCCCTACCCGGGCCATCAACCTACTTGTGGAGCACGACAGGATCGAACGCGGACCCGGCGCCGTGGCAGGTGGCGCAGGACTCCCCAGCCGCGTTCAGGGCGCTGCGGTTCACCAGGATCTGGCCACCGTTGGTGACCATGTGGGCCTTGGCGGGAGCGCTGTCATGGCAGGTGACACAGGCGGCCGTGAACGGCGTGATCATCTTGTCGGTCGCGCTGACGGTGCCCAGGGAGGCCTTGGCATCCGCGGTGGTCAGGATGGCGCCGTTGTCGGCGATCTCGCGGCTCGACAGGAGCTTGCCCGTGGTGGGCAGGTTGTAGCCCGTGGGCGTGTGGCAGCTCTGGCAGTTGCTCAGGATGCCGGGGAAGCCGACGTTGGCGCCGTTGATGATGGCGATGGCGCCGGGGGTCCGGTCGCGGACGATCCTGATCGGGCTGGTGCGATCCGCGCCGGCGTGGATGCCGTGGATCATGTCCTTGAAGTTGTTCGTGGTCTGGGGGAAGGCCAACGCGAAGTTCGAGCCGGCGACGACCGGGTTGGGGATGGTGATGCCCCAGGCGGCCAGGTTGGCGGTGTCCTTGGCGGTGAACAGGCCCGCGGCGCGATAGGTCTCGAGGGCGGTGTCCGAGATGCCACGGCCGCTGGTGGTCAGGCCGGGAACGTGGCAGGTGACGCAGACCTGGACCTGGTAGACGCGGTTGCCGCCGTGACCCTCGAACCACTCATGGCAGTTCGCGCACTTGGCGGAGTCGATGACAGTGCGGCGGGCGGTGTCGCCCGTGACGGCCTTGACCACCGAGATCGCGTGGCGGGCGGCAGCCGGGCTCACCTGGGTGAAGTAGCCCTGGAGCGCGACGGAGCGCAGCGTGGCGGTGGCGGGGAAGGCATTGAGGATGGTCGCGGTGTAGTAGCCATCCGCATCGGCGGTGGCCGACATCGTGCCTGAGGTCAGGGCCTTGTTGGTGTCCAGCAGGTTGGCGATGGAGACCGTCAGGGGCTGGCCATTGGCGCGGCCGAGGTTGTTGTAGTCGGCCGGGGCGACGATGCCGTCCTGGTCCTGGGCATAGGCCATCAGGAAGCTGGGGGATCCGGTGAAGCCCGCGAGGGGGGCCGTCAGGCCCGCGGCGGCGGCGGCGAAGGTGACGGGGGTGCCGTCAGCCTTGATCCGGAACACGACCGTCGCGGTGGTACCGGAGACGGCGGCGGACTTGATCTCATAGGTGAAGTTCTTCAGGCCGGCGGCGACCGTCGGGTTGTGAGGCGTCACGTTGGCGGTCAGGTGGTAGGTCTTGATCGTGGCCGAGTCATGGCAGATGGTGCAGGCCGCGTCGTTGGCCTGGGGGACCAAGGTGCCCGGCATGTGGTTCGCGCCGGTGGCGAAGTCCACCTGGTCGTGGCAGGTGCCGCAGGCAAGACGGCTGGGCTTGAGGTTCCAGTTCTGGGCCTGGGCCACGCCGTCATGGCACTTGGAGCACATGCGCTGACCACCATCCAGCATCGAGTAGCCGAGCTTCTCGAACTTGACGTTGGCGTAGTTGTAGCCGTCCTTGGTCAGTTCCGACCCCATGTGGATCCGGTGGGCCATGGCGGTCAGGTCGCCCACGGCGCCGCCGTTGATCTTGCGCTGGCCGGCGACGGGGTCATAGCCCGTGGCCGTGGTGGCCGCTTCGGCATAGCCGAACTTCCGCTGATCGGTGTGGCAGACGGCGCAGTAGCGCACTTCGACGCGGCCGCCGCCGTGGAAGGCGAGCTTGTCGTGGCATTCGTTGCAGTTGTTGATGGACACGACGTCGCGGTTGTCCGCGCCGGCGGCCAGGACCGCGCCCGTGGCCGGCACGAAGTCGTAGATCACGTTGATGGGGTTTTCCAGGTTGACGGAAGGCGTCACGGTCACGCCATCGGGGGTATTGCTGCCGGTACCGCGCGCCGCGCCGGAGAACTGCAGGGCGATGCGGTGAACCAGGCTGGGGGCGTAGGTCACGTCGCCCAGGTCGGCCTTGGCGGCGGGAGCGGTGTAGGTCGCCGCATCCAGGGCCGCCTGAGTCTTGGTGATGTCACGGTAGAAGGTGTACTTGTAGGTGCCATCGCCGTTGTCCACCAGGGTGCCGGTGTTGTCGGTGGTGGGCGTGGTGGGGCCGGCCGGGATCGCGGCGCCGGTGGAGGCCTTGATGACTGGCACGGAGGTCACGATGTAGCTGACCCACTTGCTGGGGGCCTTGGTGGTGGCATCCTCGGGCACCAGCTTCGCGATGGCGAAGGCCAGGTTGGGATAGCCGGGCAGTGTGGCGAGGTTGCCGTTCCGATCCGGGACGGTGCTCTTCGTGGTGGCGGCGCCGAGGCCCACGATGGGCGTTCCGCCCGCGTCGGTCAGCTTGAAGGACACCACCGGGGCGGCGCCCATGGTGACGCTGGTGATCTGGCCCACGGGCTTGAGGGCGGCCCACGCTTCGGGCGTCAGCTTGGTGACGTTGACGACGGGGGTGGCATTGGTGCCGTTGGTCCCGTTCGTGCCGTTGGTGCCGTTCGTGCCGTTGGTGCCGTTGGCGCCGGCGGGGCCGGTCTTGCCGTCACAGGCGACCAGCGCGAGGAGCACGGCGGCTGCGGCGAGGGCGCCGCAGAGTTGTTTCAAAGGTCGGTGTTGCATGCTGCATTCTCCTTTGGGGAGTAGAGCTGCGGTTGTGGGGAGTAGGGGACGCTCCCACAGACGGGAGAGGTCGTGGATGCGGTTCGGCCGCTCGCACTGGCAGCCTGTGACACGAACAACACACGCACCTCCCGGGAGGAGAGTTCCAACGGGAATTCGTCAATGATGATCTACCGGTGATTTAACGAGTCAACCACCCTTGTGACGCGTGTCACCTACTGGTCATGGATTGTAAAAATCAACTGTCTGTTTTTGATGTTGCGAATCATTTCCCATCCCAGAATCACCCCGAAATCCCCCCTTCCCCCGATGTGCCGCCCGGCCGATTTGCCTGACGTTCGGGGCGGGCATGACAAAGCGAGGACCCAGCGCTGAAAGGCACCCGGGTCCTCACCGCATCGCTGTTGCTGGTCGCCAGGGCGCGGAAGGCCGCGCCCTGGCGGGGGACATTATTTGAAGTTCATGTGGACGGCCTTGATGTCAGCCGTGCGGCCGGGGCCGTGGCAGACCATGCACTGCTCGACCTTGAGGAGCGCCGTGGCGCGGGGTTCATAGAAGGCGCCGCCATTGCCCCTGAAGTGGGCGATCTCAGCAGCGGCGTCGTGGCAATTGGAGCAGGCCGCCGTGATCGGCGAACTCACCAGGGTGGTGGCAGCCGCGTCGGTGTACGCCGTGGTGGCGGAGGGGGAGAAGTTCGTCGAGAAGCCGGATCCGTAGACGGCGCCGGCGGTCACGAAGGGGGACCAGTAGGTGCCCGGGATGGTTTCCGTACCCGTGACGATGGTATTCACAGGATTCGGAACTGTGCCGGTGGCAACGGTGGTCCAGAGCAGGTTGGGAAGCGCGGCCGCGCTGGCGCTGTTCCGGAAATCGTACGAACCGGACACGTGGCAGGCTTCACAGTTGTTCAGGATCGCCGGGTAGGTGATCTCCCAGTACTTGTCGCCAGCAGCGGCTTCCCAGGAGTACTTGTTCGCGCGCTTGCCCGCGGAATGGAGGGCGTGGACCGCGTCCTTGATGTTCACGCCCCAGCCGTTGTTCACGCGGTTCACGTTGTGGCAGAAGGTGCAGGTCGGCGCATCGTTGCGCTGGCCGGCGTGGTAGACCTTCTCGGTGAAGACGCCGAGCGCGGCGTGGCAGTCATTGCACTTCTGGTTGGTGACGATGGCGCGGCGGGCGGTGCTGCCGCTGACCAGCTTGGTGACGTTGGGGGCCGGCACGCTCACGCCGCCCTGACCGGTGCCGGTCACCTGGACATACTTGCTCGTAGTGGTGTTGAAGGTGACCTGCAGGGGGGTGTAGGCGTAGCCTGCCACGTCGGTCTGGGTCAGGGGCTGGGTGGAGCTCAGGCCGTAGGTGTAGCCGATGCCGCCGGTCAGGTTCGTGGCGGTGGCGGGGATCACCACGCCCGTCATGGTCAGGGTGTAGTAGCCGCTGGCGTCGGGGCCCGAGAGGGTTCCGGCCGCCGTAGCCGCAAGGGCGTTGCCGTACTGGTCCTTGCCGTCCCCGCGCCAGATGTTCTTGACGTAGGTGCTGACGGACGCGTTCCAGTCGGCCGGAGTGGCGATGCCGTCCTGGGGCACGGAGAAGGTCAGGTAGACGCTGGGGCCGCCGGCATAGTTGTCCCAAAACTCAGGCGTGCTGGCGGTGCTCACGAAGGTCTTGAAGTCTTTCCGCAGGCCGTCTTCGAGGAAGCGGAAGACGAACACGGGCTGACGGCTCGCGTTCAGGCTGACCGACTGGAAGTCCCAGGTCACACGGTGGGCGCCGACGGGCAGGATGCCGGTGTAGGCGGCCACGTAGGAGGCGTTGGTGTTGTTGTTGCCGCCGGTGGCGACCAGCCAGGCATTGTTCGGGTTGGGGGCGACCACCGGCGTGTGGATGACCTGCATCTGCGAGGCCCCGTGGCAGCTGGCGCAGTTCTGGTCGCTGGTCTGGGCGCCACCGGCATGGTTCGCACCCGTGGCCCAGATGATGGCGTCGTGGCAGGCGCCACAGGCCAGGCGGCTGGGCACGCTGGTCCAGTTGCCGCCCTGGGCGGTCGCGGAAGCGCTGTGGCACTTCGTGCAGTTCCGCAGATCCTGCGGGTAGGTCACTTCGTTGTACTGGGTGCCGAACTGGTTGTAGCCCTGGTAGGTGAGGAGCTCGCCCGTGTGGATCTTGTGGATCATGTTGGGGAAGTTGGGCAGCGCCCGATCCTGGAGCCTGGCGGTGTAGATGCCGTAGGCACCGGGGACGAGGACATTGCCCGTGGCCGGCAGGGACTCGGTGGCACCGTACTTGTGCTGCTCGGTGTGGCAGACCACGCACAGCAGGACGTCATGGATGGGCGGGAAGTAGTTGGCGTGGAAGGCCAGCTTGGTGTGGCAGCTGTTGCAGGCGGCCTGGTCGGCGATCACCCGCTGGGCATCCGTGGCGGTGACGGCCTTGCCCGTGGAGGGGATGAAGTCGTAGGACAGGTTGGCGGAATCCAGCATCTGGATCGTGGTGCCGGGCTGTTTCCCGCCCGCGGTGATGATCAGCCGATGGGTGAGGGTCGGCTCGTAGGTCAGATCGTCCAGGTCGGCCTTGAGGTGGGTGGCATCGTAGACGGTGGCCGCATCGACGTAGCCTTTGACCTTGGTGATGTCGAGGGCGAAGGTGTAGGTGTAGGTGCCGTCGAGGTTGTCCTTCAGGGTCCCGTCGTTCTCATGCTCCGCGAAATGGGGCACGGCGGTCTGTCCGGCGGCGGGAGTCTCCGTGACGACGTAGTTCACCCAGCGGCTGGGGCTCCCCGTGGCTGCATTGGCGGGGACCAGCTTGGCGATGCTGAAGCCGAAGTTGGGGTAGATTCCGCTCGCGTTCTTGACGGCCAGGCCGCTCACGGGAGTGCCCATGCCGTCCGTGATCGTGAAGGTCACGACGGGCGCGCCGCCCATGGTCACGCTGTTGACCGCTCCCTTGAGGGCCAGCTTCGACCACTGGTCGCCGGTCAGCTGCTCGGCCTTCAAGGTGATGGTCGCGTTGGTGCCATTCGTGCCGTTGGTGCCGTTGGTGCCATTGGTGCCATTGGTGCCGTTGGCGCCGGCGGGGCCGGTCTTGCCGTTGCAGGCCACCAGGATCAGGATGGCCGCTCCCGCGACGAGACCGCAGAGGTGCTTCAAAGGTCGGTGTTGCATGGTTCATCCTCCTTCAGGGATTCGGACTGCAGACCTTCGGGCGAGATGGGGAGCACCGACCTACAGCGACCGCTGCCTCCTCATGATTTCGTCGATGAGGATCCTCCGGTAATTTAATGAGTCAATCATGCTTGTGATCCGTGTCACGTGCGGCGTGACAGTTCGATAAGTCCTCAACACAAAGGACCTCGGCGTCCGTACAGCAGGAAGCCCCCGTTTCCGAGGGCTTCCTGCTGGCCTGTTGCGGACTCTAACGGCCCTGGGGCTTCGCCGTGGGCTGCCGGGCCTCGATCCGCTTCCGGAGGCTCTGGAAGAGGTCGTTCGGCAGGACGTTCTTCGTCACCAGGAAGGCCTTGGAGAGGTACGGGCGGCCGGCGATGATCTTGTCGGCGTACGCATCCGTGATCCCCGGGAGGGTCTTCAGCTGGTCCTTGGTGGCGCTGTTGACATCGATGGCCTTCGCATCGGCATCCGCCTTGGCCTTCGCGCGGATCTTGGCCTTGGCCGCGAGGTCCTTGGCCCGGGCCGCCCTGGCGGCGGTGTTCTTGGGTGCCGTCTTCCGGGGGGGGTCGGTGTCCTCCTGGGCCCGGGCCGGGAGGCTCGGGAGCAGGAGGGCCGCAACGGTCAGCGCCAGGTTCAACAGGGGTTTCTTCATGGGGACCTCGTGAGGCGGACCGCCGATTCTCCGGCGGGAGCGCAAGGCCTGTCAACCGGCCGGAGGCTCGGTGGTGGAATCGGAAAAAGGACCCGGCGCTGGAAGGCATCCGGGTCCTCGTTCATGGCAGGTGCTGGTTGCCAGGACGCGGCAGGCCGCGTCCTGGCAGGGGACATTACCTGAAGTTCATGTGGACGGCCTTGATGTCGGCCGTGCGGCCGGAGCCGTGGCAGACCATGCACTGTTCGACCTTGAGCAGCGCGTTGGCACGGGTCTCGTAGAACGAGCCACCGTTGCCCCGGAAGTGGGCGACGGCCGTCGAGGAGTCGTGGCAGGAGGCGCAGGCGGCCGTGATCGGGGAGCTCACGAGGTTGGTCTTGGCGACATCCTGGGTGAGCACGCCGGTGGCGGCATTGTAGCTGGGGCCGGTGCCGTAGTTCGTGACGTTGTCGGCCACCACGTAGGGCGAGAGGGAGAAGTAGCCCGTGGGGTTCGTGGTGGGGTCGCTGTTGTAGGTGCCCTTGCCCACGGTGGAGAAGAGCATGTTCGGGATGGCCGCAGCGTTGGCGCTGTTGCTGAAGTCATAGGACCCGGGAACGTGGCAGGCCTCGCAGTTGTTCAGGATGGCCGGGTAGGTCACCTTCGCGAACGTGTCCGTGGGGGTGGGGGCGTGCCAGTTGAAGGGCACGGTCCGCTTGCCGGCGCCGTGAATGCCGTGGAGGAAGGTGCTGGCATTCGCGCTCCAGGCGCTGCTGGTCTGGTTGGGGTTGTGGCAGAAGTGGCAGGACTCGGCGTTGTTGCGCTCGCCCGCGTGGTAGGCGGAGGCGGTGAAGACGCCCAGGTTCTTGTGGCAGTCGTTGCACTTGGCGGTGTCCACGATGTTGCGGCGGGCAGTGGAGCCAGCCACGGTCATGAACTTGTTGGGCGCGGGCACGCTGAAGCCGCCCAACATCGTGACGGGATCATAGGCGAAGCTGGTGCTCCCCAGGTTGGGAACGTTGGTCTGGGTCAGCGACTGGCTGTTCTTGTTGTAGGTGTAGCCGATGCCGCCACGGAGCATGGTCGCATTGGCGGGGATCGCCACGCCGGTCATGGTCAGCGTGTAGTAGCCGCTGGCGTCGGGGCCCGTGAGGGTGCCGGCGCCGGTGCCGGTGGCGGTGCCATTCCAGACCTTCTTGATGTAGGCCGAGGCGGTGGCGTTGACATCAGCGGGGGCGGCAATGCCATCCTGCGGCACGGCGAAGGCCATGTAGACGCTGGGGCTGCCCACGAAGTTGTTCATCATCTCCGTGACCGTGCCGGCCGCGAAGGTGTTGAAGACGACGTCAGAGGTGGTGCCGTTGAGGGTCTGCTTGAACTTGAAGGTGAACACCGGGTGACGGGTCGCGTCGAGGGTGACACTCTTCAGGTCGTAGTCGATCTTGATGGCGCCCGGAGGCAGGTTGTTGCGGTCGCCGGCCAGGTAGGAGCCATTGGTATAGGCACCCGTGGCGAACGCCGGGTTCATGGGCGACACGGGGATGTGGTTGAGCTTGATGCCGGCCGCGCCGTGGCAGCCGGTGCAGTTCAGGTCGCTGGTCTGAGCGCCACCGCCGTGGTTGGTGCCGGCGGCCCAGTCGATGTTGTCGTGGCAGGCGCCGCAGGCCATGCGGCTGGGCTTGGTGTTCCAGTTGTCGCCCTGCGGGGTCGCGGCGATGGAGGCGGTGTGGCACTTGCTGCAGTTCCGCAGGTCCTGGGGGTAGGTGGTCTCGTTGAAGAGGATGCCGGCGTAGTTGTAGCCGTCCTTCTTCAGTTCCTCACCCGCGTGGAGGCGGTGGATGAAGGCGGGGAAGTCGCCCACGGCCATGCCGCCGATCTTGCGCTGGCCAGCCGTGGCGTCGTAGCCGGTGGCGGTGGTGGTGGCTTCCGCGAAGCCGAACTTGCGCTGGTCGGTGTGGCAGACCACGCAGTACTCGGCGTTGATCCGGGTGCTGCCGTGGAAGCCGTTGAACTTGGTGTGGCAGGTGTTGCAGGAGGAGGTGTCGACGATGTTGCGCTGCTCGTTGGCGGCGGTCACAGCCAGGCCGGTGGACGGAACGAAGTCGTACCACAGGTTGCCGGGAGTCAGGACGGGCACGCCGGCGACGCCGCTGTTGGAGCCGTCGGCAGTGTTGGAGCCGGTGCCGCGGGCATTGCCGCTGAGCTGCACAGTCACGCGGTGGGTCAGGGCGGCCTGGTAGGTCACGTCACCGAGGTCGGCCTTGGCACTGGGGGCGGTGTAGGTCAGGCCGTCCAGAGTGGTCTGGATGGCGGTGATGTCGCGGTAGAAGGTGTACTTGTAGGAGCCGTTGCCGTTGTCCACCAGCGTGCCGGTGTTGTCCGTGCTGGGCCGGGTCGCGGCGACGGCGGTGGTGCTGGTCGGCATGGTGGTGACGATGTAGCTCACCCACTTGCTGGGGCTGCCGTTCGTGCCGGGCACCAGCTTGGCGATGCTGAAGGACATGTTGGCGTAGCTGGGGACCAGGGCCGAGGCGGTCTTGCTGGTGAAGCCCAGGCCGACGATGGGGGTGCCCACGCCGTCGGTGACGGTGAAGTTCACCACGGGCTTGCCGTTCACCACGGAGGCGCTGGTGACGCTGCCCTTGAGGGTGAGCTGGCTCCACTGCTCGGGAGTGAGCTGGGCGGCGTTCACGGTGATGGTGGCGTTGGTGCCGTTGGTGCCATTGGTACCGTTGGTGCCATTGGTACCGTTGGTGCCGTTCGCACCGGCGGGGCCCGTTTTGCCGTTACAGCCGATCAGCACGAGGGCGACGGCTGCGGTGGCGATGAGGCCGCAGAGCTGTTTCAAAGGACGGTATTGCATGCTTCATTCTCCTTATTGGGAGTAAGACTGCTGTTGAGTGGCGGTGGGGTGAAAACGCTCGGAAGGACTAGCCGAATGGGCACCTCCCATGGAGGTCGTTACGGAAAGGGGCTGTCTTGGTGGTGGGAGGGACGGGGGTTGGCCCTCCTCTCGACTAGAAGCTCGTGCCGTGGCACAGGGTGTTGTTGAAGCAGCCGGGCGCCGTGCCGGCGGGTGCCGGAGTCACGGGCTTGAGGGAGGAGTTGGCCCCATTGAGGTGGCACTGGGCGCAGGCGGGGGCGTTCCCGCTGTTGGTGTTGACGTGGCTGGGCGAGGCGAACGTGGGACCGCGCCAGGGGGCGTCGGGGTGCGGCGCCTTGGTGTGGCAGGCCTTGCAGGAGACGGCGGCACCATCGGTGTAGTTCGCGCCGTGGCACTTGGTGCAGTAGGCGAAGCCGGAGCCGTCGACCACCGTCCCGCCGATCAGCTGGGTCATGGCCGGAGCAGCCTGGGCGCCCAGGCGACCGTGCTGGCTGGGATCCGCCCAGCCGGCGGGATGGTTCACGCCGTTCGCATGGCAGCTGAAGCAGCTCACCTTGGAGATGCCGCCCGCCTGGGCCGGATCCGAGGTGGATCCGTGGCAGGTGCGGCACTGGTCGGGCGCCTTGACGTAATCGATGTAGTGGACCTCGATCCAGTTGGTCGGGTGCTGTCCGGTGGAGGCGTTAAACGGAGCCCCCTTCCCGGCAGTTCCGGCGCATCCCCAGGCAAGAAGCGCGAGGAGCGTCGCGAAACAGCTTCCTACCATCAACTTAGTTCGGCTCATGGTGTTCCCCTTGGACACGTTTTCAGTTCCTACCGGTGGCAAGCCGCGCACTTCTCGTTGTTGGCCCGGCCATGGCAGGCGTAGCAGCTGGACGGATCCATCTTTCCTTCGATGCGATGCTGGGTCATGAAGTCACCCCGGTGCGGCGTGGCGCGGTCAGGCCGGTCGCTCAGGCGGGTGGCGGGCTTCATGGGGACCTTGCCGCCGTGGCAGTCCGCGCAGAAGGACTGGGCGTGGCAGGAGGCGCAGGTGTTGGCGTCCTGGTTGGCCTGGAAGCGGTGGTCCTTCACGAAGGTGGGTGTGTGGTCGAAGGACGCGTAGGGCTTGAGCGCGCCCTTGGCCACGTCGTTGCTGTGGCATTCGGAGCAGATGGGACGGCCCGCGCCCAGTTCCTGGGGGTGGGTGGCCGCGAAGCTGGCTTCTGGCGAGATGAGGCTGCACGCCGTCAGGACGCAGAGACCCAGCACGATGCCGACGATCTGGAGAATGGACTTCCGGGCCATTAGCGACCTCCCTTCTTAGCAAAGCCGAACCGATACTCGGCCCGCAGGAGCCCCCGGGTCTCGTGCCTGGCGACGGGGGTGCTTCCGTAGCTGATGTCTCCGGACACCTTCACGTTCGTGGTGGCCTGGTATCCGAGCGAGCCCACCACTTCATAGACGTTCCGGACCCCGACGAGGTAGGGGTTCTCGCTGTCGTAGCGCTGGAGGATGGCATCCAGGCTCGCGATGAGCTTGCCCTGGGTGGCCATGGCCCAGACGCGGGCTTCCTTGTGGCTCAGGCTGCGGTACGGGGTCGCAGGATCCACGAACCTGGTGTTCGCGGCGTTCACCCAGTGGCCACTGACGCCGCCGAGGAAGGACTTATCGCTGGCGGTCCAGCGGACCTCGCCACCGGCGCGGTTCACGTCGCCGAAGGTCTCGCGGTGCATGTGGCGGTAGTCGCCCACCAGCTGGACGACCGTGGAGGCGTTCCAGGTGATGCTGCCGCCGAAGCCGCGGAACTTGTCGTTCTCGTCCTGGCGGAAGAGGGAGGGCAGGTTGGTGCCGGCGAAGTAGTAGTTGAAGTTCCGCATGGCGTAGTTGCCGGTCATGGTGACCTGGTCGCCGAGCTTCACGGTGGCGGTGTAGTCGTGCTCGGCGGTGTTGGTCCGCTCGTTGGCGACGTTGAACACCGTGCGGCCCCGGAGGTCGAAGGCGGAGGCGGGCGCGAGGTGGAAGTCGGCGCCCAGCATCTTGCGCGTGTAGTCGACCGGAGAGGGAATGTCGAGATCCTTGGCCGCCTTGGTGCCGTCCTGGACGTAGGAGAGGCCGATCTCACCGACCTTGGGCATGCGCCAGGCCAGCCGGGTGCCCATGATGAAGTCGCGCTGGAACTCGTAGTCCGCCTGGTTCCGGGGATCCACCGTCTTGTAGTAGACCGGCTTCCCGCCGAAGGCCGAGATCGAGAAGCCGCCGCGCAGATCCGTCCGGACGCTGACGCCATCGACCTGCTCGAAACCGGTGGCCTGGTTGGCCGTGAAGCGGCCCGCCTTGATCTCGGCATTGGCCTGATCGAAGCGGTACTGCAGGTAGCCGTAGTTCAGGTAGCCGCCGGACTTGGAGCCGTCGAAATTGCTCACATCGCTCAGATCCGTCCGGCCCCATCCGAAGAGGTGCAGGGACAGGTTGTCGGTGCCGAGCTTGGTGGCGTCGATGCCCAGGTACTGGGTGGCCGGGGTGAAGGTGTTCTTGTCAAAGCCCGGCGTCTCCTGCTTCCACATCTGGGCCATGGTGGTGCCATACAGGCTCACCTCCTGGCCCCAGGCCGTGGCAGTCATCAGGGTGGCAAGCAGGACCACTTGGGTTCGTGGCTTCATGATTCGCCTCATGCGGTGGCGTGGATGGACCGGGGTGGAATAGCAGAAGGAGCAGGACCGTGTTCTATGGAAAGCCTTGCCAGTGCAGGCCGGACGCGGGTGAAAGCAGATGTGTGCGTCAGAAACCAAACTATAGCCCTCACTCTGGCTACCTCAAGGGCGGAAATGAATAATTCATGTATGAATGTATGCTTATTTTTTTAGCATCAAAAACATACAAATTGTGTTTTACACTATTTTTAAATATTATTAATAAACATGTTATAAAAATGGTAATTGTATAATAACAATATTTTAATTGTCATGATCATGACATGGATTCTCTGTTCAGACAAAGTTGTGACCTTTGCCACTGGGGATTGGTTCCCAACTTCGGGGCCATGATTTGCCCGCCCCTGAAGCTCCTTTCAATGCGGCAGGGTCGGAGGACCCTCCAGGTGGTGGTCGGACCAGTCGCATGGTCGGACCAGCCCTCCCTGTGACCCCCGGCACTGAGTCGCCTCCGCATACTTCCCACTTGGAAAAGGTTGGAGGTTTTCATGGTTCAGAGCACCCTCGCGCTGGGGGTCGAAGCGGTGGGATGTGCCGCCTTCGATGCCGGCATCAAAGGCGCGTTCGGTTATCCGGGCACGCCATCCACGGAGGGGTTCGAGGCGGTCGAGCTGCTCATCCATGGGGCCCAGGACGGCCGGGTGGCCCAGTGGGCCGCCAATGAGAAGGTGGCCTACGACCTGGCCATGGGCATGAGCTATTCGGGGTTCCGCGCCCTGGTGACCATGAAGCACGTGGGCCTGAACGTGGCCATGGACGCCTACGCCAACTCCGCCCTCACCGGCGTCCGCGGCGGCCTCGTGCTGCTGGTGGCGGATGACCCCGGCATGCACAGCAGCCAGAACGAGCAGGACAGCCGCCGCCTGGCGGAGTTCGCCTGGCTGCCCTGCCTGGAGCCCAGCACGGTCCAGGAATGCTACGACTTCACCCTCCGGGCCTTCGAGCTGTCCGAGGCCCTCCAGGTGCCCGTGATGCTGCGCATCGTGACCCGTCTGGCCCACTGCCGCGCGGCCCTGGCGCGACGGGCGGCCCTGGCGCCCGCCGGCCTGGGTCCCGTTCCGGCCTCCGCCATCCAGGACTGGGTGCTGATCCCCGCCAACGCCCGCCGCCGCTATGTGGACCTGCTGGAGAAGCAGCCCCGCCTGATGGCCGAAGCCACACCCCTGAACCGCCTCGTCCCCGGCTCCGCCCGCCGTGGCGTGGCCCTGTCGGGCATGGGCCGGGCCTACTTCGGCCAGCTGCTCCACGAGAACCCGGCCCTGGCGGACCTGCCCCGCCTGGAGATCGCCGCCTACCCCGTGGATCCGGGCCTGGAGCAGGCCTTTCTGGCCCAGGTCGACGAGGTGGTGGTCTTCGAGGAGGACTATCCGGTGCTGGAGGAGCGCCTGGGCCTGCGCGGCACCGCCAAGGTCCGCGGCCGCCTGGACGGCGCCCTGCCCCGCACGGGCGAACTCACGCCCCGCCTGCTGAAGGGTGCCCTCGGCCTGGAGGCCCCGGCCGGGAAGGCCGCGGCCGCCCTCGAGCTGCCCATCCGTGGCCCCCGCTTCTGCGACGGCTGCGGCCACGTGGACGCCTACGAGGCCCTGCAGGAGGCCCTGGCCCAGGTCGGCGCCCCGGAGACCCGCGTCTTCGGCGACATCGGCTGCTACACCCTGGCCGCCCAGGAGCCCATGGCGGCCATCCACGCGGTGGTGGAGATGGGCGCCAGCATCAGCATGGCCGTGGGTGCGGCCCTGGCGGGCCAGACGCCCTCCGTGGCCGTCATCGGCGATTCCACCTTCGGGCACAGCGGACTGCCGGCCCTGCTGACAGCCGCCGACGCCGGCGTGAACGTCACCGTGATGATCCTCGACAACCGCGTGGTGGGCATGACGGGCCAGCAGCCCAGCCAGGCCCTCGACCAGGTCGAGCGCATGGTGCGGGGCATGGGCCTCCAGGAGGACCAGCTCCAGGTGCTTCTGCCTGTGCCCAGGCAGCACGACGCCAATGTGGCGGCCGTCGCGGCCGCCCTGCGGCATCCCGGCCTCTCGGTGGTGGTGTTCCGCCGGGAGTGCATCCAGTCCATCCGCCGCGGCGTCCTGAAGGATCACGACCGCCAGGAGCGCGAGCGCTGCACCACCGAGGTCTGCTCATGAACGTCCCCCGCATCCACGGCATCGTCCTGTCCGGCGTCGGCGGCCAGGGGGTGCTCTCCCTCGCCCAGATCCTGCTGGAGGCCCTGCGGCGCAGCGGCCTCCACGCCCTCCAGTCCGAGATCCACGGCATGAGCCAGCGGGGCGGCAGCGTCCACGCCCAGGTCTGCTACTCGGAGATCCCCCTCACCTCGCCCATCCTCGACGAAGGCGGTGCCGACCTGCTGGTGGCCCTCGAGCCCCTGGAGGCCCTGCGCTACGTGTCCATGCTCCGCATGAACGGACACCTGGTCGTGGCGGAGGAACCCCAGATGGACATGGCGGGCTACCCGCCCCTGGATGACGTCTACGCGGCCCTCAAGACCGTGCGCGGCGCCCACCTCGTCGACACCGAGGACCTGGCCCGCCGGCTCAACCACCGCCAGGCCGGCGGCATGGCCCTGCTGGGCATGGCCTCGAAATTCCTTCCCGTGGCTGACGCCGTCTGGCACGAGGTGATCGCCCAGCGCTTCGAAGCCAAGGGCGCGCGCGTCACCGAGAAGAACCTCGAGGCCTTCGAGGCCGGCCGCGGCCTGATCCACGACCCAGTGGGAGCCTGACATGCACACGACCACGGGATTCCTCCACGAGGAGCGGGCCTACGGCCTGCTCGCCGCCGCGGGCCTGCGGGTGCCCCGCCACGGCTTCCTGGATGCGGGGCCCCTGCCCTTCGCGCCCGGCGAACCCATCGTCCTCAAGGGCATCGCGGACCAGCTCTGGCACAAGTCCGACAAGGGGGCCGTCCACTTCGGACCCTTCGATGAGGCCGCCCTGAGGGCCGAGGCGGAGGCCATGCGCCAGCGGGTGGCGGAGCACCCCTGGATCGGCGGGCTGGTCTGCGAGAAGGTCGCCTTCAAGCGCCTGGGGGGCCTGCCGACCGAGGCCCTGGTCTCCCTCAAGCGCGATCCGGATGCGGGCTGGCTCGTGATCTGCGGCATCGGCGGCCTCCAGGCCGACGCCTGGGCCGTCCTGGCCCCGCCCCTGATCTGGCCCCTGGCCCTCTGCACCCCGGACCAGGCCCTCACGGATCTGCGCGACCACTGGCTGGGCCGCACCTGGCTGGGCCGCCAGCGCGGCACCGAGGCGCTCACGGAAGAACCGAAGCTGCTCGCCTTCCTCCAGGGCCTGTGGCGCGCCGCGGAAGGCCTGGAACGCGAAGGCGTCACCCTGCTCGAGCTCAATCCCGTGGTGCTCGACGGCGAGGGCCTGCCCACGGCCCTGGATGGCGTGGGCACCCTCGACGCCGCCGTGGCCGCGCCGCCGGCGGTGCCGGACCCGGCCTGGTACCGGGCCCTGGTGGCCCCGCGCGACCTCGTCATCGCCGGCGTGTCCAGCCGCGCAGGCACCGTGGGCCGCATCATCCTGGAGAACGCGCAGCGATCCACGCTGCCCGCAGGCGCCATCCGCCTCATCAAGCCCGGCGCGACCGAGTTCCTGGGGCTTCCCTGCATCGAGTCCGTGGCGGACCTGGCCGCGGCCCCGACCGATCAGCTCATCGTCTCCCTCCCCGCACCCGTGACGCTCGAGGTGGTCGAACAGCTCTGCCGCCAGGGCGGCGGCGCCACCGTCGTCTATGTGGTGGCGGGGGGCCTGGGTGACGGCGCCGACACCGAGGGCCTCGGCCAGCGGCTCGTGGCCTGCCTTGAGGAACACCGCCGCGCCGGCAAGTGGACCCCGGCCCTGGTGGGCCCCAACGGCCTGGGCCTCTACAGCCCCGACCAGAACCTGAACACCCTCTTCATCCCCGACGAGAAGCTGCCCCTGCGCCCCCGCTCTGGCCACGCGGCCCTGGTGAGCCAGAGCGGCGCCTTCCTCATCACGCGCCTGAGCCGCCGCCCCGAGCTGGGCCTCCGCGCCGCCGTGGCCATCGGCAACCAGATGGACCTGCGCTGCTCGGACTTCCTGGCGGGCTTCGGCTCGGATCCCGCCGTGCAGGTGGTGGGCGCCTACCTGGAGGGCTTCGCCCCCGGGGACCTCAAGGCCACCGCCGAGGTGGCGGCGAAACTCCGCGCCACCGGCCGCCGCGTGCTGCTCTACAAGGGCGGGCGCAGCCAGGAGGGCATGGCCGCCGCCAGCAGCCACACGGGCGCCCTGGCCGGCGATCACGCCCTGCAGGCCAGCGTGCTGCGCCGGGCGGGGGTGATGCTCGCCGAGCGCATCGAGGCCTTCGACGCCGCCCTCTCCTGGCTGGGCGCCTACGCCAAGGGCACGCCCCGCCGCGTGGCCATCCTGACCAATGCGGGCTTCGAGTCCGTGGCCTCGGCCGATCTGCTGGAGGGCCCCTTCCGGGGTTCGAGGCTCACGGAGGCCGAAACCGCCGACCTGACGGCCACCATCGAAGCCCACGGCCTCACGGGCCTCGTGAGTCCCCGCCTGCCCCTGGACCTCACCCCCATGGCCGACGAGGCCGCCTACCTGGCCGGCGCCCGCCTGCTGCTGGCCTCCGAGGCCGACGTGGTGGTGGTGGGCCTGGTACCCCTCACCCGCCGCCTGGGCACCGCGGATCCGGCGGCCTTCGGGCCCTTCGCGCGGGCCCTGGCCGCCCTCGCCTCGGGGAGCGGCAAGTGGCTGGGCGTGGCCGTGGAGGGCGGCGTCCTCTACGACGCCTACCGCCAGGGTCTCCGGGAGGCCGGCCTGCCCGTCTTCCTCACCATGGAGGAGGCCCTGGAGGGGCTGCGGCTCATCGCCTCCGAAGTGTGATCCCCCGCATGGCAAGACCCGGGACTTGCGGTCAGACTCTATTTCGGACCTGAAAGGGCTGAAATGTCCCGAATCCTCCCCCCCTGGCGCACCCTCCTGCCCGCCGAACACGGCAGCTGGTTCATGCTCGGGTTCCCGCTGGTGCTGGGTCTGCTGCTCCGCCCCAGCTTGGCGGGCCTCTGCCTGGGCCTGGCCGCACTGGCCTTCTTCCTCAGCCGTCCCTCGCTCCGGCGGGTGCTCACCGGCCAGCGGGATCCTCTCCAGATCCGCGCCCTGCTTCTCTTTGGGGTCCTCGCGGGCGACTTCGGAGTACTCGCCCTCCTGATTTCAGGTCCCTGGTTCCTGATCCCCCTGGCCTGCGTGGCTCCCCTGGTGCTCCTCGCCCTGCGGGCCGACCTCCAGCGGGCCGTGCGCTCCCTGGCCGTGGAGCTGGCCGCCCAGGGCGCCTTCGCGGGCCTGGCCGCCGCCATCCTCGCGGCCGGTGGGGGCTCGCTACCGGAGGCCGGCCGGGCCTGGCTGCTGGTCACCCTGGTGGGCGGCGCCAACCTGGCCCACGTGCGGCGCCTCCTGGGCCATGCCCACAAGCTGGCCGAGGAGGAACTGCAGCGTCGGCGGATCCCCGTCCATGTCCTCCACCTGCTGCTGATCGGCGTCTCCGCCCTGCTGCTCGCCCCGCGGGGCCTCGCGGGGCTCCTCTGGACCGGCTGGACGGGTCTGCTCTACCTGCGGGCCCTGGTCCCCTACCGACCCCTGCCGGCCCGCACCCTGGGCTGGCGGGAGGGGGGCCTCAGCGTGCTAGGGCTCCTGCTCCTCTGGCGGGCCCTGCTCTGACCGGAATCACATTTGGGGCAGGACTCCGGAATCTCTGAACATGCTCTGCAAATCGGAAGTAATATTCCGGAATGATCTTCTCGACCGCCACCGGCTATGCCCTCCGAGCCCTCGCCGCCCTGCCCGAGGATGGGAGCTTCTGCCTGGCCAAGGACCTGTCGGCCCGCCTGGAGCTGCCCGGCCCCTACCTCGCCAAGATCCTCCAGGGCCTGGTGCAGGCCGAGATCCTCGAATCCGTGCGGGGCCCCAAGGGCGGGTTCCGCCTGCTGCGGCCCTCCCACCGGATCACCGTGGGCGAGGTCGTCATCGCCCTAGAGGGCCCGAACTCCATGGACGGCTGCATCATGGGCTTCCCCACCTGCGGCGGCGACCACCCCTGCCCCCTGCACGAGGCCTGGGGCGCCGTGAAGGCCCAGGTGGCCACCTCCATGACCGAGGCCACCATCCGGGACCTGCAGCTCATGGACCTGCGGCACCAGAAGGAAGCTAAGGACCGCCCGCCCTGCGAAAGGCCCTGATCCGGCACACAGATCTCAAGCCTTGATGCGCCGTCCTTTTGTCTTAAATTAGGACTCTCTGGTCCGTTTCGCCGTCCTCGTCTGTTCCTTGGAGCCCAGCCATGAGCCCCTTCGCCGATCTCGACCTCGAAGCCCGGCCCCTGGTGGGGGCCACCCTAGCCACCCTGGGGCTCTGCGGCCTGGTGGCCCTGGGCAGCCGGGGCGGTCGCTGGCTGGACCCGGCCCTCCTGGGCTACCTGCTGGCCACCCTCTTCGCCTGCTTCGGCGTGGCCTACCGCTACTTCTCCTGGATCGAGCGGCCCGCCACGCGGATGTATTTCAAGCACACGCTCCGCACGCTGCTGTCCCCCAGGGCCATCAAGGCGGTGCCCCGGATGGCCGTACTGGCGCTGGACCAGATCGTGCTCCAGCGCTTCATCGAGAAGCGCTCCCTCAAGCGCTGGGGCGCCCATGCGCTCCTGGCCTGGGGCTGCCTCCTGGGCTTCGCCGTGACCATCCCCCTGGTCTTCGGCTGGGTGCGCTTCACCAGCGAGGGCCTGGACGCCACCCGCTACCAGGCCTGGGTGCTCGGCTTCCCGGCGGGCTCCTTCCCCCTCGACAGCTTCATCGCCTTCTGCAGCTTCCATGTCCTGGACCTGGCGGCGGTCATGGTCATCGCCGGCTGCGTGCTGAGCCTCATCCGCCGCAAGCAGGACGAGGGCGACACCGCGACCCAGCGCTTCGACTTGGACCTGCTGCCCCTGGTGCTCCTCATCGCCGTGAGCATGACCGGCCTGCTGCTCACCGCCTCGGAGAAGTGGCTCCAGGGTCGCAACTTCGCCACCCTGGCCTTCCTCCACGAGCTGACGGTCATCCTCCTGCTGCTGGGCCTGCCCTTCGGCAAGCTCTTCCACGTGGTGCAGCGGCCCGCCCAGGTGGGCGTGACGATCTACAAGGCCGAGGGCGAAGCCGAGGGGCGCCAGGCCTGCAAGAGCTGCGGCACACCCTTCATCCGGGCCAACCAGCGCCGCGATCTGGAGGCCCTCTGGAAGGAGCTCGAGCTGGACGGGGCCCGGCACAGCGCGTCCGTCCACCACCTGGACCTCTGCCCCAGATGCAAGCGGCGGCTCGTGGCCAAGGCCCAGAGCACGCGGCTCCATGGCGCTTTCGATCCCTTCGCCACGATCCCCGTACTGGCGGAACCCATTTCCGATCCCATCAGCATGAAGTCCTGAGAGGTCCCCATGAGCACGCTTCCCCTCTCCCAGGACCAGCTCCGCGCCCAGTTTGGTCCGCACTTGAACCTCGCCCCTCCCGGGGGCTGGCTCTCCGATCCCACGCCCGACAAGGTGGTGGAGACCCACTGCTGCTTCTGCGGCCAGCAGTGCGGCATCAAGCTCAAGGTGAAGGACAACAAGGTCATCGGCTTCGATCCCTGGGAGGAGTTCCCCTTCAACCAGGGGAAGCTCTGTCCCAAGGGCGTGAAGCGCTACCTCCAGGGCAACCACCCGGACCGCCTCACCAAGGCGATGAAGCGCACGGAGAACGGCTTCGAGCCCATGGGCTGGAACGAGGCCATGGACCGCACCGTGGCCGAGATCCAGCGCATCCAGCAGCAGCACGGCAAGGATGCCTTCGCCGTGCTGTCCGGCGTCTCCCTCACCAACGAGAAGAGCTACCTGGCGGGCAAGTTTGCGCGTCTGGGCCTGCAGACCAAGAACCTCGACTACAACGGCCGCCTCTGCATGGTGAGCGCCGGTGCGGGCAACAAGAAGGCCTTCGGCGTCGACCGCGCGGCCAACTCCTGGGCCGACATCGAGCTGGCCGAGGTGATCTGGGTGGCCGGCTCCAACGTGGCGGAGTGCTCCCCCATCACCACGGACTATATCTGGCGCGCCCGGGACCGCGGCGCCCTGCTCATCGTGGTGGACCCCCGCATCACGCCCCTGGCCCGCACCGCCGACCTGGTGCTGCCCCTGAAGCCCGGCACGGACTCGGCCCTGACCAACGGCATCCTGCACCTGCTGCACAAGTGGAAGCTCATCGACTGGGACTTCGTGAATGCCCACACCCACGGCTTCGAAGAGACCCTGGCGGCCGTGAAGGACTGCACGCCGGAGTGGACCAGCCAGATCACCGGCCTGCCCGTGGACGCCATCGAGAAGGCGGCCCGCATCTGGGGCGAGGCCAAGACCAGCTTCCTGCTCCACGCCCGCGGCATTGAGCACCAGAGCAAGGGCGTGGACAACGTGCTGGGTTGCATCAACATGGTGCTGGCCACGGGCCGCATCGGCCGGCCCGGCTGCGGCTACGCCACCATCACGGGCCAGGGCAACGGCCAGGGCGGCCGCGAGCACGGCCACAAGTGCGATCAGCTGCCGGGCAACCGCGACATCAGCAACCCCGAGCACCGGAAGTACATCTGCTCCGTCTGGGGTTGCACGGATGAGGAGCTGCCGGGCGTGGGCCAGAGCGCCCAGGAGATCATGAACGCCATCCATGCCGGCGAGATCAAGGGCCTGCTGCTGCTCTGCTTCAACCCGCTGGTATCGCTGCCGGACTCGCAGTTCACCCGCGAAGCCCTCAGCAAGCTGGAGTTCTTCGTCTGCCTGGACTTCTTCCTCAGCGAAAGCGCCCAGCACGCCGACATCGTGCTGCCCTCGGCCCTCCACGAGGAGGACGAGGGCACCTCCACCAGCGCCGAGGGCCGCGTCATCAAGATCAACAAGGCCGTGGACTGCCCCGGCGACGCCCGGCCCGACTGGCAGATCATGGTGGAGCTGGCCAAGCGCCTGGGCCGCGGCAAGTACTTCGACCACTTCACCAGCCCCGAAGCCATCTTCAACGAGCTTCGGGTGGCCTCCAAGGGCGGCACCGCCGACTACGCGGGCATCACCTACGAGAAGATCGTCAAGAACATGGGCGTGTTCTGGCCCTGCCCCACGGAGGACCATCCCGGCACGCCGCGGCTCTTCGAAGGGGGGAAGTTCTTCCACCCGGACGGCAAGGCCAAGTTCAATCCCACGCCCTACCGGCCGCCCATGGAGGTGGTCGATGACGACTACCCCATCTGGCTCACCTCGGGCCGTGTGGTCTTCCACTACCTGAGCGGCACCCAGACGCGCCGCATCGGCTTCCTGGTGGAGCAGTGCCCCCATCCCTACCTGGAGATCCACCCGCGCCTGGCGGAGAGGTACGGCCTGGCAGAAGGCGATGCCGTGGAGATCACCTCCCGGCGCGGCAGCATGGTGCTGCCTGCCAAGGTGGTGAAGACCATCCGCCCCGACACCGTATTCATCCCCTACCACTGGGCTGGGGCCCTGTCGGCCAACCGCCTCACGGCCCGGCACCTGGATCCCGTGTCGAAGATCCCCGAGTTCAAGGTGAGCGCCGTGCGCCTGAAAAAGACCACCAAGGACCAGTTCTCCCCCGAGCTGGCGGAGCTGCAGCGCATGGCCTTCGAGGCCCGCAGCAACCAGACCGACATGCCTGAGCGGGTGTTCTGATGGTGCCCCAGGACTACGGCTTTTTTATCGACCCCCAGCGCTGCATCGGCTGCCGCTCCTGCGTGGGCGCCTGTGCCGAGTGCGGCACCCACCGCGGCCGGTCCATGATCCACCTGGACGAGATGGACCGCTTCGACAGCCCCCAGACGGTACCCACCGTCTGCATGCACTGCGAGGATCCCATCTGCGCCCAGGTGTGCCCCTCGGACGCCATCAAGCGCAGCGAGGACGGCGTGGTGCACGCCGCCCAGAAGCCGCGCTGCATCGGCTGCCAGAACTGCGAGCTGAGCTGCCCCTTCGGCGTGCCCATCGTGTTCTCGGGCCTGGAGCAGATGCTGAAGTGCGACCTCTGCTACGACCGCACCTCCGTGGGCCACAAGCCCATGTGCGCCACGGTCTGTCCCAGCCAGGCCCTGCTTTTCGTCCGCAAGGACGAGGTGGCCAACTTGCGCCACAACAAGCCCCTGCGCGACTTCCTCATCGGCAGCGTGCGGGTGAAGACCAAGAACGCCATCATGGTGCCCGATCCGGACACGCCCCTGCACCTGGACGCGGCCCTTCTCATCGACGGAGGCCTCTGATGACCTGGTGGCGCCGCGCCTTCCCCCTGGAACTGGCCGAGGAGGGCCACTTCTCCCGCCGCGAGTTCGCCCGCTTCCTGGCGGTGGTAAGCGCCGGGTTCACCACCGGCATCGGCTTCCTCTGGCTGCGGAAGAAGCCCCTGGAGGGCGCCTCCGACCCCGAGGCCAGGCACGCGGAACTGCCCGTGGCCCTGGGCCTGGCCACGGAGCTGCAACCCGGCCAGAGCCGCCTCTTCAAGTTCCGCGACGCGCATGACGCCTGCATCCTCCTGCGCACCCCCAAGGGTGAGCTGCGGGCCTACCGCCAGACCTGCACCCACCTGGGCTGCGCCGTGCGCTATGCCGGCGAGCGCCTGGAGTGCCCCTGCCACCGGGGCTTCTTTGAACCGGATCGCGGCTTCCCCGTGCAGGGCCCGCCCAGCCGGCCGCTCGCCGCCATCGCCCTGGAGGTCCGCCCCGACGGCAGCCTCTGGGCTGTGGGCGAGCTGCCCAAGCCCACCCTGGAAAACCTGGATCACCGCGCGGCCTGCCCCCGCGACAAGAGCGAGGTGACCGCATGAACACGCCCCGCGTCCGCATCTCCCCCGCCGCCCTGGGCGTCATCCTGGTGCTGCTGGTGATCCAGCTCTACCTCTTCGAGACCGTGCTGGGCGCCGTCCTCGACGGCCAGCGCAGCGTCCTCCCCGGCGCCTTCTTCGTCTCCCTGGCCCTCAGCGCCATCGCGCTCTTCCTCGCCTTCAGGAGCACCGTGGAGTACGGGCCGAAGGAGTAGATATCGGCCAAGGATCAATGGCGGGAAGGCCGACAAAATACTCACGCAGAGGGGCGCAGAGGGAACGGAGAACACAGAGAGGACGGGCCATCCGGGGCGCCTTCCTCTGCATCCTCCGCCTTCTCTGCGACCCTCCGCGTGAGTGGTTTCTTCAATCCTGCTCTGCCGGATGAAAGATGCAGCCTCACTCCGCCGGGGGCAGCTCCTGGGCCGGGTTGGCGTCCTTCATGAAGACGGGCCAGCAGGCCAGATGGCCAAGGCCCAGCTGGAGGAGGATGCCGCCCAGCTCGGCGGGGCCGAAGACGGGGCCCAGGCCGTGGAGCACAGGCGGCATGATCTGGAGGTAGAGATCCAGCCAGCGGCCCGCCAGCAGGATGGCGCAGGTGGCCAGCAACACGATCTCGCTGGTCTTGGCCCGGCGCTGGAGCAGCAGCACGAAGGGCAGGCCGAAGTTCAGGATCAGGTTCAGGTAGAAGAGGGGCATCCAGCGGCCCTGCAACAGCAGGCGCATGGGGCCGGTCTCCTCGGGCAGGTTGGCGTACCAGATGAGCAGGAACTGGCTGAGGAAGATATAGGCCCAGAAGCAGCTGAAGGCGAAGAGCAGCTTGCCCAGATCGTGGTTCTGGGCCTTCGACACCGCCGGGAGCAGGCCCACGCGGCGCAGCACGATGGCGCTGATGGTGACGATGGCGATGCCCTGGAGGAACATGCCCGAGAACCCGTAGATGGCCAGGATGGTGCTGGACCACACCGGCTCCAGCGACATCAGCCAGTCGAAGTTGGCCAGGGAGAAGGTGAGGCCGAAGACCAGGATGAAGGGGGCCGCGCCTTTCCCCTGCTGCGTGAGTCGCCGCCCCACCCAGATCCAGGCCGCGAAGATGAGCGCCACCCGGCCGAAGAAGAAGGGCAGGTTCAGCCAGCCCAGGCGGCCATGCAGCGCCTCGTGGGAGGCGGCATCCGGCCGGGCCCAGGGGTAGAGCACCGAGGCCCCGAAGGCCAGCAGGAGCATGAGGGCCCCTGCCACGGGCAGGAGCGCCGGCATGGCCCGGTGGGCCTTGAGGATGGGATCGCTCCAGCGGGCCCCGGTGATGGACTGGATGGCCAGGAGGAAGAGGCCCCCCAGGCCTACGCAGGCCAGGTTGAAGGCCGTGAGCAGCAGGTTGCCCCAGCCCCGCTCCGCCTGGAGCACGAGACCCAGGCCCAGCAATCCGATGCCGAGCAGCACGAAGGCCCAGGCGCCGCCCCGGAGGCGCTCGCCGATGTCGGCCAGGGTGGGGATGCCGGATTTCGTGAGATCCCGGGCGGGAACGGTGAAGGTCTCGCTCATGGCTGGGCTCCCGTGGCTTGGGCGGGCGCAGCGGCCGGCTTCGCGGCCTTCTGCAGCTCCCGGATGTAGAGCACCACCTGCCAGCGGTCCTCGCGGCTGAGGAGGTCGCCGTAGCCCTTCATCTTCGTGGGACCGCCGAAGGTGGCGATGTGGAAGAGGCGACCGTCTGGCATGTCCCGCACCACGGGGGAGACGAGCACCGTGGGCGCGAAGGCCCCCCGCGCGACGATCACGCTGCCGTTGTTGTCGCCCTCCCGCCCATGGCAGGTGGCGCAGACCCGCTCGAAAACGAGCTTGCCGCGGTTGAAGCGGGCCTGGGTCGGCTGGTAGGGGTTCTGCAGCTCGCGGCCCGCCCGCTCCGCCTCGGCCTTGCCGGGCCCGAAGGCCAGGGGCGGCTCGCCGCGGCGCGACAGGGTGTCCGGAGGCGGCGCCTGCAGCACCTTCCCGCCGGGAAGCACGCCGCTGGCGTCAAAAGCCTGGGCCGAGAGCGGCACACCCATGCCGCCGTCCCAGGTCAGGTTCCGGCGCTGGAAGTCGCGGTTGAGGATTGGCACCAGGGCGAGAAGCAGGAAGGCGGGCAGGCAGGCCAACAGAAGAGCCCCCACGCCCGCGGGGCGGTCCCAGAAGGAGCCGCCGCGCTGGAAGCGGTCCTCCACCAGCAAGCTGGATTCCAGGGCGCCCAGGTCCGCCAGCTCGCGGGCCACGGCAGGGAACTGGATATCGGCGGCCAGCTCCGCCGCCAGGACGAAGCGGTCGTCGTT
Source organism: Geothrix edaphica (assembly GCF_030268045.1). Classification (NCBI taxonomy): domain Bacteria; kingdom Pseudomonadati; phylum Acidobacteriota; class Holophagae; order Holophagales; family Holophagaceae; genus Geothrix; species Geothrix edaphica. The sequence goes on from NZ_BSDC01000002.1 coordinate 237,174, forward strand.
GGCGCCCGGATGAAGGTCGGGGACGCGGAGGCGGGGGCGCATGCGGGCGGCCACGAAGAAGCTCGCCACCACGCCCAGGCCCGCCAGCAGCACCGTCAGTTCGAAGGCCACGGGGATGAAGGCGGGGATGGCCAGGAGGGGCTTCCCGCCCGTGATCAGGGGGTAGTCGACGGCAGAGGTCCAGATCTGGAGGCCTGCGGCGATGGCAAGGCCCAGGGCCGCGAAGGCCAGGCAGGCGCGGGACAGCCGCGAGGGGCGCAGGCCCATGGCCTCGTCCATGCCGTGCACCGGGAAGGGCGTGTAGGTATCCAGCACGCGATGCCCGGCGGTTCGCAGATGGTTCACCGCGTGCAGGAGCTGCTCCGGGTCCGCGAAGGAGGCCCGGAAGCGGCTGCGATGGAGGTGCTCAGTGCTCGACATGCTTCAGCACTCCTTTCACTTCGCTCGCCGCGATCATGGGCAGCACCCGGGTGAAGACCAGGAACAGCGTGAAGAAGAGGCCGAAGCTGCCGATGAGGATGGCCACCTCGATGAAGGTGGGCCGGTACATGGCCCAGCTGGAGGGCAGGTAGTCGCGGTGGAGGCTCGTCACGATGATGACGAAGCGCTCGAACCACATGCCGATGTTCACGAAGATGGTGAGGATGAAGATCATCCAGGGGGTTGTTCGTACCTTCCTGAACCAGAAGAACTGGGGGCTGAGCACATTGCAGCCCACCATGGTCCAGTAGGCCCACTGGTAGGGCCCCAGGGCGCGGTTGAGGAAGACGTAGCGCTCGTAGGGGTTCCCGCTGTACCAGGCCGTGAAGAACTCCGTGGCGTAGGCCATGCCCACGATCATCCCCGTGGCCAGCACCACCTTGGTCATGGCCTCCAGGTGACGGGTGGTGATGTACTCCTCCAGGCCCATCACCGACCGGGCGATGATCATGAGGGTGAGCACCATGGCGAAGCCGCTGAACACGGCGCCCACCACGAAGTAAGGCGGGAAGATCGTCGCGTGCCAGCCGGGGATCACGGAGGTGGCGAAGTCCATGGACACGATGGTGTGCACGGAGACCACGAGGGGCGTGCTGAGGCCCGCCAGCAGCATGTACACGGTCTCGTAGCGGCTCCAGGTGCGGTTCGAGCCGTTCCACCCCAGCGAGAAGATGCTGAGGATCGTGCGCTTCAGCTTCGTCTTCGCCCGGTCCCGCTGGGTGGCCAGGTCGGGAATGAGGCCGATGTACCAGAAGGTGAGCGAGATGATGAAGTAGGTGGAGATGGCGACGACATCCCAGAGCAGCGGGCTCTTGAAGTTCACCCAGAGGGAGCCGCGGGAATTGGGATAGGGGGTGGCCCAGAAGGCCAGCCAGGGCCGGCCCATGTGGATGATGGGGAAGGTGCCCGCGCACATGACGGCGAAGAGCGTCATGGCCTCGGCGGCGCGGTTGATGGAGGTGCGCCAGCGCTGGCGGAAGAGGAAGAGGATGGCCGAGATCAGCGTCCCGGCGTGGCCGATGCCCACCCAGAACACGAAGTTCGTGATGTCGAAGGCCCAGCCCACCGTGCGGTTGAGGCCCCAGGTGCCGATGCCCCGGGTGAGGGTCTGCACCACGGCCCAGGCGCCCAGGGAGAGCATGGAGAGGGTGACGGCCAGGGCCAGCCACCAGCGCAGGGGCGGGCGGCGCTCCGTAGGTGCGAAGACCTCCTCCGTGACCTGGCGGTAGGTCTTGTTCCCGTCGATGAGGGGCAGGTTGTGGCCGTAGCGCTCGGCCTCGGCGGCCGGGATCCCGCTGGCGGTCAGCGCGTCCGCATCATGCGCCATGGTGGCCTCCCTGGTTCGTGTCCGTGGCCACATTCCGGATTTTCGTCAGGTAGCTCACGGCGGGGCCGATGCCCAGCTCGCCCAGCACCAGGAAGCGCTTGGGATCGCGCAGCACCTGGCTGATGCGGCTGTCGGGATCCTGCGTGTCGCCGAAGACGATGGCCTGGGCGGGGCAGCTCTGCATGCAGGCGGGCATGGCTTCGCCGTCCTTCAGCTCGCGGCCTTCGTTCTTCGCCGTGAGCTTGGCTTCCAGGAGGCGCTGCACGCAGAAGGAACACTTCTCCATGACGCCTCGGCTGCGCACGGTGACATCCGGATTGAAGCCCAGGCGCTCCAGCTCGCTGGCGTGGGGGTACTCCCACCAGTTGAAGCGGCGGACCTTGTAGGGGCAGTTGTTGGCGCAGTAGCGGGTGCCCACGCAGCGGTTGTAGACCTGCTGGTTGAGGCCCTCCTCGCTGTGCACCGTGGCCAGCACGGGGCACACGTTCTCGCACGGGGCCTGGTCGCACTGCTGGCACATCATCGGCTGGTGCACGACGCCGGGCTCGGCCTCAGAGCCGGTGTAGTAGCGGTCGATGCGCAGCCAGTGCATCTCGCGCTTGCGCCGCACCTCGTCCCGGCCCACCACGGGGATGTTGTTCTCCACCTGGCAGCCGATCACGCAGCCGGAGCAGCCCGTGCAGGCGCTGAGGTCGATGACCATGGCCCAGCGATGGGCGCCATGGAGGTGCTCACCGTAGACCGAGGGGCCCGGCTGCTCGTGGGGGCGGGCGGACGCGGGATCGCGCAGGTAGGGCGCCAGGGCCATCTCCCGCACCAGCTCGCGACCCTCCAGGCTGTGGTGGTCCTGGGTGCAGGCCAGGTCCACGCGGCCTGATCCGCGCCGAACCTGAAGAGGTGAGGCTTCGGCGGCGAGGAAGCCCGACGTGAACGTCCGCCAGGGATACGCATTCTTCCCCACGCTGAGCCCCGCCTTCCCACCCGCCGTGCGGCCGTAGCCCAGGGCCACGGCCACGGTGCGGTCATCCTGGCCCGGCTGCACGACGACGGGCAGCTCCAGCTCCAGCACGTGGCCCTCGGGCCGCAGGTGCAGCAGGTCCCCCTGCTCCAGGCCCAGTCGGGCGGCCGCCGCCGGGGACACCTGGGCGTAGTTGTCCCAGGTGGCTTTGGTGATGGGATCCGGCAACTCCTGGAGGAAGGGGATGTGCGCGTGGCGCCCGTCCCCCAGGCCCACCTTGGCGTAGAGCAGCAGCTCGTAGCCGTCCTTGCGCGCAGCCTTGGGTGCGCCTTCCACACGACCCTCGCGGTACCGGGGTGCGGGCCCGACTTCCACCTGCGCGGCGCCCTTCTGGAGCGCGGCGTTCCAGAACGTGTCGAAGTCCCCCAGCGCCTTCTGGCGGGGGAACAGGGCCGCCTTCCAGTGCTCGCGCAGGGCCTGGAGCGCCGGCACCGGCCGCCCGGCCCAGGCGCCGAAACTCTCCACGGCATCCCGCGTGGCGAAGAGGGGCTGGAGGAGGGGCTGGATCAGGGAGACGGTGCCCGCCACGGGCTCCGCGTCCCGCCAGGTCTCCAGCCAGTGCTGGTCCGGGGCCAGGTGGGTGCAGGCGGCGGCGCTCTCGTCCTCGGTCAGGGCCAGGGACACCCGCAGGGGCACCTTGGCGAAGGCCTCACCGAAGACCATCGGCTGCTCGTAGACGGGATTGCAGCCCAGCAGCAGCAGGGCGGCGACCTTGCCTTCGGCCATCTCGCGGACCAGGCCCTCCAGGGCCCGGTCGTCCCCCCGCTTCTGCAGGCTGGGGCGGGCCAGGTCCACGGTGGTGCCTTCGTGGCCGAGGGCGTGGTTGATCCGGGCGACGACCTCCTGGGCCCTCGGGTCATTGAGGCCGCAGAGCAGGAGGCCGTGGCCCCGGTGCGCCTCCAGCTCGTGGGCGATGGCCTGCGCCTTCGCCGTCAGGGCCGTCGGGAGGGTTCCCCCCTCCACCTGGAGGCCCAGCTGGCGAGCCAGGACCTCCAGGAAGGGCACGGCCTCGGACGGCGCGAGGCGCACGCGCTCGTCGGCGTTGCTGCCGGTCAGCGAGAGGCCGCTCTCCACCTGGATGTGCTTCGACATGGGCCGGGGCTTGTCGGGCCCGCGGCGCTCGGCATAGGCGCGGGTGAAACCCACGGGATCAATCCAGGTGCCGAGGAAGTCCGCCTCCACGCCCACGGTGAGATCCGCCTCCTCCAGGCGGTAGTGCGGCATCACCCGCTGACCGTGGGTGTGCTCGTAGGCGGCGGCCAGGGCCGCGGCGCTGAGGGCATCGGCCTCCACCAGGCGGCCGTCCTTGAAGGTGCCGAGGAAGCCCTGCACAGCGGCGCGCAGGGTCGGACTGAGGATCGTGCCGGCCAGGACGCGGATGGCACCGCCGGAGGTCCTCAGTTCGGTGAAGCGACGCTGGAGATCCGCGTCCAGGGCGGCCCAGTCCACGGCCTTCCCGGCCTGCTTCGGCCCGCGCAGGCGGTCCTCGTCGTAGAGACCCCGGGTCTGGGCCTGGCCCATGGCGCAGAGGCCGCCGCGGCTCACGGGATGCTCGGGGTTCCCCTCCAGCTTGACGGGGCGCCCGTCCCGGCTGCGGGCCAGCACGCCGCAGCCCGCGGCGCAGCCGCCGCAGGTGGTGGCGTACCACTGGGCCACGCCGGGCGTGAGGCCCTCCCGGGCGTTCAGGTAGGGCATGGCCTTCTCGACCACCTTGCTCTTGCAGCCCAGGGCCAGGCCCGCCGCGAAGCCGACCCCCGAGAAGCGGAAGAAGTCGCGCCGGCTGATCTGTCGGACGCTTTCGCCCACGGGCAGCTCGTCCTCGAACTCCGCCTTCCGCGCCCGCACCATCCCGCGCCGTTCCCCGAGGCTCTTCCAGGTCTTCATGGTTCCCCCTCAGTGATGGCAGGCCGAGCAGTCGGTCGGAGCCTGGGCGGGCTTTCCGGCGAGCTGCTGCTTCTGGTTCTCGGTGCGGTGGCAGGCGAGGCACTCGCCCATGGTCAGGGCCATGGCCTGCTCCACGCGCTCCATGCCCTGCACCTCGCCGTGGCAGGACTGGCAGGCCACGCCGGCGCGGACATGGCGGCTGTGGGGGAAGGTGACGTGGGCGGGCAGGCGGTGGATGCGGACCCATTCGAAGCCCCGGCCGCTCGCGTAGGCCTCCCGCAGCTTCTGGATGTCGGGGCTGGGGTCCGACTTGCCCATGGACGTACCGGCCCGGTTCAGCACGGTCTCGTGGCACTTCATGCAGGTGCTGAGGGGCGGGATGCCCGCGTGGCGGCTGTTCTCCGCGGAGGTATGGCAGAAGAGGCAGTCCAGCTTCAGCTCCCCGGCGTGGAGGGCGTGCGAATAGGGAATGGGCTGGGCGGGCTTGTAGCCGCTCTGGTCCCCGAGCAGGCGCGTATCCAGGCTCAGCGCGAAGATCATGAGCGAGGCGCCGAAGGCCACCGCGCCCGTGATGGCGACGGTCCGCATCCTCACCGGAGCCCCTTCCGATTCCAGATCACCACCTGGGGCCTGCGCCAGTAGTACCAGATGGGCACCACGAGGAAGTGGACGAGCCGCGTGAAGGGCAGCAGGAGGATCACCAGGAAGCCGCTCAGGAAGTGGAGCTTCACCATCCAGGGCAGGGGCGCGATGAACTCGGGCCGAGGCGCGAGCTTGAGGAGGCTCCAGAGGTAGGGCGCGGCGTTGGTGGAGAACCAGGCACTACCCCAGCGATAGCGGATGGCCACGTCGATGCCGCTGGCCACCTGGTAGAGCAGCACGGCCAGCAGCACGACATCCAGGGGGCTGGTCACCACCTTCACCCGCCGATCCGTGAACCGCCGCACGATGAGGGCCACCACGCCCACCAGGGCCAGCAGCGCCATGGAGAGCCCGGTGATCTCCAGCAGGTAGAGCCGCAGGGGGCGGGCGTTCCAGGCCAGGATGGCCTCGGGCAGGAAGAAGGCGAAGAGGTGCCCCGAGAGCACCCAGAGGATGCCCCAGTGCCAGAGGCTGGAGCCCCAGAAGAGGGACTCGGTCTCCAGGAACTGGCTGGAGAGGCTGGAATAGCTGAACGGTCGCCAGGTGAAGCGCAGGATGCTCACCACGATGGCCAGCACCAGCGCCACGTAGGGGAAGCCGACAAAGAGGAAGTTAGTCAGCACAGGCCGCCTCCGCCGGTTTGCGATTGACCGTGAAGATGAGGAAGAGGGCCTGGAGCACGTGGTGGTAGGGACTCTCCTTGAGGGCCGGGATCACCTTCTCCAGGGCCGGCAGGAGGCAGTCGTCCACCAGGTCCATGGCATCCTGGCGCTCCAGCCGCATGCCCAGGTCCAGCAGGTTGGGCAGGTGGTCCGGCAGGTTCCCCCCCTCCTCGAGGCCGTGGGCCTGCAGGTGGTGGCGCATCATGGCCATGAACTGGCCGCGCTGGTAGGTCTCGCCGAAGAGGTGCCAGCCGATGTCCAGCGTGCACTCCGGGGTGAGGTCGAAAGCCCGGGTGTAGAGCTCCTGGAGCTCGCGCAGATCCAGGCCCCGCGCCACCAGGGCGAAGGCCTCCAAGTGCTCCTGGCAGGGATGGCCCGTGGCCATGGCCGCGTCCGCCAGGGAGGTCGCGAGGGCCTGGGTGCGCTCGTCGGGATAGCGCAGCAGCGCGGCGATGCCGGGAATGATGTGGGTGGGTACGCGCATCAGAACCCCCTCTGGGGCGCTTCGCGGAAGCCGAAGCCTGCGGCCCCCTTCCGTTCCAGCGGGTTGGTGAGCACCTCCACCGCCTGCTCGCGGTGGGAGGCCGGGATGACGAAGCGGTCCTCGAAGCTGCACAGGCTGGTGAGGCGGTAGATGGCCTCGGCCTGCTCGGGATCGCAGTCCGCCTCGCGGAGGCCCGCCAGGGCCACCTTCAGGTCCACGTCACCCACCTCCGTGGCGCGCTTCCAGGTACGGATGGCCATCATCTTCTTCATGGCGTAGCGCACGGGGGCCTCCTGCCCCGCCCCGAAAAGGTTCGCCAGGTATGCCATGGGCAGGCGGGCCTGTTCCAGGGGCGCAAAGATCTCATCCACCGAGGTGGGATTGAGGGCCACGCCGTTCTCCATGGAGTAGGTGACGGGGCCCAGGGCCGGCACGTAGAAAAGACTGGGGAAGGTGCGGTACTCGGGATGGGGCGCCAGGGCCAGGCCCCAGTCCTTCACGAATTGGTAGACGGGGCTCTTCCGCGCGGACTGGAGCACCTGCTCGGTGACGCCGTTCTTCCGGGCGGACTCGATGACGGCGGGATCGTTGGGATCCGCCAGCAGGTCCCGGTGGGCCGTCACCAGCTCGGAATCCGGCTTCAGGCCGGCGGCCTCGATCTTGTCGGCGTCATAGAGCAGCACGCCCATGTAGCGGATGCGGCCCACGCAGGAGTGGAAACAGGCGGGCGCCTGACCCGTCTCCACGCGGGGGTAGCAGAGCAGGCACTTCTCGGACTTGCCCGTGCTCCAGTTGTAGAAGACCTTCTTGTAGGGGCAGGCCGATACGCAGTAGCGCCAGCCGCGGCAGACATTCTGATTGATGAGGACGATGCCGTCCTCACCCCGCTTGTAGATGGCGCCGCTGGGGCAGGCCGCCACGCAGGCGGGATTCGCGCAGTGGTTGCAGATGCGCGGCAGGTAGAACATCACCAGCGTCTCGATGGAGAGCAGCTGGAGGCGCTGCTCCTCGGTGAGAGCCGAGAGGTTCACGTCGTTGCGGGCGTAGAGGGGCGAGCCGCCGAGGTCGTCATCCCAGTTGGGACCGGCCTCGATGTCGATGTACTGGCCCGTGACCTTGCTGACGGGAATAGCCGTGGGCTGGTCGTCCTGCTCGGGACCGTTGAAGAGGTCCTCGTAGCGGTAGGTCCAGGGCTCGTAGTACTCGTCCATGGTGGGCAGGGACGGCTGGTGGAAGATCTTCTGGAGGAACTTGCCCTTGGAGGTGAGGCGCAGCTGGAGCTTGCCGTCCTTCACCACCCAGCCTCCCTTGTACTCCTCCTGGTTCTCCCACTGGGTGGGATAGCCGGTGCCGGGCTTGGTCTCCACGTTGTTCCACCACATGTAGTCGGCGCCCTTGCGGTCGGTCCACACGTTCTTGCAGGCGATGGAGCAGGTGTGGCACCCGATGCACTTGTCCAGGTGGAACACCATCGCCACTTGAGAGCGGATATCCATGTCGGTCCTCCTACCAGACCAGCTGGCCGAGCTTGCGGACGTAAACCACCGTTTCGCGGTTCCCGCCGGTGGGGCCCCAGTAGTTGAAGTGGTAGGTGAACTGCCCGTAGCCGCCCACCATGAGGTTCGGCTTGAGCCGCGCCCGGGTGAGGCTGTTGTTCATGCCGGCCCGCTTCATGCCCCGCAGGGGGGACTTGGGCACGCTGTAGGTGCGTTCCGTGGCGTGGTACTGGATGCAGGCGCCCTTCGGAATGCGGGCGCTGACACAGCAGCGGACCACCACCACGCCGTTGTCGTTGTGGATCTCCACCCAGTCGTTGTCCTTGAGGCCGATGGAGGCCGCATCCTCCTCGCTGAGCCAGAGTGGGTCCTGGCCCCGCGACAGGGTGGTCATGCGCTCGGTGTCGCCGTAGGTGGAGTGGATGTGCCACTTCCCGTGGGGCGTGAGGAAGTTCAGGGCCAGGGTGTTGCCCTCACGCTTGGAGCAGCGCAGGTCGCCGAGCACCTGGGCCGGCGGCGTGGGCTTGTAGGTGGGCAGGTGCTCGCCAAAGGCCAGGTAGCCCTCGTGGTCCAGGTAGCAGTGCTGGCGGCCCGTGAGCGTGCGCCAGGGCACCCTGCGCTCCACGTTGTAGGTGAAGGCGGAGTAGGGGCGCTTGTCGTCCACCAGCCCGGACCAGCAGGGGCTGTTGATGACGCGACGGGGCTGGGCCAGCAGATCCTTGAACGTGCGCCGTACACCCCGGTAGGGCTCGGCCAGGTCCTTCAGGGGCAGGCCCGTGCGGCCCTCCATGAACTGATAGGCCCGGTAGGCCAGCTCGCCGTTGGTCTCCGGCGCCAGGTGCAGCAGCGCATTGGCGGCGTGAATGTCCTCCTCCAGGCTGGGCCGCTTCTGGCCATCCACCATCACCGTGGGATGCGTGTTCAGCATGTCGTCGTAGACATCCGAGATCGGGTACTTGACGCCGTGGGCGCCGAGGCCCTGCTCCCGCACCATGGGCCCGAGGGAAATGAACTTCTCGTAGACCGTCTTGTAGTCCCGCGTGACCACCTTCAGCCCGGGCATGGTCTTGCCTGGGATGGCCTCGCACTCGCCGGCCATCCAGTCGCGGATGTGGGGCTGGGCGATCTCCGCGGGGCTGTCGTGGGTGAGGGGCGAGGAGACGATGTCCTCGATGGGCTCCGGAAGGTGCTTGGCGGCCAGCTCGCTCACCCGCTTGGCCATATCCTTGAAGATGTCCCAGTCGCTCTTCGATTCCCAGCAGGGCGGCACGGCCGCGGACAGCGGGTTGATGAAGCTGTGCATGTCCGTGGAGTTGAGGTCGGTCTTCTCGTACCAGGTGGCCGTGGGCAGCACGATGTCGCTGTAGAGGGCCGAGGTGTCCATGCGGAAGTTGATGTCCACCACCAGGTCCATCTTCCCGGTGACCGTGGGCCGCCAGGTCACGTCCTTGAGGGTGCCTTCCGCCACTTCCTCGGCGATGGCGTTGCTGTGGGTGCCGAGGTAGTGCTTGAGGAAGAACTCGTGCCCCTTGGCCGAGGTGCCGATGGCGTTGCCGCGCCAGATGAACCACACGCGGGGCCAGTTCTCCTGGGCATCGGGGTCCTCCACGGAGAAGCGAAGGTCCTTCTTCTTGAGCCGCTCCACGGTGCTGGCGATGATGGCGGCTTCATCCTTGGCGCCGGCCTTCCGGGCGTCGGCCACCACGGCCATGGGGTTCTCGTTGTACTGCGGATAGAAGGGCAGCCAGCCGCTGCGCACGGCGCGGGTCTGCATGTTCATGCAGTGGCCCTCCACCAGCGCGCTGCCGTCGGGCACGGTGTTGTAGGCCTTGAACTCCCGCTCGTAGCGCCACTGGTCGGAGTTGACGTAGTGCCAGCTGGGGCCGTTCTGCAGGCGGTTCACGGGCACCCAGTCCCGGGCCATGGCGATGGCGGACCAGGAGGCCACGGGCGCCAGCTTCTCCTGGCCCACGTAATGGGCGAGGCCGCCGCCGTTGGTGCCGATGCAGCCGCAGAAGACCAGCGCGTGCTGCGCGGCGCGGTAGATGAGGTTGTTGTGGTACCAGTGGTTGATGCCCGCGCCGATGATGACCGTGCACTTGCCCCGCGTGAGCTCCGCCGTGCGGGCCCACTCCCGGGCGAAGCGCAGCACGTTCTCCCGCGACAGGCCCGTGATGCGCTCCTGCCAGGCGGGCGTGTAGACACCGGCCTCGTCGTCGTAGCCCTTGGGATAGGCGCCGCCCAGGCCGCGCTCCACGCCGAACTGGGCCATGAGCAGGTCGTAGACCGTGGTGACAATGGCCTCGGTACCGTCCGCCAGCTTCAGGCGCCGCACGGGCACGCCGCGCAGACAGGTGGCGCCACCCGCGAAGTCATCGAATGACACCTGCTCCACGCCTTCGCCCAGGAAGGTCAGCGCCGGAGCGATGGGGCTGTCGTCCTTGCCATCCTGGAGCAGCAGGTTCCACTGGCCCTGCTTGGTTCCCCAGCGGTGGCCCACGGAACCCTTGGGCATCTTGGGGGCGGCGCTGCCCTCGTCCCACATGAGGAACTTCCACTCCCCATGTTCCTCCTCGGCGTACTTGGCCAGGCGCCCGGCTCGCAGGAGCTGCCCCGGGCGGTAGCCGCCGTCGATCTGCGTCAGCTCCACCAGGAAGGGCCCATCCGTGTACGTTTTTTGATACTCCAGAAAAAAAGGAACCTGCTTCTGGTGGTGGAACTCCGTGAGGATCACGTGGTTCACCGCCATCCAGAACGCGCCGTCCTGGCCCTGGTGGACGGGCATCCACTCGTCCGCGTACTTGGCCACCTGGTTGAAGTCGGGGCTGAAGACCACCATCTTCGTGCCGTTGTGGCGGCTCTCGGCGGCGAAGTGGCAGTCGGGGGTGCGGGTCATGTTCAGGTTCGAGCCCATGACCGCCAGGAACTTGGCGTTGTACCAGTCGGCGCTCTCCTGCACGTCCGTCTGCTCGCCCCACATCTCGGGGCTGCTGGGGGGCAGGTCGCAATACCAGTCGTAGAAGCTGAGGTTGGTGCCGCCCATGAGCTGGATGAACCGCGAGCCCGCGGCGTAGCTCAGCATGGACATGGCCGGGATGGGGCTGAAGCCCGCGATGCGGTCGGGCCCGTGGGTTTTGATGGTGTGGATGTTGGCGGCGGCGATGAGCTCGCCCACCTGGTCCCAGGAAGCGCGGCGGAACCCGCCCTTGCCCCGGGCGCGCTGGTAGCGCGAGCGCTTGTCGGGGTCATTCTGGATGCTGGCCCAGGCGGCCACGGGATCCTGGTGCCTGCCCTTGGCCTCCTCCCACAGGTCCATGAGGGCGCCCCTCATGTAGGGGAACTTCACCCGCAGGGGGCTGTAGAGGTACCAGCTGAAGCTGATGCCCCGCTGGCAGCCGCGGGGTTCATAGGGCGGCACCTTCTCGTCCAGCAGGGGGTAGTCGACGACCTGCATCTCCCAGGTGACGATCCCCTCCTTCACGTAGATGTTCCACCCGCAGCTGCCGGTGCAGTTCACGCCGTGGGTGCTGCGCACCACCTTGTCGTGGGCCCACCGGTTCCGGTAGAACTCCTCCCAGGAGCGGGTTTCGGGATCGACGATGTCGGTGATCCAGTGGCTCTGCTTGCGCTCGGTCATGGCTCGGTTCCTTCTGGATCAGGCGCGTGGCTTGAGGTTGCGGCGCAGGCCCCGGAAGCGCCGACGGCCCAGACGGCCGGCCAGCAGCATGCCGGAGACGAGGCCCACGATGCCCAGGACGGGGAAGGCCATGTCCGTGCGGGCCGGGGGCTGGGCGGCGAGGCTCTTGATGAAGCTGCCCACCTGGAAGGCCTCCTCCGCCGTGAGGGGCGTCTTCTGGAACACGCCCTGCATGGTGGGGAAGGCGGGGTTCTCGATGGCCGGCACCAGGCCCACGCCCAGCTTCCCGGAAGCCCCCGTGAGGTCCGGGCCCAGGCGCCCGCCCCCGAAGCCGCCCAGGCCCTGCGCGCTGTGGCAGGACATGCAGGCGGGCGCGCCGGAGGCGAAGCGGGTGAGGCCCATGAAGAGCTGCTGGCCGTTCCGGATGTCGGCGGGCGTGGCCGCCCGGGCGATGGCCGCGGTGCCGAGGGTCCTCCCCCCGGCCGAGTAGTCATCGATGAGCTTGAGGAGGGCCTGGGCCTCGGCGGCGGTCACGCCCAGGTCCGGCATGCGTGTGCCGTTGAACTCCCGGAGGAGGGCGGCGGCCGTGGCATCGCCCCCGTCCAGCTGGGCCGAGGGCATCTGGATGAACTTGGACGACCACTCATGGGGCCGGCGCTGACCCAGGCCCTTGAGATCGGGACCCACCTTCCGGCCCGCCCCGATGGTGTGGCAGCTCATGCAGCTCTTGCGGAACTGGGCCTCGGCCTCCTGGGCGGCCAGGGTTGGGGCCGACATCGGCATCAGGGTCGCAAGGACGGCCCAGGCGAGCACCTGTCGTGGCGTGATCCTGGGGAACACAACACCTCCTCGGGGGGAGCAGCCGGCATGGGCACGGCGATTTTAGGAATGATTATTCTGAAATTCGGCCAAGTATGGCTCCGCTCCCCCTGCTTGCGCAAGGGGGTTCAAGTCAGAAATGATTGATTTTTTTATTTTGAATATCTTAATTAATATCAATAATTAATAATACATATCGGCACTTGTCGTCATCTTGAGACTCCATCTTCTCTCGGAACCTGATCCGCAGATACCTGAGGCCAGGGCAATCTCAAAATCGCAAAATTCAGGGATGGCGCCTTTTCGTGGCTGATTTATATTCAGACCACAAATTCTTTTTATATTTCTCCCTGGAAGGTCCATGAACCATCCCCAGCCCGGCTGCCCCCACCCCCGCAGCCTCTTCCACGCCCCCACGCGTTACGCGCTGCAGGCCCTCGTGCGGATGCCCGGGGATGGGACCTACCGGCTGGCCCGGAACCTGGCCGCCGAGCTGGACCTGCCCGGCCCCTTCCTGGCCAAGATCCTGCAGATCCTGGCCCACGCGGACATCCTCGAGTCCCTGCGCGGTCCCACCGGGGGGTTCCGCCTGACGCGGCCCCCCGAGCGCATCACTCTGCGGGAGGTCGTGGTGGCCATGGAGGGCCCCGAGCCGTTCGAGGACTGCCTGCTGGGCCATGCCGCGGTGGGCGAGGACTGCCATTGCCCCATCCGGCCCGCCTGGGACGTCCTCCAGACCCTCCTCACCACGACCCTGGCTCGGACCTCCCTCCGCGACCTTCAGGTGGCTCAGGCCGCTCCGGATCGGCCGGAGGACCCGGACCTCTCGGTGGCCGCCCCCGTATAGATATTCGAGAGCGCGTGATCCCCATCACGATCTCCAACCCCACTCACGATTTATTTTAGGATATTTAAATCCGTTTTAGATTCTCCCCGGAGGCGTCCATGTCGGAACGATCCCGAGCCGCCACCGCCCTGGCCATGAGCACCCTGGCCTTCACCCTCTGTTTCGCCGTGTGGACGCTGAACGGCGTCCTGGTCACCTTCCTGGTGGAGAACGGCCTCTTCCGCTGGGACACGGCCCAGATCGGCTGGCTCATCGGCATCCCCGTGCTCACCGGCTCGGTGATGCGCCTGCCCGTGGGCCTGCTCACGGACCGCTTCGGCGGCCGGAAGGTCTACACCATCCTGCTCCTGCTGGCGGCCCTGCCCACCTGGCTGCTGGGCAGCGTCCAGAGCTACCAGGGCTTCCTCCTGGCTTCGCTGGGCTTCGGGCTGTCGGGCGCAGCCTTTGCCGTGGGCATCGCGTACTCCAGCGTATGGTTCAGCAAGGCGCACCAGGGCACGGCGCTCGGCATCTTCGGCGCGGGCAACGCGGGCTCGGCCCTCACCAGCATGGGCGCGCCCTTCCTCCTGAAGAAGCTCACGGCGGGCGGCGCGAACCTGGAGGCCTGGCGCATGCTGCCGAAGCTCTATGCCGCCGTCCTTTTGATCATGGCTGTCGTGTTCTTCCTCACCACCCATGAGAAGAAGGCGGAGGGCGCGAAGGGCAAGACCTTCGTCCAGATGCTCTCGCCCCTGCGCCACCTGCGGGTGTGGCGCTTCGGCCTCTACTACTTCCTGGTCTTCGGCTGCTTCGTGGCCCTGGCCCAGTGGCTGATCCCCTACTACGTGGGCGTCTACGGCATGAGCCTCGCCATGGCCGGCCTCCTGGCCTCCCTCTTCAGCCTGCCCTCGGGCCTCATCCGCGCCGCGGGGGGCTGGATGTCGGACCGCTTCGGCGCCCGGGCGGTGATGTACTGGACCTTCGGGCTCAGCATCTTCGCGTGCGCGGCCCTCATGGTGCCGCGCATGTCCATCGAGAGCCCGGGGCCCTCGGTGCTGGCCCAGGTGGGCGGCATCGTGACCGAGGTGGCCCCCGGCCGCATCGTGGTGGGGGACACCACCTATGCCTTCCGGATGAAGGGGGCGGAACCGGAGGTGCAGAACGAGCGCCTGCTGGTGCTGCCCCAGAGCCGCTTCTGGCAGACGCCCGCGGTCAAGGTGGGCGACCGCGTGAAGAAGAAGCAGCTGCTGGCTTCGGGCACCACCCATGTGTTCTTCCAGGCCAATGTGTGGATCTTCACCTTCCTGGTCTTCGTGGTGGGCATCGTGTGGGGCATCGGGAAGGCGGCGGTCTACCGCTACATCCCCGACTACTTCCCGGACGAGGTCGGCGTGGTGGGCGGCATCGTGGGCGTCATCGGCGGCCTCGGCGGCTTCGTGGGGCCCATCCTCTTCGGCTACCTGCTCAAGGCCACGGGCCTGTGGACCACCATGTGGCTGTTCCTCACGGTCCTGTCCGTCATCTGCCTGGTCTGGCTGCACACGGTGGTGCGGCGCCTCACCCGCGAGCAGAATGAGACCCTCTTCACCCGCTTCGAGCACCCCAAGCCCGCACCCGTCCCTGCCCTTGCCCCCGGCCTTGCCGGCGCCGACGCCGAACCCGCCTGATCCGACTACGACCCTCGAACTGGGAGACCCCATGGCCAAACTCACCGAATGGAACGTCGAGGACGAGACCTTCTGGCTCGGCGGCAAACGCATCGCCCACCGGAACCTCGCCATCTCCGTGCCCAGCCTCCTCTGCGCCTTCGCGGTGTGGATGTTCTGGTCCATTCTCACCGTCCGTATGAAGGACGCGGGCTTCCCCTTCACGGATGCCCAGCTCTTCACCCTCATCAGCATTGCGGGCCTCTCCGGTGCCACCCTGCGCATCCCCAACTCCTTCATGGTGGCCCTGGCAGGCGGGCGCAACGTGGTGGCCCTCACCACGGCCATGCTCATCGCCCCGGCCCTGGGCGCGGGCATCGCCCTGCAGGACAAGGCGACGCCCTTCTCCACCTTCGCGATCCTGGCGGTGCTCTCGGGCATCGGGGGCGGCAATTTCTCCTCCTCCATGTCCAACATCAACAGCTTCTTCCCCAAGCGCTCTGCGGGCCTGGCCCTGGGCCTCAATGCGGGCATCGGCAACCTGGGCGTGAGCGTCATGCAGCTGGTGGTGCCCGCCGTCATGGGCTCGGCCCTGTTCGGCGCCCTCTCCGGCGCCCCCCACATCACGGCCCTCGGGAAGCAGATGTGGGTGCAGAACGGCGCCCTCGTGTGGCTGCCCTTCCTGGTGGTGCTGGCGGTGGCCTCCTGGCTCGGGATGAACAACCTGCCCCACCACGACAGCGACCACACGCCGGCCGCCCTGGGCAAGATCCTGGGCCTGCACCTCCCCGCCTTCGCCGCCGCGGGGCTGGTGGCCTGGATCGTGGTGCGCTACCCCAAGCTGGGCCTCGGCGCCCAGCTGGGCCTGGTGCTGCTGGCCATCGCCGTGTGTCTGGCCCTGCTCAAGCTCCTGCCCGGCAAGGTGAAGACGAGCCTCGACAAGCAGTTCGCCATCTTCCGCATGAAGCACACCTGGCTCATGACCCTGCTCTACATCATGACCTTCGGCAGCTTCATCGGGTACTCCGCCGCCTTCCCCCTGCTGCTCAAGCTCTTCTTCGGCAAGAGCGTCACCAACCCCGCCACCTACGCCTTCCTGGGGCCCCTGGTGGGCAGCCTCATCCGGCCCGTGGGCGGCTGGCTGTCGGACAAGTTCCGGGGCTCCGTCATCACCCAGTGGTCCACGGTCATCCAGATCATCGGCGCCCTGGCGGTGGCCGTGGTCATCAAGCAGGCCCAGGGGAATCCCAACCCCGCCCACCTCTTCATGCCCTTCCTGCTGAGCTTCCTGCTGCTCTTCCTGGGCTCGGGCATCGGCAATGGCAGCACCTTCCAGATGGTGCCCTTCATCTTCGAGACCCAGTTCGCGGGTCCCGTGCTCGGCTGGACGGGCGCCATGGCCGCCTATGGCAGCTACGTCATCCCCACCGTGTTCAAGTCCCAGATCGCCGCGGGCACCGTGCAGAACGCCCTCTACGGCTTCGCGGCCTTCTACGTGGTGTGCCTCGCCGTGAACTGGTGGTACTACGCCCGGAAGGGCGCCGAGGTGCGGTGCTGACAGTCCGCTGTAGAGGCCGTGGCGGTATCCTTCGCCCATGGCCATGAGCTGCGACCATCCCGACCTGCTGCCCCTGGACGAGGCACTGGCCCGGCTCTGGGCGGCCCTGCCCGCGCCGGCCTCGTCCGAGGTGCGGGCGGACCGGGACGACCCGGCTGCGGATCTGGCGGCCATGGATGGCGTGGCGCTGCGCTCGGAGGACGGACGCGCGCCGCGCCGCCTCCTGGGCACCCTCTACGCCGGCGATGACCCGGCGGCCTTCACGGTGACCCCCGGCACCGCCGTGCGCATCATGACCGGCGCAGCCCTGCCCGCGGGCGCGGATGCCATCCTGCCCGTGGAGCAGCTGCACGAGACCGAGGGCCAGATCCATCCCCAGGCCATCCCGGAAGCTGGCGACCATGTGCGCCGCCGCGGCGGCCAGGCCTGTGCCGGCGATCTGCTCCTGCCCGCGGACCAGCCCCTGAACGTGGCCCGCACGGCCCTGCGGGCCTGGGTGGGCCGGCCCCTGCCTCCGCCCAGACGCATCCGCGTGGCTGTGGCCTCCACCGGGGACGAGCTGGTGACCGACCCCCTGCCCCACCAGATCCGCGATTCCAACGGCCCCATGCTGGCGGCCCTGGCCCATGCCCTGGGGGCGGACGTCGAGCGCCGTCCCGCCCTCCCCGACGATCCCGAGACCCTGGCCGCGGCCCTGCGGAACCCTGGCGGCGTCCGCATCCTGATGACCTCCGGCGGCGTGAGCATGGGAGAGCACGATCACCTGCCCGCGGTGCTGAAGGACCTGGGCGCGACCATCCTCTTCCACAAGATCCGCCTCAAGCCCGGCAAGCCCATGCTGGCGGCCCAGCTGGGCGATCTGCTGGTGCTGGGCCTGCCGGGCAATCCCGTGTCCGCCTACCTCAATGCCCTGCTGTTCCTCCCCGTCGCCCTCGCGAAGCTGGAGGGCCGAGCCCTGCCCGATCCCTGGCGCCGGGCCCGCCTCGCCGCCCCCGTGAAGCACAAGGGCGACCGCCCTCTCCTGCATCCCTGCAGCCTCGAAGACGGCCAGCTCCACCCCCTGCCCGGCAAGGGCTCCGCCGACCTCGTCACCCTCGCCCGGGCCGACGCCTTCGCCTGGATCGAGGCTCCCGGCCAGGAGGCGGGGGCCAGGGTCCGCTACCTAACGGTGATGTAGCCCCCGCTCCGAATCGCCTGCGGCGATTTGGAGCCAGGAATAGATCTCTTTCTATCTCCAAAAGGCGAAGCGTTTTGGAGCCCCCGCTCAGCCCTTCGCGTACCGCTGCAGCTTCCCGAGGTCCAGGATGCGCACGACGGGGAAGGTGCTCTGGATGAGGCCGAGGTCCGTCAACAGACGCAGGGCTCGGCTGAAGGCCTCGCGGCTGGCGCCGATGCACTGGGCCAGGTCCTCCTGGGTCTCCTGGAACTCCACCAGGGACCGCATGGGGTGGGACTCGTGGGCCTCCAACAGCAGCTGGGCCACCCGCTCGGGCACGCTGTGCAGGCTGAGGGTCTCCACCAGGGTCACCAGGTGGCGCACCTTGGCGGCGAAGTGGTGGATGAGCATCTCGGCCACTTCCGGGTGGCGGTGGACGATCTGGCGCAAGGGGGCGGAGGGGATCAGCCAGCACTCGGTCTCGCCATGGGACTCGGCGCTGGAGGCGATGGGGGCGCCGTCGAACACAGCCACCTCGCCCACGCAGTCCCCGACCTTGAGGAACTGGAGCACCTGCACCCGGCCGCGGCCGTCCGTGCGGAAGACCTTGAGGCCGCCCTTCACCACCACGTAGACGCCCGGCACCTGGTCGCCCTGGGTGTAGACCCGGGCGCCATCGGGGAAGCGCCGCAACTCGGCGATGCTGGCCAGTTCCTCGGCGGCGTTCATCGGCAGCCCTGCCAGGAACTCGATCCTTCTCAGATTGAGGACTGCTTGAGGCATGGGGCTCCACCAAGGCACTAGATCAGTTATCGCACATTTCCATCGGATTGTGATTCTGGTCACGCACCCGGGAACCAGGCGACCAGTACTTTACCGCGGGGTGGGAATTTCGTCTGGCGGAATTCGTATAGGACAAGGCCCCGGCGGCATCTGCCTACCGGGGCCTCCATTGAGTCTCCTTATCGATGGAGCGTCTACTTCACGCGTTCCATGAACGTCCGATCGACCGTATTCACTCGGATCCTCTTGGCATCGCCTCCGGCGATACGCAAGGCCTCTCTACCGAAGGGATCGGTGCCTACTTCACTCGCTCCATGAACGTGCGGTCCACCGTGTTCACTCGGATCTTTTGCCCCGCTTCCATGTAGGGCGGCACGCCCACGGTGATGCCGTTGTCCAGCTTGGCGGGCTTGTACGAGCCCGTGGCGTTGGCGTTCTTCATGACCGGGTCGGTCTCCACGATCTCCAGCACCACGCTGGGGGGCAGGGTGGCGCCCATGGCCTGGCCCTCGTAGAACTCGATCTCCACCTGCATGTTGGGCTCGAGGAAGACCATATCGTCGCCGAGGATGTCCTTGCTGACCTCGAGCTGCTCATAGGTCTCGTTGTTCATGAAGACGAGGTGGTTGCCGTCATCGTAGAGGTATTCCAGCATGTGCTGCTCGAGGCTGGCCTTGTCCACCTTGTCGGAGCTGCCGAAGCGGTTCTCCCGGTTGATGCCGTCCTTGAGGCGCTTCATCTTCACCTGGACCCGGGCCGGCAGGTTGCCGGGGGTCTGGTGCTCGACGCTGATGACGCGGCAGAGCTCGTTCTCGAAGTTGACGATCATCCCGGCGCGGACCTGAGTGGCGAGGATCAGAGGCATGGGAAGCTCCCGAGGGAATGAGGACTGGCTGGAAGAAGAAAAGGCCCCGATCACGATCAGGGCCTTAGCTTGGAGTGGTGGGCGTACCAGGATTCGAACCTGGGACTTCTACCGTGTGAAGGTAGCACTCTACCGCTGAGTTATACGCCCGCGGTCGACCAGAATACCCCAGGATCCATCCGTTTCCAAGCCCAGATCAGCGGGCGGCCACCATCCGCAGGGCCCGGGCGAACCGGGGGGCCTCATCGGCCCGCAGCCCGCAGAGGCCCACCCGCAGCCCTTCCGGCAGGGGCACGGTGAACACGCCTTCGGCCTTCAGCCCCGCGCAAGCGGCCTCCGGATCGGCCGCGGGCGCCGTCACGAAGAACCCGCCCTGCCAGTGGAGCGCCGCCATGCCCTCGGCCTCCAGGGCCGTGTCGAGGGCCAGGGCGCGGGCCGAGAGCACCTCGGACCAGTGGCGGTGCTCAGCCGCCAGCCGCGCCTGCGCCTTGCCATCCTGCGCCAGGCGCAGCAGGAGGGCCTGGGGCGCCCGGGCGCAGTTGGACCAGGTCCCCCGGCAGGATTGCGTCAGCGCCGCCTGCAGCGCCGGATCCCCGCACCAGGGGAAGGCGAGGGCTCCGCCGCGGGCCCCGTAGAGGGTCAGGGACTTGGACAGGGACATGGAGGCCCCCACCAGCACCCGGCCCTCGGTGCCCAGGGCCCCGTAGTCCTTCAGGGCCGCGGCCACCGCCTCCGGCTCCCGCGTGTAGTCCAGGTAGGCCAGGTCCAGCAGCAGGGTGACGGGCCCCAGAGCCGCCGCCTCCCGTAGCAGGCCGGCCAGCGTCGCGCGATCCGCCGCCGAGAGGCTGCGTCCCGAGGGGTTGTGGCAGGGATCGTTGAGCCAGAGCATCACCCGGCCCTGCGCCTGCATCAGAGCCCGCAGCGCCGCGTCCCAGGCCGCCGCGTCCAGGGCCTGGCCCGCGGCGGGCCAGGGCGCCGTCGCCAGCTCCATGCCGTTTTCCGCCGCCATGGTGGCGTAGGGTCCCCAGAACGGCGCGGTGGTGAGCAGGGTCTGGCCCGGCTCCAGGAAGTTCCGCAGGGACAGGGACAGGGCCCCGCTGCCTCCGGGCGTGGCGCAGGCGGTGCCCGCGTGGTCGAGCAAGGGCCAATGCCGCTGCACCAGGGCCTTCAGGAAGGCGGGATCCCCGGCGATGGGCGCGTAGGGGGCCACGTCCATGGCGCCCAGTCCGCGCCAGAGCTCCATCACCGTATCGAGCACCACCAGCTGGCCGGCCTCGTCCAGCAGCGCGCCGACGGTGGCATTGAGGATCGATTCCCCGGCGGCCCGGCGGCCCTGGGCCTCCGCGTTCAGGGCGAAGATCGGATCGTCCGCCGGGAAGGCGCGGCGGGTGGGGATGAGCTGATCGGTCATCACCCCAGGGTACCCTGAAGCCATGAGCCCGTCCGCGCCCCGGTCCGCCCCCGCCCTCCTGCTCCTCGGCGCCCTGCTGGCCCTGGCGCCCTTCACCCCCGCCGCGGCGGCCCTGGTGGGCGGCGCGACCCTCGCCCTCACGGTGGGGAATCCCCGGCTCGCCCTCACCCGCACCTGGACCCATCGCCTGCTGCCCCTGGCTGTCGTGGGCCTCGGGGCGGACATGAACCTGCGCGCCGTGGCCAAGGCGGGCCTGCACGGCCTCGGCTACACCGCCCTGAGCCTGGCCCTGGTCCTGGCCCTGGGGCTCTGGCTGGCGCGGCTGCTGAAGGTGGACCGCGAGGCGGGTCTGCTGATCTCCGTCGGCACGGCCATCTGCGGCGGCAGCGCCATCGCCGCCGTGGCCCCCGTGGTCCGGGCCCGGGAGCAGGCCATCTCCGTGGCCCTGGCCACGGTGTTCCTGCTCAATGCCGCCGCGCTCGTGATCTTCCCCCCCATCGGCCACGCCGCAGCCCTGGGCCAGGAGGCCTTCGGCCTCTGGTCCGCCCTGGCCATCCACGACACCAGCTCCGTGGTGGGCGCGGGCCTGGCCTATGGCCCCCGGGCCCTGGAGGTGGCCACCACCGTGAAGCTGGCCCGGGCCCTGTGGATCGTGCCCCTCACCCTGGGCATCGGCTGGCTCGTGGCCCGGCGCGAACCCGCTGCACCCGGCGCCCCGCCCCTGAAGAAGCCCTGGTTCATCGCCGGCTTTCTGGTCATGGCCGCGCTGGTGACGTTCGTGCCAATCCTGCAGGTGCCTGGGCACTTCGTGGCCGTGGCCGCCCGCCGGGTCCTGGTGCTGACCCTCTTCCTCATCGGCGCCGGTCTCAGCCGCGAGGCCCTGCGCAACGTGGGCCTGCGGCCCTTCCTCCAGGGCCTGCTGCTGTGGCTGATCGTGGGCTCGCTGGGCCTCGGAGCCGTGAAGCTGGGGTGGCTGACGGTGGGCTAGACTCAGCGTCTGGAGGTCGCATGATCCGCCCCTTCCAAGGCATGGTCCCCAAGCTCGGCTCGCGCGTGTTCGTGGCGGACAGCGCGCTGGCGCTGGGCGACGTGACCCTCGGCGACGACGCCAGCATCTGGTTCAACTGCGTCCTCCGCGGCGACGTGAACTGGATCCGCATCGGCGCCCGCACCAACATCCAGGATGCCTGCTGCCTGCACGTCACCAACGGGAAGTGGCCGCTGCTCATCGAGGAGGAGGTGAGCCTCGCCCACCACGTGATGCTGCACGGCTGCACCATCCGGAAGGGCGCGCTCATCGGCATGAGCACCACCATCATGGATGGCGCCGAGATCGGCGAGGGCTGCCTCGTGGCCGCGGGCAGCCTGGTGCGCGAGGGCTTCCAGGCCCCGCCCCACAGCCTGGTGGCCGGCTGGCCCGCCACCGTGAAGGGTCCCCTCAGCGAGCCGCAGCGCGCCCTCGTCGCCAGCGTCTGGGCCCGCTACGTGCGCTACAAGGAGGCCTACTTCGCCGATGGGTGGCCCATCGCCGAGGCGCCTGTCATCGAGGCCCCCCGGCCCGGCTTCGCCGAGGGGCATCCGTTTCCCTGAAGCTCAGTTCTGGGGCGTGGGCGGGTTCACCACTTCCCACCCGTCCTCCGTGCGGCCCTGCACCTGCTCCTGCGTGTGGGTGATGACTTCGCCCTCGAGCTCCCGGTTCTGTCCGCCCTGCCTGACCACGGCCCGGAACTTCACCGACCAGATGGTGACGCCGCCTTCCTGTTCCTGCCCCGGGTAGACCAGCACGGTCCCGAGCGGGCCGGAGGTGCCCCGCTGCACCGCCGGGGCCGAAGGGGTCACCGGGTTCCGGAGGGCGAGGATGGCGGGATCCGCGGCGAGGGCCCGGATGACCGCCTCCTGGGGGGGGACCTGCCCCGGGGCCTTCGCCTGGAGCGCCAGGACCTCCGCTTCGGCCCGGCGCCGGGCCGCATCCAGGTTGGCCTGGACGGCGACCTCCCGGGCCCGTTCCCGCTGGACCAGCAGGGCCGGGATGGCGATGGCGCTCGCGATCCCCACGAAGGGCAGCATGAGCAGGGGGAGCACGAGGCCGATGATGCCCGTGACCAGGCCCGTGGCGGGCACGGGCGCATAGCTCTGGGGGTCCGCCTTGGCCAGGCGCTTGGCCTTGGCCTGCTGCACCAGGGCCACGATGCCGAGGATGATGGCCACGGGGATGCCCGCGCAGGTGAGTGCGAAGACGATGGCCAGGATGCCGCACACCTTGGCGGCC
The DNA here is from genome assembly GCF_030268045.1 of Geothrix edaphica. Classification (NCBI taxonomy): domain Bacteria; kingdom Pseudomonadati; phylum Acidobacteriota; class Holophagae; order Holophagales; family Holophagaceae; genus Geothrix; species Geothrix edaphica. The sequence continues at coordinate 260,137 of NZ_BSDC01000002.1, forward strand.
TTGGCGCCCGGGGCGGGAACGGGGACGGGCGTCGGGAAGGCGTCGGACATGGGCATCTCCAATGGGGATGTCTCCAGCTTCCCAGAAGACGGGGCTTCCCAGAAGGCGGGACCTCCCCGGAAGATCGTCCCTCCCATCGGTTGACAGGCTGGGCTAGACTCTCCGGATCATGTCCCCCCTGCTGATCCTCCGCGTCCACGCCGATCTGCGCCTCGGGCTGGGGCACGTGGCCCGGGCCCTCGCCGTCCAGGAGGCCTGGCGCGCCCTCGGCGGCCAGGCCTGCATCGCGGTGTCCGGCGACGACCGCGCCCGTCGGGTGGGCGGCGGCCGCCACCCCTTCCTGGACCAGGCCCTGCCCTGCGAGGCCGCCTACCTGGGCGAGGCGATCCACGCGCCCCTGCCGCCGGAGCTCCAGGCCCGCGCCACCGCGGTGCTCGTGGACCAGTGGGACACCAGCACCGAGTTCCTCCGGGCTCTGCGCCCCTTGAAGGTGGCGGTGATGGAGGACGACACCGACGCCCATGAGACGGCGGACCTGCTCTTCCAGCCCTTCCTCGAGGGCGTGCGCTGGCCGGATCACCCGCTGAAGGTGGTGGCCGGCCGCAAGGTGCGGCCCTACGAGACCACCTCCGGGGCCTGCCGCGTGGTGCGCGGCTCCAACTTCATCGTGGTGGACAAGGCGGCCCTGGAGCTGCGCCCCAAGCGGGTGCCCCTCCAGCCCCTGGCGGTCCACAAGCTGCTCATCACCTTCGGCGGCAGCGACGGCCCGAACCTGGCCCAGAAGGCCTTCGACACCCTGGCCCGCCTCGCGGTCGAGGACCGCTGGCACGGCGCCTGCACGCTGCTGGCGCCCAACGGCATCCAGGGCGAGCCCTTCCCGGGCTGCACCGTGGTGCAGAGCCTGCCCGGCCTCACCCGGCGCATCCCGGACCATGACGCCATCTGGTGCTCCGCCGGAGTGACCCTGGCGGAGGCCCTGTGCATGGGCATCCCGGCCACGGTCTGGGGGCAGAACGACCGGCAGCACAACATCCTCGCGGATCTGGCCCTGGCCAACGGCTGCTTCGACCTGGGCGTGGGTCCCGAGGCCGACCTGCCCATCGTGCGGGAGGCCCTGGCCCAGTGGCTGGGCCCCGAGGGCCAGGACAACCGGCAGGAGCAGGTCCGCGACGGCATGGCGCTGGTGGACGGCCTGGGCGCCTCGCGCATCGCGCAGGAGCTGTGGCGGCTTGCCGAAATCCCGGCTTGACCCCCCGGCCCCTCAACGATAAGCTTTCCCTTCTGTGGACTCGCCACCCCTGGGGTGGTGTCTCCGCAGCCCGACCGAGATCCCGGAGCAGGCCATGAGCACGTACTTCCCGAAAGCCAACGATCTGAAGCGCCAGTGGTTCCTGGTGGATGCCACCGGCATTCCCGTGGGCCGCCTGAGCACCGCCGTCGCGGATGTCCTCTCCGGCAAGAACAAGCCGACCTGGACGCCCTTCCTCGACACCGGCGACCACGTCATCGTCATCAACGCCGAGAAGGCGGTGCTGACCGGCAAGAAGGGCGTGCAGAAGATGTACCGCCGCACCACCACCCAGCCCGGCTCCATGAAGGAAGTCCGTGCGGAGGTGATGAAGACCACCTTCCCCGAGCGCATCATCGAGAGCGCGGTCAAGGGCATGCTGCCCAAGGGCCCCCTCGGCCGGGCGATGTACCGCAAGCTCAAGGTCTATGCCGGCCCTGACCACGAGCAGGCCGCCCAGCAGCCCCAGATCCTGACCATCCAGAAGTAGAGGCGAGGAACCCATGGCCATTTCCCAGAACTACGGAACCGGTCGCCGCAAGAGCGCGGCCGCCCGCGCCTTCCTCCGTCCCGGCACCGGCAAGATCACCGTCAACGGCCGCAGCCTCGAGAGCTACTTCCCCAATGCCGTGCTCCGCATGATGGTCCACCAGCCCCTGGTGCTGGCCGACCTCGACGGCAAGTTCGACATGATCATCAGCGTGTGCGGCGGCGGCCCTGCCGGCCAGGCCTCGGCCATCCGCATGGGCATCTCCCGCGCCCTGCTGGGCTACAACGAGCAGCTGAAGTCCCTCCTGCGCGGCGCCGGTCTCCTGACCCGCGACCCCCGCATGAAGGAGCGCAAGAAGCCCGGTCGCAAGGCCGCCCGTCGCCGCTTCCAGTTCAGCAAGCGCTAGTCTGTTTCTCTGGAAGGGGGATCTTCGGGTCCCCCTTCCGCTTTTCCGGTCCGCATCAGTTCGCGGACGACTCGGGCCGAGGGATCCAACCCAACGCCTTTCATCCCACCCGCGGCGTCCTTCGACCATCGCCGCTTGACCAGGGAGGCCAGCATGGCTGCCATCCAGATGAAGGAACTCCTCGAGGCCGGTGCCCACTTCGGACACCAGACCAAGCGTTGGAACCCCAAGATGAAGAAGTACATCTTCGGGGCCCGCAACAGCATCTACATCATCGACCTCCAGAAGACCCTGCGCCTCTGGAACACGGCCGCGAACTTCCTGACCAAGGCCGCCGGCGAGGGGAAGAACTTCCTCTTCGTGGCCACCAAGCCCCAGGCCCAGGAGCTCATCGCCGAGCAGGCGGCCCGCTGCGGCGCCTTCTACGTCAACAACCGCTGGCTGGGCGGCATGCTGACCAACTTCGCCACCATCAAGAAGAGCCTCGAGAAGTTCCGCGAGATCGAAGCCACCCTGGCGGATCCCGCCCGCACGGCCCTGCTCTCCAAGAAGGAGCTGCTCACGCTGAACCGCACCCGCCTGAAGCTGGAAGCCAGCTTCCACGGCATCCGCGACATGCGCTCGCTGCCCGAGGTCATCTTCGTCATCGATCCGCACCGCGAGGACATCGCCGTCACAGAGGCCAAGAAGCTCGGCATCAAGGTGGTGGGCATCGTGGACACCAACTGCGATCCCGACATGATCGACTACGTGATCCCCGCCAATGACGACGCCATCCGCTCTATCCTGCTCTTCTCCGAGCGCGTGGCCGACTCCATCCTCGAGGGCCGCCAGTCCTTCCGCGACAAGGGCGACACCGAGGACATGAAGAAGATGATGGCCGAAAAGATGGAAGTCGAGGGCTAGACCCTCCCCCACTACCTTCGTCAGCCATCAGAGGGTCCGCCCGCTGATGGCTGATGGTCTGAAGCCCCTACGATCCAGGAGATGACATGGCATTCACCGCCAATGACGTGAAGACGCTGCGCGAGAAGACCGGCCTCGGCATGATGGACTGCAAGAAGGCCCTGGAAGAGAACAACGGCGACATGGAGCAGGCCATCGAGTGGCTCCGCAAGAAGGGCATGGCCGCCTCCGCCAAGAAGGCCGACCGCATCGCCGCCGAAGGCATCGTGGAGGCCTACATCCACCCCGGCGGCCGCGTGGGCGTGCTGGTGGAAGTGAACGCCGAGACCGACTTCGTCGCCCGCAACGAGGCCTTCCAGCGCCTGGTGAAGGAGATCGCGATGCACATCGCGGCCGCCGATCCCGCGCCCCGCTTCGTCACCAAGGAGGAGGTCACCCAGGACTTCCTCGACACCGAGAAGCGCATCGCCATGGAGCAGGCCCTGGCCACCGGCAAGCCCGCGAACATCGTGGAGAAGATCGTCGAAGGCAAGATGAACAGCATCTTCAAGGAGGTCTGCCTCCTCGAACAGCCGTTCATCATGAACCCCGACCTCACCATCCAGCAGTACCTGTCCCAGAAGACCGCGGAGATCGGCGAGAAGCTCAGCATCCGCCGCTTCACCAAGTACGTCATGGGCGAGGGCCTCGAGAAGCGCAGCGAGAACTTCGCCGCGGAAGTCGCCGCCGCCAAGTAGGTTTTAACCTGCTACAAAAAGGGCGGCCGTTCCGGCCGCCCTTTTTGTAGGTAGGATCAGCCCATCGACCTCCGCACGGAGAATCCATGAAATTCAAGCGCATCCTCCTCAAGCTCTCCGGCGAAGCCCTCATGGGCGAGCAGAAGTACGGCATCGACCCGGCGGTGGTGAACATGATCGCCGATCAGGTGAAGGCCATCCGGGAACTGGGCGTGGAGGTGGGCCTCGTCATCGGCGGCGGCAACATCTTCCGCGGCGTGGCGGGCGCCACCAAGGGCATGGACCGCACCACCGCCGACCATATGGGCATGCTGGCCACCATGATCAATGCCCTGGCCCTCCAGGACGCCCTGGAGCACAAGGGCGTCCACACCCGCACCCTGTCGGGCCTGGAGATGCCCAAGGTGGCCGAGAGCTACATCCGCCGCCGGGCCACCCGCCACCTGGAGAAGGGCCGCGTGGTGATCTTCGGCGCGGGCACGGGCAACCCCTACTTCAGCACGGACACCGCTGCGGCCCTGCGCGGCAACGAGATCTGCGCCGAGGTGGTGATGAAGGCCACCAACGTGGACGGCATCTACACCGCCGACCCCAAGCAGGATCCCGCCGCCACCCGCTTCGACCGCATCTGCTTCCAGGACGTGCTGGAGAAGGGCCTGCGGGTCATGGACGCCTCCGCCATCGCCCTCTGCATGGAAAACAAGCTGCCCATCCTCGTCTTCGACATGAACAAGCCCGGCAACCTGGTGGCCGCCGTGAAGGGCGAGCCCGTGGGCACCCTGGTCTCCTGAACGCCCCTGGCCCATGACCCGGTTTCCGGATCTCCCTGATGCCACGGTCCTCGCGGACCCGGAGGCCCTGGAACCATACCGCCGCGATGAATCCCACGTACAGGGGGACCTGCCTCTGGCCGTGGTGTGGCCCAAGGGTCCCGCGGCCCTGAAGGAGCTGGTGCGCCTGGCCAAGGCCGAGGGTTTCGGCCTGGTGCCCCGGGGCGCGGGCACGGGCAAGGCGGGCGGTTGCGTGCCCATGGGGGAGCACGCCGTCGTGGTGGACTTCTCCGCCTGGCGCGGCGAGCTTTTGCTGTCGCCCCAGGATCTCTGTCTCAGCGCCCCCGCCAGCGCCCCCCTGCGCGAGGTGAAGGCCACGGCGGCGGCCGGGGGCCTCTTCTACCCGCCGGACCCGAACTCCTGGGAGAGCTGTGCCCTGGGCGGCACGCTGGCCACCAATGCGGGCGGGCCCAACGCCTGCAAGTACGGCATGACCCGCCACTGGGTGCTGTCCGTGGACGCCGTGCTGGAGGATGGCGAAGTCCACACCTTCGGCATCCACAGCGTGAAAGCCAACGCGGGCCCCGCCCTGGGCCAGCTGCTCATCGGCAGCGAAGGCATCTTCGGCTTCATCGTGGGCGCCACCCTGCGCCTCACGCCCCTGCCCCGGGAGCACGCCACCCTGCTGCTGCCCGCGAAGCGCTGGGAGGATCTGCTGGACCTGCCGGGCCGGCTCTGCGGCGCCGGCTACCTGCCCAGCGCCTTCGAGTTCTTCGATCCCGCCGTGCTGGCGGAGCTGCGCGCCCATGGCCCCGATGAGGCCCGGCGCCTGCCCGGCGAGGCTCTGGCGATCCTGGAGTTCGATGACCGCGGCTGCACCTTCGGCCCTTTCCTCGAAGGCCTCATGGACCTGCTGGGCCCCATGGCCGAGAGCCTGGAGATCGCCTCGGACGCACGCCAGCGGGCGGGCATCTGGGCCGTGCGCCGCATGACCAGCGCCTTCCTCAAGGAGCGCCACCCCAAGAAGGTCAGCGAGGACATCGTGGTGCCCCGCAGCCGACTGCGGGAGTTCTTCGCAGGCCTGGAGCGCCTGGCCATCCCCAGTGTCACCTATGGCCACCTGGGCGACGGCAACCTGCATGTGAACCTGCTGGGGGCCGGCGAGGCCGATCCCGCCGAGCTGGACCAGCAACTCATGGACCTCTTCCGCCTGGCCCTGTCGCTCGGCGGCACGCTCAGCGGCGAGCACGGCATCGGCCTGTCCAAGCGCGAGGCCTTCCTGTCCCTGTCCGATCCCGGCCAGATCCGGGCGCTCCGAGCGCTCAAGCAGGCACTGGATCCGCATGGCATCTTCAACCCTGGCAAAGTGCTCTGAAGGGGGTTCCCATGTCCAAGCAGTCGCTGGTCCTCGGCCACCGCGGCCTGTCCGCGAAGCACTTGGAGAACAGCATGGAGGCCTTCCGCGCGGCGCTGGCCGCGGGCATGGCGGGTTTCGAGCTGGACGTGCAGCCCACCCGCGACGGCGTCTGCGCCGTGCTGCACGACGACGACCTGGCCCGCACCGCCAATGGCTCGGGTCTCCTGCGGAAGATGAAGATCGCCGAGCTGCCGCCCCTGAAGAATGGCGAGCCCCTGCCCCGCCTGGCGGATGTGCTGGAGCTGCCCGCGAAACTCATCAACGTGGAGTTGAAGGGCGAACCCGGCTGGCAGCAGGCCCTGGCCACCGTGGAGGCCGCCGAGGCCCTGGACCGCGTGCTCTTCAGCAGCTTCGAGCACAGCGAGGTCCTCCAGCTCTGGGCCGCCTGCGAGACCGCCCGCTGCGGCTTCCTGTGGGAGACGGACGAGGCCCTGGAGCTGTCGGCCGAGGAGCTGGCGGACCTGCCCGGGGCCCTGTGGCTCCACCCGCCCCTCAGGGCCGTGAAGGCCAAGCCTGAGCTCTGGGCCCCCTACGCGGACCGCCTGGCCCTCTGGGGCATGAAGACCCCCGCCGAGGCCAGGGACCTGCCCTTCGTGCCCGCAGTGCTCATCGCCGATGGCCTCTGAGACCAGCTTCAGCGTGGTGGACTCGGGCAGCGGCCTGGGCCCGCTCTGGCGCAGCCTGGGGGATCTCTGGTTCTTCGGCTGGCTCGGCAACCTCTGGTTCTCCACCCTGGCCGACACCGAGGCCGGCCGCAGCCAGGTCAAGCAGGCGGCCGAGGACCACGAGGCCCTGAGGGGCACCCGTCCCTACACCCAGGTGCTGCAGGCCATCCTCGACGACCCCCAGTTCCGGCTGGTGGATCAGGACCCGGCCGTGGGTGAGCAGGTGCTGGTCCACGCGGCCTGCTTCGACGGGACCTGGATCCAGATGCGCGGCTCGGCGCTCGCCCAGGCCCGCTACCTGCGTCTCTACTGCACCAGCCGCTTCAAGCCCTTCCGGCAGGCCTACACCTTCGACCTGGCCTCCAACGAGATCACGCGTCACGGCCTCCCGGGCGGGCAGTGGCACCGCGAGGTCCCCTACGCCCTCTGGTGAGGCCTCGGCCCGCCCGTCGGCTCAGGCCTGCCGGGCTGCCCAGGCCAGTGCCTCCCGCACCTTGATCCTGAGCTTCGAGGGCGTGAAGGGTTTCTGGAGAAAGGGCACCTGGGCCTCCAGCACGCCATGGCGCAGGATGGCATCGTCGGTGTAGCCCGACATGAACAGGACCGCCAGGCCCGGGTGATGCACGAGCACCTGCTCGGAAACCTGGCGCCCATTCATCCCCGGCATGATCACGTCGGTGAGGAGCAGGTGGATCCGGCCCGCGCACTGGGCGTGCTGGGCGCACAGGGCCAGGGCCTCGTCCCCGTTCCGCGCCTCCAGGACGGTATAGCCCGCCTGCCGCAGCACGCTCCCCGTCACTTCGCGCACCTGGTCCTCGTCCTCGACCAGCAGGATGGTCTCGTTGCCGCCCTCATCGGCCGGCAGGGCGGAGGCCTCGGAGGCTTCCGGGCAGTCCTTCTCGCGGATCTCCGGGAAATAGATCTTGAAGGTCGACCCCACGCCGACCTCGCTGTAGAGCCAGATGTGCCCCCGGCTCTGCTTCACGACCCCGAAGACCGTGGCGAGGCCGAGGCCCGTCCCCCGCTCCTTCGTCGTGAAGAACGGCTCGAAGATGCGCCCCTGCGTGGCCTTGTCCATGCCCAGCCCCGTGTCGCTGACGGCCACCATGACATGGGGCCCCGGAACCACGCCCAGGTGCTCCGCCGCATAGGCCTCGTCGAGATCGACATTGGCCGTCTCGAGGGTGAGCTTCCCGCCTTCCGGCATGGCGTCCCGCGCATTGATCGCCAGGTTCAGGATCACCTGTTCGATCTGGCTGGGATCCGCGAAAACCTTCCCCAGGCCCTGCGGGCAGAGGATCTTGATCTCGATGTCCTCGCCCAGGAGCCGCCTCAGGATCGGACTGATGCCCTGCAGCACCCCGTTGAGGTCCAGGGCCCGGGGAGCCAGGATCTGCTGGCGGCTGAAGGTTAGGAGCTGCCGGGTCAGGCTCGCCGCCCGCTCGGAGGCCTGCCGGATCGCCTGCAGGTGCGGGTTCTCCGGGAGGTCCATCTCCAGCACCTCGGAAGCACCGAAGATCACCGTCAGCAGGTTGTTGAAGTCGTGGGCGATGCCGCCGGCCAGCCGGCCCACGGCCTCCATCTTCTGCGACTGGCGGAGCTGCTCCTCGCTGTGCAGCAGCGCCTCGTTCGCCTGCTGGAGCTCCGCCGTGCGGGCCTCCACCCGCGCCTCGAGGTGGGCCTGGAGGTCCCGCAGCTGCCGGTTCGCCTCCTGGATCTCCTGGGCCCGCTGGAAGATCTCCGCCTCCACCTGGGAGGCACGGTCCCTCAGCTCGTCCGCCAGATGGCCCTGGGCCCAATGGGCCTCCTTGAGCCGCACGAACTCCGTCACGTCCTCCACCCGATGGAGGATGAATCGCACCTCGCCATCCGGGGACAGGGCCGGGGCGTTCAGCGGGCTCCAGTAGCGGGGCTCGAAGCCTCCCCCCTCCGAGGCGGGCCGCTGGATGTCGTACTTCTGCACGGCCATGGCATCGGGCCGCTTGAGGGCGAGGACGCGCTGGAGCGACTCCCGCAGGTTGGCCACGCCGGTCGCGGCCGGATCATCCGGATTGTCCGGGAACACCTCGAAGACGCCCCGGCCGAGGATGTCCTCCCGCCGGGTCAGGGAGGCCGCAAGGTAGGCGTTGCTGACCCCCAGGATCACCAGGCTGGGATCCAGGACCAGGTACAGCCCGGGCAGCGACTGGAAGAGGAGCCTGAAATCGGGCTCCGGGGGGGTTGGCCTGGCGTCCGCAAGCGGCATGTCACGACCTCCCGCATCTTCCTCAGGGTAGGCCAGTATAGTCAGCGCCCGATGGGAACTGCCATGGCCGGGGAAGTCTCGCCGGGCCGGGGAGCCCTCACAGCAGCCGCCGCTTCAGGGCCGCCTGGTCCGCAGCCAGAGGCTCGCAGAGCAGGGGCTTCGCCAGCAGGTCGCTTAGGGCCCTGGGCAGCGGGATCTCCCGGCCCAGGGTGGGCTCCAGGGACTCGCAGAACTTGGCGGGGTGGGCGGTGGCCAGGAAGATGCCCTGCTCGCCCTCGCGCAGCTGCGCCTGGAGCACACCGCAGGCCACGGCGCCGTGGGGATCCGCCAGGTAGCCTTCGCGGTCGAGATCGAGGATGGTCTGCCGCGTCTCCGCATCGCTGCGGACGCCCCAGCGCAGGGCTGCGGCCATGGCGTCGTGATCCCCGCGGAATAAGGCGTGGATGCGCTCCCAGTTGCTGGGGGCGCCCACATCCATGGCGTTGGAGAGCGTGGCCACGGAGGGGCGGGGGCGGTACTCGCCCGTGTCGAGGTAGTCCGGCACCACGCGGTTGGCGTTGGTGGCCACCACGAAGCGGTGGATGGGTGCGCCCGTGGCCTGGGCCAGCAGGCCCGCGTAGAGGTTGCCGAAGTTCCCGCTGGGCACCGCCACCACCCGCGGGGCATCACCCCCGACCTGGGCCGCAGCCTCGTAGTAATACAGCAGCTGCGCCAGGAGCCGGGCGATGTTGATGCTGTTGGCGGACGTGAGGCCCTGGCGGCTCACCAGATCGGGATCCTCGAAGGCACCCTTCACCAGGCGCTGGCAGTCATCGAAGACGCCGTCCACCGCCAGGGCCAGCACGTTGCCGCCGCAGGTGGCGAACTGGCGCTCCTGGAGGGGCGACACGCGGCCCGCGGGATAGAGCACCACCACGCGCACCCCCTGCAGGCCGAGGAAGGCACAGGCCACGGCGGCGCCGGTGTCGCCGGAGGTGGCCGTCAGCACCGTGCGCGGCGTCGTTCCGGCATCGAGGGCCAGCACCCGGGCGAGGAAGCGGGCCCCGAAGTCCTTGAAGGCCAGGGTGGGCCCGTGGAAGAGCTCCAGGGCGGAGAGCCCGGGCCGCACGGGCACCAGGGGCGCGGGGAAGGTGAAGGCGGAGCGCACCAGTCCCTCCACGTCGGAGCGGGACAGCTCATCGCCCAGGAAGCGGTGGAGGATCTCTGCGGATCGCGCCTGGAAATCCAGCTTCAGCAGGTCCGCCGCGTCTGCGAACCGGGGGACCTCGACGGGGGCAAAGAGACCTCCATCCGGCGCCAGGCCCCTCCGGGCGGCTTCCAGGAAGGTGGCCCGGAGGGCGGGAGTCCGGGTGCTCGCGAGCTTCATGGGTGGGCCTCGAGAAGAAGATGGCGGGGCACGGGGGACAGGATGCGGGCGCCTTCCAGGTCCAGGGTGCAGACCCAGGCGCGGCCGGAGAGGCCGGCCTTGGCGAAGCCCTGCTGGAGGGCCGCGGCGATGGCCCGCGCGCCCTCTTCCTCCTCTGCCACAGCGAAGACGGAGGGGCCGGAGCCTGACAGGGTGCAACCGAGCGCCCCGGCGGCGAGGGCCCCGGCCTGGGCGGCCCGGAAACCCGGCACCAGGGGGGCGCGGTGGGCCTCCACCAGGGGATCGCGCAGGCAGCGGGCCAGCAGGGCCCGGTCGCCGGTGTGCAGAGCGTGGACGAAGCCCCCGAGGTTGCCGGCAAAGTCCACCGTGTCCCCCCAGGCCGGACGCTCCGGCAGGGCCGCCCGGCTCTGCGCCGTGGCCAGCTGGTACTCGGGATGGACCACCACGAGGAGCAGCTCTGCCGGCCAGGGCAGGCGCCGGGCCGCGGGCCTCCCGTCCCGCCCAGGCACCGCCAGCTGGAGCCCGCCCAGCAGGGAGGGCGCCACGTTGTCCAGGTGGATGCCGCCGCTGGTGCTGCCCTCCGCCCGCCCGGCCAGCTCCAGCAGCTCGGACACGCCGAGGGGCTCGCCACAGAGGGCCTGGAGCGCCGCCAGGGTGGCCACGATGGAGCTGGCGCTGGAGCCCAGGCCGCTGGCCACGGGCAACCGCTTCTCCAGCCGCAGGGCGAAGGGACCGGCCGGGCGGCCCAGGGCCATGAGCGCCTCCTGATAGAGGCCCGCGGCCCGCAGGACCAGATTGGGGCGGGCATCGCCGGCCAGGGCGCCGGCGAAAGGACCTTCCAGCCGGAAGGAGGCCTCCGGCGCAAACGAGGCGTGCACGAAGTCGCCCAGCAGACTGCCGTCCAGGGGCGCCAGGGCCGCGCCCAGCAGGTCGAAGCCCGCGGCGAAGTTGCCGATGCTGGCGGGGGCGTAGGCCGTGACCCCCGCCGGTGGAAGCTCCCGTTCCGTCATGCGGACCTCCGCCGCGAGGGCCGGGCGCCCGGGGGCACCAGGCGCAGCACATCCGCCAGCACGCCGGCAGCCGTCACCTCCGCGCCCGCGCCGTAGCCCCGGATGACCATGGGGTGGGGCTGGTAGCGCTCCGTGAGCAGGGCCAAGGCGTTCTCTCCGCCCTTGATGGCCATGAAGGGGTGCTCCGCGTCCACCGGGAGCAGGCCGACGCGACAGCCACTGTCCGAAAGGGAGCCCACATAGCGCAGGGCCTTTCCTTCGGCCTTCAGGGCCGCCAGCCGCTCGCGAAAGGGCGCGTCCAGCTCCGGCAGCCGGGCCATGAAGGACGGAATGTCGCCGCTGGCGTCGAAGGCCGCGGGCAGCAGGCCCTCCACTTCCACGTCGGCCAGTTCCAGTTCCATCCCCAGCTCCCGGGCCAGGATGAGGAGCTTGCGCGCCACGTCCATGCCACTGAGGTCGTCGCGGGGATCGGGCTCGGTGAAGCCGCTCTCCTTGGCGGAGCGCACGGCCTCGGACAGCGGCACGCCGTCCCCCAGGAGGCCCAGGATGTACGACATGGAACCCGAGAGGATGCCCTCGGCCCGCAGCACGCGGTCGCCGGTGAGCACCAGGTTCTTCACCGTGTCGATGATGGGCAGGCCCGCGCCCACGTTGGCTTCGTAGAGGAAGCGCAGGCCCCGCTTCGAGGAGCGCTCCCGCAGCTCGCGGTAGAAGGCCTGGGACGCGCTGTTGGCCTTCTTGTTGGCGGTGACCACGTGGAAGCCCGCATCGAACAGTTCGGGATACCGCGCCGCCAGCTCGCCGCTGGTGGTGCAGTCCACCAGCACGGACAGGGCGGGCGGGCCGTTGCGGACCACCGCCATCAGGCGGTCCAGGTCCGTGGCTTCTCCCTGGGCCAGGTCCTCGCGCCAGTGGTCCAGGTCGAGCCCCTTGGGATCCAGGCGCATGCGGCGGCTGGTGGCGATGGTCGCCACCCGCAGGTCGAGGCCCTGCCCGGCCAGCTTGGCCTGCTGTCGCTGGATCTGGCCCAGGAGGCTGCCGCCCACGTGGCCGGCCCCCAGGAGGTGCACGTCCACCACCACCTGGGTCTGGAAGAAGCGCCGGTGGATGTGCGGCAGGGCCCGGGCCCCCTCCGTCTCCTCCACCACGGCGGAGATGATGCGCTCGCTGGCCCCCTGGGCGATGGCCACCACGTTGCAGCCCACTTCCGCCAGGGCATCGAAGAAGGTGCCCGCGATGCCCGGCCGGGTGCGCATGCCGTCGCCCACGATGCTGAGGACGGAGAGGCCCTCGCGCAGGTCCAGGGGATCCAGGAAGCCCGCCGCCAGCTCCGCGGGGAAGGCTTCCTGGATGGCCGCCATTGCGCCGGGCCCATCCGCCCGCCGCACGGCGAAACAGATGGACAGCTCCGACGAGCTCTGGGTGATGAGCACCACGGAGATGCCCTTGCGCGCCAGGGCGCCGAACACGCGACCCGCGATGCCCGGCACGCCCGGCATGCCCGGCCCCGTGAGGTTCACCACCGACAGGCCCCGCAGGAAGGAGATGCCCCGCACGCCGCTGGGGGGCGGCGGCACCGCCTCGCGGATCACGGTGCCGGGGTGGGTGGGATCGAAGCTGCTGCACACCCGCACGGGGATGCCCCGCTCGCGCACGGGGGGGATGGTCTTCGGGTGGAGCACCTTGGCGCCGAAGAAGGAGAGCTCCATGGCCTCCTCGAAGCTGGCTTCGGGCAGGGGGAAGGCCTCGGGCACCAATTTGGGGTCGGCGCTGTAGAGGCCGATCACGTCGGTCCAGATCTCCAGCAGGTCTGCGCCCAGGGCCGCGGCGGCCAGGGCCGCGCTGTGGTCGGACCCGCCCCGCCCCAGGGACAGGATACGTCCCTGGGCGTCGCCGCCGAAGAAGCCCGGCAGCACCCAGAGGCCGCCATCGCTCGCCTTCACCGCGGCGAAGCGGGCCCCGGTCTCCGCCAGGCAGGGGCGGGCCTGGAGGGGGTCACCCTCCACCCGGACATGCGCCACGGGGTCGAGGTAGCGGGGCTGCAGGCCCCGGGCCGCCAGCAGGGCCACGAGGATGGCGCAGGAGGCCCGCTCGCCCAGGCTCGCCACCTGGGCCAGCACCGAGGGCGGCCCCTCCTCCAGCAGGGCCATGCCGTGGAGCAGGCGACGGCCCAGAGTCTCCAGTTCATCCAGCTCCGCGCGCAGGGGAACCACGCCACCGCCCAGCTCCGCCGCCAGGGCCTCCACCACCTCGGCGTGGACCTCGCGGAAGCGATCCATGACCCGGTCCGCCGACGCCCGGTCGGGCACGCGGCCCTCGTTCACCAGCAGGTTCGTCACCCCGGCCATGGCCGAGGCCACGACACAGACACGGTGCGTGGCCCGGGCGGCGGCCACCAGGTCCGCCACGGCGCGGAGGCGCGCGGCGCCGGCGACGCTGGTGCCGCCGAATTTCATGACGCGGATGGGGGCGGATGACATGGGGACTCCGGTGGCTCAATGCAGAAAGCCCCGCGGGGTGCGCGGGGCCGGGTCTGAAAGAAGGGATCAGGTCAGGCGCCGCGCGAAACCGTGGGCGTAATGGTACCGTTGGTGGTCATCATCTGGCGGGACATGGCCGTGCCCGTCGCGACCAGACGCGAGGCACAGAGGAACTGTCCAGACAGGCGAACCATGTCAGACATCATCCGCGAAGATGGCGGAAAGTCAACGAGGATCCTCGGTCTGCCTGTTTAATGCCACCCGCCGCCCCAGGGCCGCGCTGCTGCCCAGCCAGAGGCCCGAGCAGCCCACCGCCGCCAGCCCCACGGGGATGGCCAGGGCGGCGAAGGCCGTGGGCGCCCACACACCCAGCAGGTCGCCGCCGCGGTAGACAAAGGTGTCGATGAAGGGCTTCGACTTGTAGCGCTCCTCGGGCCCCAGCTGGATGTAGAGGATCTCCCGGGCGGGCCGGTCCACGGCGTAGTGCAGGCCCCGGCGCAGCACCTGGAACAGGGCCATCACACCGAAGGTGGGCCAGGCCCAGAGGGCGCCGAAACCCGCCAGGCTCAGCACCGGCAGGATCGAGAGCACGAAGGGGATGCCCAGCCTGGTGATGATGCGGCCCGTGAGGAACACCTGCGTGGCCAGCGTCAGCACGTTCACCCAGAGGTCGATGCGGGCGAAGGCCGCCGTCCGCGCGGCGGTGCCGGCGAAGGCCCGCGCCACGATGGCGCCCTGCTGCAGGTAGAGGAAGGTGCTGGTGATGGTGAAGAGCAGCATGTAGGCGCAGATGAGCTGGAGGTAGCGCGAGGTCGCGATGAGGCGCAGGCCCTCCAGCAGGCCGGGGCCCGGCTCGCGCGCCCCATGGGCGACGTCGCCCAGGGCGAAGATCGCCGCCAGGCGCTTCACGCACTGCACGGCCAGCTCCAGCGTCAGCATGGAGAGCAGCAGCAGCGAGAGGGGGTCCACTTTCAGGACGAAGCCGCCCAGGGAGATCCCCTTGGTGAGCGCGCCCGTCATGGCGGCGCCCGCGATGGCGCCCAGGGTGCCGCCGGTGGCGATGAAGCCGAAGAGCCGCTTGCCCTGGACCTCGGACCACACATCGGACATCAGGCCCCAGAACACAGACACCACGAAGAGATTGAAGACGCTGAGCCAGATGTAGAAGGCGTAGCCCAGCCCCGCGCCGCCATGGTTCGGCAGCAGCCAGAAGGCCAGGAAGAAGCCCAGCATGTTGAGCGCAAAGAAACGGTAGGCCCAGGGGATGAAGCGCTTCCGCGGCAGTTTCGACACCAGGGCGGCGAAGGAGGGGTTCGCCAGCACCATGGCGATCAGCGTGCCTGTCATCAGCCAGGGCAGTTTGTCGGCGCCCCGGGCGATGCCGATGGCCTCCCGCACCGGCCGCAGCAGGTAGAAGCCGAAGAGCAGCAGGAAGAAGTACAGCGCCGACCAGAGCAGCGCCGGGGCCTCGCCCTCCTCGAGCAGGACCAGGCGGCGGAGCAGGCGGGCGGGCGTCATGAGCGGTCCGGAAAAGATGTTGCGGATGCGAATGGAAGGAGTATATATCGATTCACGATGCATCCATCCCACCCTTCCCGCCGGAGGTTTCCATGACCGTCTCCCGCCGCGAGTTCCTCCAGTGGTCCGCCACCGCCTCGGCCCTGGCGGCCACGGGCCTGGACCTGTCCGCCAAGCCCGCCGGGAAGGTCGCCCCGAAGAAGATCCTCATCCTGGGCGGCACAGGCTTCCTGGGGCCCGCCACCATCGAGATCGCGCAGGCCCACGGGCACCAGATCACCATGTTCAACCGCGGCAAGACGCGGCCCGGCCTCTTCCCCGGCGTGGAGAAGCTGCACGGCGACCGCGATCCGAAGAAGGGCGAGGGCCTGAAGGCCCTGGAAGGCCGCAGCTGGGATGCCGTCATCGACAACAGCGCCTACTACCCGCGCATGGTGGCCGCCTCGGCCGGCCTGCTGGCGCCGCACGTGAAGCAGTACCTCATCATCTCCAGCATCAGCGCCTACAAGGAACCCAACCCCGAGAACGGCACCGAGGACGCGCCCCTGGCCACCCTGGCCGACCCCGCCGTCGAGGAGATGGGGAAGGAATACCAGAACTACGGCGGCCTCAAGGCCCTCTGCGAGCAGGCGGCCCAGAAGGCCCTGCCGGGCCGCACCGCCGTGATCCGGCCCGGCTACATCGTGGGGCCTGACGACCCCACGGGCCGCTTCACCTACTGGCCCGTGCGCTTCGACAAGGGCGGCGAACTCGCCGTGCCCGGCACTCCCGCCGATCCCGTGGAGATCATCGATGTCCGCGACCTGGCCGCCTGGCTGGTGCACCTGGTCGAGCAGGGCACCGTGGGCACCTTCAATGCCTGCGGTCCCGAGAAGCGCCTGGCCTGGGGCCGCCTGGTGGAGGCCTTCCAGAAGGCCGGGAACCCCACCGCCAAGCCGGTCTGGATTCCCACCGACTACCTGGCCCAGCAGAAGGACCTCGAGTTCCCCATCTGGGCCCCCTACGCCGGCGAGACCAAGGGCTTCCACACCTGGCGCAATGACCGCGCCGTGAAGGCCGGCCTGCGCTTCCGCCCCGCCCTGGACACCGTGAAGGACACCCTCGCCTGGTACAAGACCCAGGAGAAGGTGGAGAAGGGCCGCACCAGGCTCGCGGGCCCCAGTGCCGAACAGGAAGCCAAGCTCATCGCCGCCTGGCGCGAGGCATCCAAGAAGAAGGGCTGAGCCCGGTTTTCTGATCGCAGGGCCCCGCGGATGCGGGGTCCTGTCAGTTCTGGATGTAGTGCACCAGCTGGTCGATGGTGAACTTCTGCTCGGAGATCGTCTCCTTCACCAGGTCGCCGATGGAGAGGATGCCCAGCACCGCGTTGTCCTCCCCCAGCACCGGCAGGTGGCGGATGTGCTTGCCCGTCATGAGGGCCATGCACTCCTCCACGGTCTCGCCCAGGGTCACGCAGCTCACGCGGTCGCTCATGATCTCCCGCACGGGGGTGTCCTTGGAGGTCTTGCCCTTGAGGATGATCTTCCGGGCGTAGTCCCGCTCCGAGAAGATCCCCACCAGCCGGCCCTGCTCCAGCACCAGCAGCGCCCCGATGTCGTGGCGGGCCAGGAGGTCGAGGGCGGTGAGGACGGTGTCGTCGGGTCCCACGGACACCAGGGGTCGCTTGCCTTCGAGCAGGTGCTTCAAGGGCCGCATGCATGCCTCCGAGAGGGAATCAGGCCGGATGGGAGGAGAGGGTGGACCTGACTATACGGCCAAGCCCGGGCCGGGGGGACCCCCCGGCCACCGGAATCCGTGATCCATGCCGCAGATTCCGCCGTCCGGGTTCATTTATGATGCATGGGTCAGCTTTTTGAGAGCCCGCCCCACCGGATTACGCGCCGGCCCCCATGAAGGATCGCCCATGTCCCTGCCCAGGAAGCTCAAGGACCACGCCGCACGGCACGCCAGGGCCACGGACCCCCATCCGGAGGCGGCCAGGAAGCAGGCGGCCCAGGGGAAGCTCCTCGCCCGGGAGCGCATCACGGCCATCCTCGACCCCGGGTCCTTCCATGAATACGACCTCTTCGTGGAGCACAAGTGCTCCGACTTCGGCATGGCCGGAAAGCAGCTGCCGGGCGACGGGGTCATCACCGGCACGGGCACGATCATGGGCCACCCGGTGGCCATCTACGCCCAGGACTTCACCGTGGCGGGCGGCTCGCTGGGCCTGGCCCACGCCCGCAAGATCACCAAGATCATGGACCATGCCATCAAGCTGGGCATCCCCCTCATCGGCATCAACGACTCCGGCGGAGCGCGCATCCAGGAGGGCGTGAACTCCCTGGCGGGCTACGGCGAGATCTTCTACCGCAACACACTGGCCTCGGGGGTCATCCCCCAGATCTCCATCATCCTGGGCCCCTGCGCCGGCGGCGCCGTCTACTCCCCGGCCCTCACGGACTTCGTCTTCGTCGTGGACAAGATCTCCAAGATGTTCATCACGGGGCCCGAGGTCATCCGGACCGTGCTGGGCGAGGAGATCTCCATGGAGGACCTGGGCGGCGCCCGGGTGCAGTCCGAGATCTCGGGCAACGCCCACTTCTACGCCGAGAGCGAGGCCGAGTGCTTCGAGCAGGTGAAGCGCCTGGTCACCTTCATCCCCTGGAACAACCGGAAGAAGGCCGATCCATTCGGCGTCAGCCCCTCCCGCACCGAGGAGGACCTCGAGCACATCATCCCCTCGGAATCCCACCGCCCCTACGACGTGCGCGACATCCTGCAGGCCGTCTGCGACGGCTCGGACTTCATGGAGGTCCAGGCCCTGTGGGCGCCCAACATCGTGGTCGGCTTCGCCCGCATGGGTGGGCGCACCGTGGGCCTGGTGGCCAACCAGCCGTCGGTGCTGGCCGGGGTCCTGGATGTGGACAGCTCGGACAAGGCCGCCCGCTTCATCCGGTTCTGCGACGCCTTCAACATCCCCCTCGTCACCTTCGTGGACCTGCCCGGCTACCTGCCGGGCGTGGACCAGGAACATGCAGGCGTCATCCGCCACGGCGCCAAGCTGCTCTACGCCTACAGCGAGGCCACGGTCCCCAAGATCACGGTGATCCTCCGCAAGGCCTACGGCGGCGGCTACATCGCCATGTGCTCCCGCCACCTGGGCGCCGACTTCGTCTTCGCCTGGCCCTGTGCCGAGATCGCGGTCATGGGGCCTGAGGGCGCGGCCAACATCATCTTCAAGGGCGAGATCGCCGCCGCCGCGGATCCCGACGCCTTCCGCCGGGAGAAGGTGAAGGAGTACACCGAGAAGTTCGCCAGCCCCTACGTGGCCGCGGCCAACGGGCATGTGGACGCCGTCATCGCCCCCGGCCAGACGCGAGACTTCCTGCTGCATGCCCTGGAGATCTCCGACCAGAAGGCCGAGCCGCGGCCCACGCGGAAACACGGCGTGCCGCCGTTCTGAGGAAGCGCCCATGACCGCACGCCACACCCTCACCCTGGACGGCACCGCCTACGAGACCGCCCTCACCCGGAAGTACGCCCTCCGCCGGCCCTACATCCCGAAGGACCCCGGGTGCGTGGCGGCGGTCATCCCCGGCCTCATCCTCGAGGTCCTCGTAGCGCCTGGAGTGCGGGTCCGGCGGGGCCAGAGCCTCCTGGTCCTGGAGGCCATGAAGATGCAGAACCACCTGGCCGCCCCCGCGGACGGCTACGTCCGGGAAGTGGCCGTGACCCCGGGGGACACCGTCGCCAAGGGGCAGCTGCTGCTGGTGCTCCAACCCGATCCTGACAGTCTGTAAACCGGATTCCCGGTCCGCCCCGTTCAAACCGCTGTCACTGGGCTGGGGCGCTACCCTATGGATCTTGATTCGCTCAGGAGGATCCATGGCCGTCAACCTCAAGGGACGCAGCTTTCTCACGCTGATGGACTTCACCCCGCTGGAGGTGCGTTACCTCCTGGACCTCTCGCGTGACCTCAAGGCCAAGAAGCGCATGGGCGTGTTCAACTACCTGCTCAAGGGCAAGAACATCGTCCTCCTCTTCGAGAAGACCAGCACCCGCACCCGCTGCGCCTTCGAGGTCGGGGCCCTGGAAGAGGGCGCCCACGTCACCTTCCTGGACAGCGCCAGCTCCCAGGTGGGCAAGAAGGAATCCATTGAGGACAGCGCCAAGGTGCTGGGCCGCTTCTACGACGGCATCGAGTACCGCGGCTACAAGCAGGAAGTGGTCGAGGCCCTGGCCAAGCACAGCGGCGTGCCCGTGTGGAACGGCCTCACGGACACCGACCACCCCACGCAGATCCTCGCGGACTTCCTCACCATCGAGGAGCACGTGGCCAAGCCCCTGCACAAGGTGAAGCTCGTCTTCTGCGGCGACATCCGCAACAACATGAGCTACGCCCTGATGTACGGCGCCGCCAAGACCGGCATGCACATGGTGGCCCTGGGGCCAAAGGAGCTCGCCCCCGATCCGGCCGTGCTGGCCGCCGCCCGCAAGGCTGCCGAGGAGACCGGCGCCACCATCGAGGTGACGGATGACGTGGACGCCGCCGTGAAGGGCGCCGACGTGCTCTACACGGATGTGTGGGCCAGCATGGGCGAGGAGGACCAGATCCCCCAGCGCGTGAAGCTGCTCACCCCCTTCAAGGTCACCATGGAGATGATCCAGAAGACCGGCAACGCGGATGTGAAGTTCCTCCACTGCCTGCCCGCCTTCCACGACTTCGAGACCAAGCTCGCCAAGGAGCAGAAGGCCCTGGGCCACGACATCCGGGAGGTCACGGATGAGGTCTTCCGCAGCCGCCACAGCGTGGTCTTCGACGAAGCCGAGAACCGCATGCACACCATCAAGGCCGTCATGGTGGCGACCATCGGATAGGCACCCGCCCATCTTGGCCCCTTAGGAGAATTGGCCCCGTTCGGGGCCAATTCTCCTGGTGGAGTGCTATGGTTGGGACCACCAACCCACCCCACGGAGGCCCCATGCGCGCAGCTCGGCTGTTCCTCGTTCCCGTCCTCGCGGCCCTGTCCCTGGCGGCCCAGGAGCCTTCCCTGTCCGGCACCTGGACCCAGACCCGGGCCGATGACATCGCCGCCGCCATCAACAGCACCGTGGCCGACATGAACTTCATCAAGCGGCCCATCGCCCGGGGGCGGCTCACCAAGGTGAACCCCGCCTACAAGAAGGTGATGATCGCCATCTCCGACAAGGAGGTGGTGGTGAAGTTCGATGAGCGGGCCCCCATCCACATGCCTCCCGGCGGCAAGGCCGCCCCCTGGACCCGCGAGGATGGCGACAAGTTCATGGTGGCCGCCCAGGTCGGCAAGGATCAGATGATCCAGACCTTCAAGAACGACGAAGGCGAGCGCACCAACGTGTTCCGCCTGAGCCCCGACGGCCGGACCCTCACCATGAGCGCCACCATCAAGAGCCCCAAGCTGCCCAAGCCGCTGACCTACACGATCACCTTCGGGCGTTAGGAACCTGAGCCCATGAGCCGCCTGGCTCATGGGCTCGGTTTCATGCGGAGCGCCCCATGAAGCTCGCAGCCCGTCTCACAGCACTCCTCGTGATCGCGCTCCTGGCCGCGTGCCAGCGGTCGCCGATCTCTCTTCCCGCGCCCAGCGATGCGAATGCCAAGGTCGTCGTCGCCTTCCTCACTGCCTATGGCCGCCGGGATCTGGATGGGATGATGCGCCACCTGGACGAGGATGCCGTCTTCCGCGGCTCGGGCACCCCTCTGTCCAAGCCGCAGATCCGGGCCTTCTTCCAGGCCACCTTCCGGAAGCACCCGAACCTCCGCGTCGAAATCGGTTCCGTGAAGGTCGTCCAGGACACCATCCAGGCCGCCGTCAAAGTCGAAACCGACGTCATCTGGGCCGATACCTGGATCTTCGAGATGCGGAACCACAAGATCCACGCCTACTCGCTGGCCTCCGGCCGGCGCCAGGTCACCCGGGTCACTTCGTCAGGGTGACGGCATCCAGCTCGCGTCCCTCGGCATCGAGCTGGCGCAGCTTCAAGGATTTCGCTTCCACATCCAGCACCGTGAAAGAGTGCTTGTCGGAGACGAAGGCTCGGGTCCAGGGCTGCCAGCTGGCCCTGGCGTCCGTCTGCCAGGGGTCGTAGAGCTCGGCGCCACCGGCGCCCGTCACGATGTGGAGGATGCCCTTCGCACGCGTGGCGGTCTTGCCGTCGAAGGTCTCGTCCACGATGAAGGTGCCGGCGACCGGCTTGCCGCGGGGCCCGACCTTGGCAGGTTTGAAGCGGAGGGGCGCGGTGCGCTGGTAGTTGTGGACGTGACCCGCCAGCACCAGATCCACCCCGTACTGTTCGAGGAGCGGGCTGAGGGGGCGCATCCACTGATCGTCCATGTGGCTGCGCGAACTCTGGAACAGGGGATGATGCAGGGCCACGATGCGCCACTCGGCGCCCCGGGCGGCCTTCAAATCGGCCTCCAGCCAGGCTCTCAGCGCGGGGCTTCCCCAGTCCGTGTAGATGTTGGAATCCAGCACCGTCCAGTGCACCTTGCCGTAGTCGAAGCTGTAGCTGGCCATGCGGGGATAGGCCGGGCCCGAAGCCGCCACCATGGCCTCGTGCACCCCGGCCACGGCCGGGGCGGCGTTCGGCTCGCCCGGCTTCAGGGCCGGTCCGTTCAGCGGCAGGGACCAGCAGGCGAAGTAGGCCAGCGTATCGGGCCAGCGCTGGAGGTCCCAGGGCACGTCATGGTTGCCGGGCACGCCCAGAAAGGGCACGGACCGCATCAGAGGCGTGGCCTCGCTGTTGTAGACGGGGAAGAAACGCGTGCGGTATTCCGAGGCGCGCCCCCTGGGGTAGACCAGATCCCCGGTGATGAAGACCGCATCGGGTTGCTGGGCCGCCACGGCCTTGGCGATGGCGGCCTGTTCCTTCGATCCGTCCGCCGCGTCCCCGAACACGATCATCCGGTGGGAGCCCCGCCTGCGTGTCCGCGCCTCCGCCTCGAACACCACCGTCCCATTCAGCTTCACGCGGTAGGGGGTGCGGGCGCCGGGCGCCAGGTCCCGCAGGCTGGCGCGGTAGATGCGATGCGCGGGAAGGGGCGGTGCGTCCAGGCGCCTGTAGGCCGGAGCGGCCTGCGCGGTCCAGCCCCGCGCGGCCCTCACCTCCACGGCCCACGCGGCGTCCCGATCCTCTGTATGCCACATCAGCTCCAGGCGCTCCCGGGCAGCCGCTTTCGGTGCATTCCCCAGCTGGAGGTAGGGCTTCACCAGGAAGGCGTCC
Organism: Geothrix edaphica; assembly: GCF_030268045.1. Taxonomy (NCBI): domain Bacteria; kingdom Pseudomonadati; phylum Acidobacteriota; class Holophagae; order Holophagales; family Holophagaceae; genus Geothrix; species Geothrix edaphica. The sequence continues at coordinate 282,680 of NZ_BSDC01000002.1, forward strand.
TGGGCTTGAAGGAATGCGGTGAAGAGGAAGATCCAAAGGATGCGCATGGATCATTATTCCATCTTCAAAACGGGCGCCAGCGGCGCCCGTTTTGAAGCAAGGAACGGCAAAGAAGCTAGTGCGCCCCGACCCCGGAGAGCAGCCGCGAGCCCGTGGCGTAGCAGGTCTTGTGGGTGATGTGATGCTCGAACTCGTGCCGGAATTTCTGGAGGGCCGAGTCCATGGGGCCGCAGGCGGCATCGCCCAGGGGGCACAGCGTCCGCAGGCCGATGCGGGGCGTGAGGCTGGCCAGCAGGTCCAGGTCCTCCATGCGGCCCTCGCCGTGCTCGATGCGGTAGAGCACCATCTCCATCCAGTTGCAGCCTTCGCGGCAGGGCGTGCACTGGCCGCAGCTCTCGTGGGCGTAGAAGCGGATCAGGCGGAGCGTCGCCTGCACCATGCAGGTGTCTTCGTCCATGCAGATGAGGCCTCCGGAACCGGCCATGGAGCCGCGAGCCTTCACGGTGTCGAAGTCCAGCGGGCAGTCGAAGTCCTTCTCGTCGAACATGGGGGCGCTGGCGCCGCCGGGGATGATGGCCTTGAGCTTCCTGCCGGTGCTGGAGCCGCCCGCCAGCTCGTTCACCACGAAGTCCATGGGCGTGCCCAGGGGCAGCTCGAAGAGGCCGGGGCGCTTCACGTGGCCGCTGACGCCGAAGATGCGGGTGCCCGTGTTCTTGGGGGTGCCCAGCTTGGCGTACTCAGCGCCGCCCATGCGGAGGATGGGGGGCACGGCCGCGAGCGTCTCCACGTTGTTCACGGTGGTGGGCTGGCCGAAGGCGCCCTTGGCCGCCGGGAAGGGCGGCTTCACGCGGGGCTCGCCGCGGCGGCCCTCCAGCGAGTTCAGCAGGGCCGTCTCCTCGCCGCAGATGTAGGCACCGGCGCCGCGGTAGACGAGGATGTCGTAGTCCCAGCCGGTGCCCAGGATGTTCTTGCCGAGGTAGCCGGCGTCGCGGGCCTGCTGGAGGGCGGCTTCGAGCTTCTCGATGAGCCAGAGGAACTCCCCGCGGATGTAGACGAAGCCCAGCTTGCACTGCATGGCCCAGCCGCCGATGATCATGCCCTCGATGAGCTGGTGGGGGTTGTACTCGAGGATGGCGCGGTCCTTGAAGGTGCCGGGCTCGCCCTCGTCACCGTTGCAGACCAGGTAGCGGGTGAACTTCCGCTCGGGCGTGTCCTTGGGCATGAAGGACCACTTCAGGCCGCAGGGAAAGCCCGCGCCGCCCCGACCGCGGATGCCGGAGGCCTTCATCTCATCGACGACAGCCGTGGGTTCCAGCTTCAGCGCGGCCTTCATGGCCACATAGCCCTCGTGCTTCTGCTCGTAGACCTTGAGGTGCCAGTTATCGAGGTCTCCCGCGCCGCGGAGCATCAGATTCGGGAACTTGTCCGTGCCGAAGCCGGGGAAGGTGTAGATCTGGGGATCGGGCTTGGTGCGAATGGCGGCCATGGCTTCCCCCTACCTTGCCCAGGGGCGGTAGTCGCCCCGCTTGCAGGCTTCCATCACGTCGAGGAGCTTCTTCTCGTCCACGAACTCGTCGTAGACGTCGTGGTTCACCTGCACGCAGGGGCCGCTGCCGCAGCCGGCGAGGCACTCGACCTCCTCCACGCTCCACAGGCCGTCGGCGCTGGGGCCCTGGCCGGGTTTCACGCCGGTCTTCTCGCAGACCTTCTCCAGCAGCTGGGCGGCGCCGCGCAGGGCGCAGCTGATGTTGGTGCAGACCTGCAGGTGGAACTTACCCACCGGGGCCTTCTGGTACATCGTGTAGAACGTGGCGACGCCGAAGACGTGGCCCTCGGGGATACCGATGGCCTTGGCCACGGCCTTCATGGCCGCGAGGCTCACGAAGCCGAACTCGCGCTGGGCGATGTGCAGGGCCGGCAGCGTGGCCGCGAGCTTGTCAGGAAACTTGGCCATGATGGCCTGGATCTCCGCCAGGGCCTCGGGGCTGAATTCCTTTCGCTCGGATTCCGGAAGCCGCTGGCCCGGGGCCAGGGGCTCGTTCGCGGTGTCGGGAGGCAGGGGATGATTCATGGGCGCGCTCGCATGAATGGCCAGTGTAGAACGCCAAGCCAAGCCCGACAATGCCGCGATGAAGCCAGGCGGGATGCACCGCAAGAAAGGGCCCGCAGGGCAACGTGGTTCGTTGTTCAAGGGGCCTGACGCCGCGGGGCGCCCGCCTGGCTTCATCCCTCCGGGCGAGGGGTGGCGGGCGTCGCGATGCCGCGTCACGCTCGTCGCGCGTAGTACCCGCTACGCCTCGACTCGCGTTCCTCGCCTCACTCGCCCGGCACCCCTCGCGCGGCAGTGTGGGGCTTGGCTTGGCGTTCTCCGCCCGAAACGGAAAGGGGGCACCCGGCCAAAGCGGGTGCCCCCCATCACGAACAGGATGATCCGGTTACTTCTTGGCGGCGGGGGCGACCTTGCCGGCCTCGGCGTTCAGGCTGACGGCCACGGTCTCGCCGATGACGCCGGGGAAGGTCTTGATGCCGAACTCATTGCGGTTGAGGGTGAGGGCGCCGTCGATGAAGCCCGCGATCACGGTGCCGGGCGCCATGCCGGGCTGGGTCCCCGCGTTGGTGATGGGGAAGGTGATGCGCTTGGTCACGCCGTGCAGGGTGAAGTCGCCGGTGATCTCCAGCTTGCCCTTGGCCACTTCCTTCACGGCCGTGCTCTTGAAGGTGATGACGGGGAACTTCGCCACGTCGAAGAAGTCGGGGGACTTCAGGTGCTTGTCCCGGGCCTCGTTGTCGGTGGTGAGGCTGGTGGCGTCGATGGTGACGTCCACGCTGGACTTGCTCATGTCGGCAGTGTCGACCTTGATGAGCCCCTCGAACTTCGTGAAGCGGCCGCTGACCTTGGCCAGCAGGTGGCTGACCTTGAAGCTCACTTCGCTGTGGACGGGGTCGATCTTGTAGGTGTCCTCGCCGGCCAGGGCGGGCAGGGCTGCAAGGGCGAGGGACGCGAGCAGAGCACGGAAGGGGTGGCGCATGGGACCTCCAGAGAATAGGTGTTTCACCATGCAATTCAGTCTAGGCCGATTTTAAGAAGTTGCAACACCTTTTTTGGAAATTCTGTCAATCTTGGATTCGCAGGAGCAGGACCATGCACATCCAGGAAGAACTCCAGATCACCAAGCCGCTCGAACCGGGCCATGAAGTGGCCCTGGCGCTCCTCCTGACCCGGGAGTATGTGGCCCGCCTCTTCGACCAGGCCCTCTACGAGCCGGAGGACCTCTCCGACCAGCAGTTCAACGTGCTGCGCATCCTCAAGGGCGGCGGCAAGGACGGCTACCTGGTGAAGGACATCCGCTGCCGGATGATCTACCGGTTCGCCGATGTGCCCCGCCTCGTGAACCGCCTGGAGGCCCGCGGCCTGGTGAAGCGCTGCGAGAACCCGGCCGACCGGCGGGGCAGCCGCGTGCAGATCACGGCCAAGGGCCTGGCCCTGGAAGCCCGCATGCACGACCGCCACCAGGCCCTCAGCCAGCAGGTGGACCGCTGCCTCAGCGCGGAGGAACGCGACCAACTCCTCGCCATGCTGGAGCGTCTGCGGGACGACTACCGGGCCCAGCTGGAGGCCCTGGGGAAGTAGGCCCGCCTAGCGGTTCAGCTCGCCGGCGAGGATGCTCACTCGGCGCTTTGCGCCTCGCCCTTCGGGCGGTGCCTGCGGCACCGTGGGACTCGCTGCGCTCGTCCTCATCGCCCCCAGCCCGGCACCGGGCTTCGCCCGCCGCCGCCCTCGGCGCGTCAGCGGTCGAGCTCACCCGCAATGATGTTCATCGCGCCGAGGACGGCGACGGCATCGGCGATGAGGCAGCCCTTCACCTGGTCGTGGAAGCTGCTGAAGATGGGGAGGCAGGGGGGGCGGACCCGGATGCGGTAGGGGTTCTTGCCGCCATCGCTGACGATGTAGAAGCCCAGTTCGCCGTTGGCGGCCTCGGTGGCGCTGTAGACCTCGCCCACGGGCATCTCCATGCCGTGCATGATGAGCTTGAAGTGGTGGATGAGGCTCTCCATCCGGGTGTAGACCTTCTCCTTGGAGGGCAGGGCAATCTTCGGATCGTCCACGTTCACGGGTCCGGGCTCGAGGCGGTCCAGCACCTGGCGGATGATGCGCAAGCTCTGGCGCATCTCCTCCATGCGGACCAGGTAGCGGTCGAACACGTCGCCGGTGGTGCCCACGGGGATGTCGAAGTCGTAGGTCTCGTAGCCCAGGTAGGGCTGGGCCTTGCGGAGATCCTGGGGCACGCCGGCGGCGCGGAGGCAGGGGCCGGTATAGCCCCAGTTCACGGCGTCCTCCGGGCTGATGGCGCCGATGCCCTTGGTGCGGTCATGCCAGATGGGGTTGTGGGTGAGCAGACGCTCGCACTCGTCCACGGAGGCCTCGCACTCCACCAGGAAGCGCTCGCAGAGGGGCACGAAACCCTCGGGGATGTCCCGGAAGAGCCCGCCGATGCGGGTAAAGCTGGTGTGCAGGCGCTGGCCGGCCGCCATCTCGAAGAGGTCGTAGACCGTCTCGCGCTGCCGGAAGAGGTAGAGGAAGGCGGTGAAGGCGCCGATATCCACGGCGTTCACGCCCACGCACACGATGTGGTCCGCGATGCGGGCGAGCTCGGAGACCAGCACGCGGATCTGCTGGGCCCGCTTGGGGATCTCGATGCCCAGCAGCTTCTCCACGGCGCAGGTGTAGCCCACGTTGTTCATGATGGAGCTGCAGTAGTTGAGGCGGTCCGTGAGGGGGATGAACTGCTGGTAGCTGAGGTTCTCGCCCAGCTTCTCCACGCCGCGGTGGAGGTAGCCCATCTCCGGGGTGGCCTTGAGGATGGTCTCGCCCTCGAGCGCGAGGATGATGCGCAGGGTGCCGTGGGTGGTGGGGTGCGAGGGCCCCAGGTTGACGATCATGTGATCGCCATCGAGCTGCTGGCGGGAGAGGGCGATGGAATCCATGGTCATCTCCTCAGTCCCTGGCCCGTTCGCCGTTGTTGTAGGGAGCCGTGCAGCCCTCCATGCAGAAGGGGTCCCCGCCATCGAGTGGGAAGTCCTTGCGCAGGGCGTGCCCCGGGAAGTCGTCCCAGGTGAGCAGGCGCTTCATGTTCGGGTGCCCATCGAAGCGGATGCCGAAGAGGTCGAAGACCTCGCGCTCGAACCAGTCGGCGGTCTTGAAGTGGCCCGTCAGGGAGGGCACGGTCCCGCCATCGGCCACGGGCACCTTCACGCGCAGGCGCTCCTGGCTGGCCAGGTTGAGCCAGTGGTAGACCATGTCAAATCTCTGCTCACGCTCGGGCCAGTCCACCGCCGTGATGTCCACCAGGAGCTGGAAACCTTCCCGGTAGAGCAGGTCCACCAGGGCCAGGAGGTTCTCCTTCGCCACCACGATGGTCTGGTCGCCCCGGAAGGCGTGGCGGTCGGTGACGGCGCCCGGCAGCTGTGCGTCGATGTGCTCGATGATCATGGTCCGCCCCGCCTAGAAGATCGTGCCTGCGCCGCGCTCCGCGGCATCCATCAGCATGTTGCGGATGGTCTGCTGGCCCGTGAGGCCCGTTTCCGCCTGGAGGGTATCCTGCCGGGCCAGGCTTTCGTAGAAGCGCGCGATGTGCTCCTTGCGCATGGAGAGCGATTCCTTCTCGATCTTCTCCTGCAGCTTCATCACACCGTAGATCATGCTCTCGGGCCGGGGCGGGCAGCCGGGGACGTAGACGTCCACGGGGATCACGCGGTCCACGCCCTGGAGGGTGGCGTAGGTGCGGTACATGCCGCCCGAGGACGCGCAGACGCCCACGGAGATCACCCACTTGGGCTCGGCCATCTGGGCGTAGATGGTGCGCAGCACGGGCGCCATCTTGTTGGTGACGGTGCCCAGGATCAGCATCATGTCACTCTGCCGGGGGCTGAAGCGCATGGCCTCGGCGCCGAACCGGCTCATGTCGTACTTGGACGCCATCATGCTCATGAACTCGATGGCGCAGCAGGCGGTGCCGAAGGGCAGCGGCCAGAGGCTGTTCTTGCGGCCCCAGTTGACCACCGCATCCAGGCGGGTGGTCACCACCGCGTCGTTGATGTTCATCTCGGCCATGGTCAGTGCTCCCACTCGAAGGCGCCCTTGCCCCAGGCGTAGATGAAGCCCACGAGCAGGGTGGCCATGAAGCTCAGCATGGCGGCGAAGGTCCAGAGGGCATGCTTGAAGTTCACGGCCCAGGGCAGCAGGAACGCGGCTTCCACGTCGAACAGGATGAAGAGCATGGCCGTGAGGTAGAACTTCACGGAGTACTTGTGCCGCGCGCCCTCCTGCTGGGCCGGCACACCGCATTCGTAGGGCCTCAGCTTGGCCTCCTGCGGGTTGTTGGGCTTGAGCAGGGGCAGCACCTTGCCGGACAGCACCAGGATGGCGATGGCCGTCACGGCGGCGACCAGCAGCAGGATCAGGATCGGCAGGAAAGGCGATGCGGGATGGGCCATGGCGCTCTCGGGCGGAGGGTTCCGCGAGGATCCAGCTTAGCGCCCTTTGCGGATCCCGAAACCGTGCCAATATCACAACCCCACCGGGGTCTCCGGTTAGGGATAGAATCAATCTCCCCACCCTTCTGCCGGGATTGTCATGAGCGACCTCAAGCTGCGCGTCAAAGAGATGATCATCGAGCGCCTGAAGCTCGAAGGCATGACCCCCGACCAGATCGAGGACCAGGCCCCCCTCTTCGGGGATGGGCTGGGGCTCGATTCCATCGACGCCCTGGAGTTGGTGCTGGGCATCGAGCAGGTGTTCGGGGTGAAGATCGAGGACGAGGCGGCGGGCCTGAAGGCCTTCAAGTCCGTCCAGGCCCTCACGGACTTCATCGCCGAGCACGCCAAGGGCTGACCCCGAGATCCCAATGACGGACATTCCGGCCCACCTGCCGCACCGCTACCCGTTCCTCCTGGTGGACCGGGTGCTGGAGCGCGAGCCGGGCGTGCGCGTGGTGGCGGAGAAGCTCGTCACGAACGGCGAGCCCTACCTCCAGGGCCACTTCGAGGGCCGCCCGCTGGTGCCGGGCGTTCTGCTGCTGGAGATGCTGGCCCAGGCCGGCGGCTTCCTGGAGGCCGGAACCCTCCACGGGGTCGCCATCTTCCTGGCCGGCGTGCGGGACGCCCGCTTCCTGGCCCCGGCCTTCCCCGGCGACCGCCTGCGGCTGGAGGTGGCCTCCGAGGGCGCCTTCGCGGGCCTGATGAAGCTGAAGGGCGCCGTGTCCTGCGACGGCCGCGAGCTCTGCACCGCCACCCTGCTGGTGAAGCGCCTATGAATCGCGTCGTCGTGACGGGCCTCGGCCTCGTGAGCTCGCTGGCCCTGGGCCGCGAGGACACCTGGGCCGCCATGCTCGCGGGGCGCGACGGCCTGGGGCCCCTCACCCGGCTGGACCTGCCGGCGGAGCCCGCCCAGATCGCGGGCCAGGTGCCCCTGGGACCCCTGCGGCATCAGACCCTCTGCGGGCGCATGGCCCTCCTGGCCCTGGAGGAGGCCCTGGACGGCTTCCAGCCGGGGGGGGATGCGACCCGCATCGGAGTCTTCCAGGGCGCGGGCACCAGTGGCCTGCCCGTGGCGGAGGCGTACCTGATGGACCGCCTGGCGGGGCGGCGGGGCCACGCTGCCGAGCCCGCCTACCAGGGCCCCTGCACCGTCACCGACGCCCTGGCCCATCGCCTGGGCGCCGAAGGGCCCCGGAGCACCCTCATGAACGCCTGCTCGTCGAGCCTCCTGGCCCTGGGCCAGGCCTGGGAGCGCTTGGCCGCCGGGGAGCTGGATCTGGCGGTGGCCGGCGGCGCCGAGAGCCTCTGCCGGACCACCTACGCGGGCTTCTCCTGCCTGAAGGCCGTGGATCCGGGCAAGTGCCGCCCCTTCAGCCGGGACCGGGCGGGCCTCAACCTGGGCGAGGGGGCCGCGCAGCTGCTGCTGGAACCCCTCGACCGCGCCCTCGCCCGGGGCGCCACCATCTATGCGGAGGTGCTGGGCTACGGGGCCAGCATGGACGCCCACCATCCCACCGCCCCCCATCCCGAAGGCGAGGGCGCCGCCCGGGCCATGACCATGGCTTTGCGCACGGGGCGGACCGAGGCCGCGGAGGTGGATCTCGTCTCCGCCCACGGCACCGCCACCCCCGCCAACGACGGCGCCGAGTGCCTGGCCATCCGCAGGGCCCTGGGCCCGGCGGCCGACAGGGTGTCCGTCACCAGCACCAAGAGCCAGTTCGGCCACACCCTGGGCGCCGCTGGCGCCATCGGGGCCGCCGCTGCCGTGCTGGCCCTGCGGGACCAGACCGTGAGTCCCACCCTGCGCCTGGAGGAACCGGACCCCGCCTGCGACCTGGACTGCACGCCGCTGGCGGCGAAGGAGCGCACAATCCGCGCCGCCCTGGTGAATGCGTTCGCCTTCGGCGGCAACAACGTGTCGCTGGCCCTCCGCCGCTGGGAGGGGGCATGAGCGGCGCCCTCGCCATCACGGGCCTGGGCCTGGTCCTTCCCTGCGGGGATGGCCTGGAAGCCGCCCGCGCCAGCCTCGCCTCCGGCGCGCCCTGCTTCGAGGAGCTGCCCGAAGCGCTGGGCCGCGGCCGGGGCGCGGTCTGCGGGTCCTTCAACCCCGCGGGCATCATCCCCCCCATGCAGCTGCGCCGCCTGGACCGCACCTCGCGGTTCGCCTGGGTGGCGGCCCACCAGGCCTTCCGGGACGCTGACCTCGACCCGACCTCCCTGGGCGAGCGCATCGCCGTGGCCGTGGGCACCATGAGCGCCGGGAGCGAAGCCAGCGAGGCCTTCATGCGGCCCTACCTCCAGCGGGGGCCCGAGGGCGCCTCCCCCCTGATCTTCCCCAACACCGTGGCCAACGCCGCCAGCGGGCACCTGGCCCTGGCCTTCGGGCTCAAGGGGCCCGGCGCCACCTTCGTGGACCGGGAGAACGCCACCTTCGCGGCCCTGGACCAGGCCGCCCGGTGGCTGCGCGCCGGCCTGGCGGACGCCGCCCTGGTCCTCGGTGCGGACGGTCTCTTCCCCCTGCTGCTGGACATCTGCCGCGGGGCCCGCCTGCTGGCCCGCCACGGGGATCCGGAGGTCGGATCGGGCCGGGGCTTCCTGCCCGGCGAAGGGGCCCAGGCCTTCCTGCTGGAGACGGCGGACCACGCGGAAGCGCGGGGCATCCGGCCCCGGGCGCTCCTGTCCGTCCTGGCGGACCGCTCGGCTCCCGGCGCCGAGCTCCAGGGTCGGGCCCAGGCCCTGGCTCTGGCGGCAGCAAGGGCGCTCGGCCAGGACCTCCCCAGCCGCTGGATCGGCGGCAGCAACGGTCTGGACCGCCTGGATGGGCTGGAGACCCGGCTGGCCACGGTCCATCCGGACTGGCCCTCCCCCCGCTTCCCCAAGGCCCTCTGGGGCGAATTCGGCGGTTCCGGCGGCCAGCTGCTGGCGGCCGCCCTGCTGGAACCTTCGGAGCGCGTCCTCGTCACCGCCCCCGCCAGCTCCGGTGCCCAGTTCGCGGCGCGCCTGGACGGCGTTAGCCTGGAGCGGTGATGCCCCACCGTGACCAGATCAGCATCGGCAGCCAGTCCATCCTCTGGGTGGCGGGTGTGGGCGTGGGTCTGGTGACCCTGGCCTTCGTCCTGGGGGTCCAGGTGGGCAAGCAGGGCGCGGCCCTGCGCCGCCCAGCCCAGCGGGGCGTCGAGGAGGAACTGAAGGACCTCCCGGAGCCGCTGCTGGACCAGCTCAAGATCTTCGAGGGTGAAGGACCGGACAAGCTGGTGGCCACGCCGCGGGTGGATGCCACCGCCCCGGCGGCGGAACCCAAGGCGGAGCCAAGGGCAGAGCCCGCCGACGCCGGGACCTGGACCCTCCAGCTGGTGGCCACCTCCGACGCCGCGGAAGCCAAGCGCGTGGCCGACAAGGCCAAGGCCGCAGGCTTCGCCACCACCACCCTCAAGGACAAGGGCCAGCTGAAGGTGCGCCTCGCCAGGCCCGCCGACCGCGCCGCCGTCGACAAGACCGCCGAGAAGCTGAAGAAGGCCGGCTTCAAGCCCTTCGCGGTGAAGGTGGACTAGCGCCCTACGGCTTGGGATAGACGCGGATCCCTTCCCACTTCCTCTCGGTATCGCCAGGGGCGATACGCGAGACACCGCTCGCGCTCCGATGACCCGTCTTCGATTCAGGTCACGGCTTGGGATAGACGCGGATGCCAATCCACTTTTTGAGGATCACCTTGCCTGGCGCGAAGCCGCGGGGCTTGCTGATGTCGGCGATGCGGGCGAGGTGGACCTCCACCTTGCCGCCGTCCCGGGCCTTGCTGTGGTAGGCGGCCAGCTCGGCGGCGCGCTCCAGCACGTGGCGGGGCAGCTCGCTCAGCTTGTCGGGATTGCGGATCACCACGTGGCTGCCGGGCACGCTGGCCACGTGCAGCCAGAAGTCCATGTTGTCAGCCACCTTGAAGGTGAGCTGGTCGTTCTCCGCGTCGCCCTTGCCGATGAGCACCTCGAAGCCGTCCACCATGACGCTGCGGAAAGCCGCGCCCTTGCCGTCCTTGCGCTTGCCTTCTGCCTGCATCCGCTTCGTCCCCTTGTCTTTCGGGGCGCCGTGCCCCCTCGCCGCGCCCTGTCCCTTCGGTTGTCGCGCAGAGGGCGGTTCCGGCGCAAGGCCTCCCGCTTCGGCCTCCATCCGCTTCCCCCAGGCGGCCCGCTCCCGCGCGAGCTCCGCCTCGAGTTCAGTCACGCGGGCCAGACCCCGCTCGGCCTTCTTGGCCGCGGTGAACCAACCCTGGACGGCGGTCTCGGCACTCTTCCCCTCGGGCAAGGAGACGCGCCCCCCGTCCAGCAGCACCGCCTCGCCCGTGACGCCCTTCAGGCGGTAGAGCTCCGCCGCCAGACGCTGGGCCTGGGCCTTCAAGGGCAGCACGCCCTGATGCTTCGCCCGGTCCCGGGCCAAGGCCAGGGCCAGCCGGTCCAGCCGGGCGGCCTCGGCCTGCCGCTTGCGCTCGGCCGCCGCCTTGGCGGGTCCGAGGATGAGCTCCTCCGCCCGGGCCTCGGACCAGGCGCGGTGGCGGTCCAATAGGCCGCCCTCGCCGTCCAGCACCTCCGGGAGCTCGCCCGCCAGGGCGCGCTCGAGATCGGAGCCCCAGCGTTCCCGCCAGCGGCGGAAGGGCGGCGGCTCCTCCTGCGGCTCCGGCGCCGCGGCCGGAAAAGGGGAACCCAATCCCAGACGGGAGAGAGGCACATCCAGGCCGTCCACCCGGATGCCGGCCCGGCCCGGGATGGCCTGGAAGGCGAGGCGCAGGGTCTCCAGCCGCCCGGTGATGGCCCGCCGCTGGAACACGAGGCCCAGCCAACGTTCCCGCGGATCCCCCTCCACCGCCTTCAGCCGGGCCCCCGAGAGCAGGGGACCCCAGATCTTCGCGCTGTCCCTGGGCGCCTCGGCCTGTAGGCGCGTCCAGGCGGGATGGGCCGCCCCCAGCAGCCACAGCTCGGGCTTCGGATGGAGCAGGAGCACCCAGCCCTCGGCGGCTTTCCGCCCGGCCCAGCGCAGGCCCAGGGCCCGGCCCGAGGCCCAGGCCGATTCCAGGGGGATCTCGCCCCGCTCGCGGAGCCAAGCCCGCCCCAGGGCCAGGATCAGGGGAGCATCCACGGACTCACCTTTCCCTGTTCTTTCCACCCGACGCTGGCCATGATGGGGCATCCTCCCTGTCCCAGCATCCCACGCCCGGCCCGGGGACGATCAGGCTCGCAGTTCCCACCTGGCTCCACTTCCACCGATACTGGACCCCATGACGATTGCCGCCCCCAAGGCCTCCAAGACCCTCCAGGTCCTACTGGTGGATGACAACCCTATCCAACTGAGCCTCCTGCACCACCTCTTCCAGCGCCATGGGCACACCACCCTGGAAGCCAAGAACGGCGCCGAGGCCCTCATCGTCCTCGCCACCGAATGTCCGGACGTGGTGGTCAGCGACTGCGTCATGCCCCTCCTGGACGGCTACCAGCTCTGCCGCCTCCTCAAGGACGACCGGGCCACGCGCAACCTGCCGGTGCTTCTGCTGACGGCCCAGGGCGTGGGCCTGGCGCGGTTCTGGGCCAAGACCTGCGGCGCGGACCGCTTCCTGGTGAAGGGCCGGGACCTCGACCATGTGGTGGAGGCCGCCACGTCCCTCGTGGAGCAGACGGACCGCTTGCGCCCCCTCCCCGGCACGCCCCGGCTGGCCCAGGAGAACTTCGGCGTGGACGCCATCCAGCGGCGCCTGGCCCAGGCCCTGGAACAGCGCGTGGTGGAGACGGCGCTGCGCGATTCCATCTCCCGGCTCTACACCGTCGAGCACGACACCCTGCGGCTGATCCGGGGCTTCATCGAGATCCTCCAGGAGCTCGTGCTGCCCGGCGCCCTCCTCGTGACCTACCTGGGGGAGGAGGGGACCACCTGCCACGGCGTCCATGGGGCCTCCGCCAGCGAGGAGGACCGGAGGGCCCTCGAAGCCGCCGCCCTCCAGTTCGCCCCGCCCGGCGTCCCGGCGGAGTGCCACTGGCATCCCGTGGACGACGGCGACGAGCGCCGCCGCGCCCTCCGGGACCCGGTGATGCGGGTGCTGCCCGCCCTCCTGCCCGGCTACCCGGCGGTGGGCGCCCTCGGGTTCTTCGCCGAGCGTCGCTCCGTCGAGGAATACGAGCGGCTGTTCGAGATCGCCAACGAGGAGCTGGGCCGCCTCCTCACCCTGGAGGACTCCCGGCTCCGCCTGTACCACCAGGCCATCCGCGATCCCCTGACGGGCCTGTTCAACCGGCGGCACATCCTCGACATGCTGAAGATCGAAGTGGATCAATGTGGGCGCTTCGGGCAGAGCCTGTCCCTCATGCTCATCGACCTCGACCACTTCAAGGCCGTGAACGATCGCTTCGGCCACGCCACCGGGGACCAGGTGCTCAGCGTCATGGCGCAGCGCATGTCCTTCGGGCTGCGGAAGGTGGACCAGCTGGGCCGCATCGGCGGCGAGGAGTTCCTGGCCTACGGGCCCCAGACGGATCTGGACGGCCTTCGCGCCCTGGCCGAGCGGCTCCGCGAGCATGTCACGCTGGAACCCCTGCCGGGCCTCCCCCCCAATTACCGGGTGACCCTGAGCATCGGCCTGGCGACCTGGGAAGGGTCCGAGGACACGCTGGAGCGGATGCTGGCCCGGGCCGACAAGGCCCTCTACCAGGCCAAGGCCGAGGGTCGGAACCGCGTCATCGGCTGAGCTTCCTGGAGAGGCGCGGGAGTGGCTTGACAGGGCCCGGACCACCATCGCATGATCCCATACGCATCCGTATGGAGACATCATGGCCGACCTTCCGCAGGACCAAGCCGGACCGCAGGAGCTGACTGACCGGGTGGCGCGCCTGGAGGCCCAGGTGGCCTGGCTCCTCCAGCGCCAGCAGGCGCCCGCGCCTCCCGCGGCCCCCGCACGGCCCAGGCCCGTTCCCCCCGCTGCCGCTGCCCTCCCCCGGAAGGAGCTGTCCCCGGTGGTCTGGATCGCCGGCGCCGGTGCCGCGATCTTCCTCGCGGGCGCGATCTTCTTCTTCCGCTGGGCCATCCAGCAGGGCTGGCTGGGCGCCGAGCTGCGCTTCCTCCTCGGCCTGCTGGCCGGCGGCGGCATCGCCGCAGTGGCCGCGAAGCTGATCCTCGGAGAGGACCGCCGCCTGGGCGTGGCCCTGCTCCTCGCGGGCCTCGGCACCCTCCAGTTCACCTTCCGGGCCGGGGCCATGGCCTACCACTTCTATCCCGCCGCCCTCGGTCTGGCGGCGGCGGCCCTGGTCACCCTGGTGGCCGGGGGGCTGGCCGCCCGCGGCCGCAGCGGCGGCGCCCTGACGGTGGCCCTGGTCTCGGGCCTGGCCGCGCCCCTGGTCTTCAGCCAGGGCGGCCACCACGAGGTGGCCCTGGCCCTCTACCTGGCCGTGCTCATGGCCGCCACCCTGGCCGTGCCCTACCTCGCGGGCCTCGGCGGAACCTGGCACGGCGCGCGGTGGACGGCGCTCCTCGGCACCTGGCTGCTGCTGCTCCCCGCCTGCGCCGAGGTCCTGAAGGCGGATGCCTCTCTGCTGGCCCTCCTGCTGGTCCTCCACCTGGCCCTGGCCGGCGGCTGGGCCTGGCTGCCGGGCCGGGAGGAGAAGCCCGGGACGCCCACCGTGCTCTGGCTCATCGCCTCGATCCTGGCCACCTCGTACGGCTGGCTGCTCTGGAAGCGCCTGGACCTTGCCCCCGAGGCCTTCGCCCTGCCCGTGCTTGCCGTCGCCGCCCTGAACCTGGCCCTGGTGAAGCCGCTGCGCCGCCGCCTGGACAGCCGCCAGGCGGACTGGGGCCTGCTGGCCCTGGCCGCGGGACACCTGGCCCTGGCCGTGCCCGTGGCCCTGGCCTGGCGCTGGGTGGGCCCGCTGTGGGGCGCCTTCGCCCTGGGCCTGGCCTGGGCCTCCCTGCAGGCCGAGGACAGCGAGTACGCCCAGGAGGCCACCGCCCTGCGCTGGCTGGCGGCCGGGCTGGCCCTGCTCACCACGCTGCGCTGGGCCTTCCACGGCCTGGACAGCCTGTTCTTCCACGGGAGCGGGCTGACGCCCATCCTCAACCCCGCCTTCGCAGAGGGGGCCCTGGCGGCGGCCGCCTGGTTCATGCTCACGCGCCGCGGCGGCCCCCTGGGCCTGATCGCGTTCCTCGCCCTGGAAGTGACAGCCAACGTGACCCTGGCCTTCGAGGCGGCCCGGCTGGTGCAGTGGCTGCAGGCCTCCGGCTCCCGGGGCTGGGGGCCCTCCCGCGCCGCCTCCATCGCCATGACGCTGGTCTGGGCGCTGTCCGGCGCCTGGCAGTGGATGCGCGGGCTGGGCCAGCGCGACGCGGCCCGCCGCGCCCTGCTCATCGCCGGCTACGCCTGGATGGGGATCGCCAGCTTCAAGCTCATCGCCTCGGATCTCGATCGCGCCGACACGCCCCTGCGCGCCCTCGCCTTCCTGGGCGTCGGCGCCATCGGCATGGCCGCCGCCATCCTCGCCCACCGGCATCATCCCGAAGGGAACGCATGAAACCCGCCCTCCTGTTCGCCTCCCTCCTCTGCCTGGCCTGCGCCCGCGAGGACACCGCGGCCCTGCACCGCCGCCCCATTCCGCCGGCGGCCGTCAGCGGATGGGCGCGCCTCCCCCTGGACGCTGGGGCCCAGCGCCACGTGAAAGGCGCGTGGATCGGCGATGCGGCCGGGCGCAGCGTGCCCTTCCTCGAGGCCCGGGAGGGCCTGTGGGAATCCCGCACCCTGCCCCTGGAACACCTGCTGACGGGTCGGGATGCCGAGGGCCGGCCCACCGTGGAGTTCTCCCTGAAGCTCCCCGAAGGCTGGCAGGTGGGCGAACGGGAAACGCTGAAGCTGGACTTCGATCTCGATGGCCGCGCCCCCTGGGTGGCCCAGGTGAAGGCCGAGCGGCGACGCGAGGACGGGGGCGATGGCGGGATCTTCATCGCCTACGATCCGCCCGCCCCCCTGCACCTCTACGATCTGGCGCCTTCCGGCAGCCGCCGCACGCTCGACCTGCCCTGGGACGGCCACCGCTACCGGCTGACCCTGGTGGCCTCCCAAGGCGAGGCCCCGCGGATCCGCGGCCTCTCGGCCCGTGCGGAGACGCGGCCCGAGGCCCTGGAGACGGAACTGGCCCTGGACGGGGCGTTCGCGCCCGAGCCCGGCCGGCCCCGCACCTGGCGGCTGACCCTGCCGGACACCGAGCGCGTGGTGGGTGTGGAGCTGGTGCTGGCGCCCCCCGCCGCACCCCTCGCCCCGGAGATCCACGTGGGCGGCACCCCGGAGACCAGCCGGCCCTGGGCCTGCAGTGACCTGGTGTGGAACCTGCCCGCCCTCCGCACGCGCTCCACGCGCATCGCCCTCCCGCCCGAGCTGGCCCAGACCCTCACCCTCAGCCTGCCCGAGGGCGCGTCGCCCCTGAGCCTGCGGGCGCTCGTGCGGCGGCAGACCCTGATCCTGCCCGTGGAGGCAGGGCAGACCTACGCCCTGCATCTCGGCGGCGAGGCGAAACCCGCCCCCGGGAACCTGGGCGCCCTGCCCTCGCTGCGCACCCTGGCCTCGGCCGCACCCCTGGCCCTGGGTCCCAGCGAGCCCGATCCGCAGGGCGTACCCCACCACATCGGCGCCGATGAGCGGGCCCGGCCCTGGATGCCCTGGGTGGCGGGAATCGCCGTGCTGGCCCTGGCGGCCGTGGCCTGGAAGCTGCTGAAGGGGACTTCCGCCGCATGAGGCTCTGTGCCCTCCTGCCTGCGGCCCTCGCACTGGCGGGCCTCGCCTGCCGCTCGCCCCTGGCGGACCTGAAGCTTGAGCACGGCGCGCCTTCCCTGAACCTGGCCGTCCGCCTCGAAGACCACAGCCGGAAGCTGGCGCGCATCAAGGACCCCGAAGGGGAGGCCGATACGCCCGCGGCCCGCCGGGCGGCCCTGGAGTCCCAGCGCGCGGCCTTCGAAGCCGAGTTGCGCGCCGAGGCCGCTTCTCGGGGCCTGCGCCTGGATCCGGCTGCGGACCTGCGCCTGGACCTGACCATCACCAGCCTGGGCGAGGTGCGGGCCAAGTACATCGCCTGGGGCATCCTCAGTGGCGTGGGCTGGGGCGTGGGGGTGGGCCTGCTGGCCCACGACCCACGGCTGGCCGTGGGCCTCGGCCTCTACGAGCTGCTGGAGGAGAGCGCCTTCTGGATCGGCGGCTCGATCCTCGTGGGCCGCTGGTCCAGCCCGGCGGTGGTGGAGGCCCGACTCGTCCGCGCCAACATGGAGAAGCCGCTGTGGCAGGAGACCTACTACGTCCTGTGGGCCCGGCGGGAGCTGGCGGCCCTTCCGCCCACGGAACAGAGCCGGCGCGAGCGCCAGCTCCAGGCTTCCCTCCGCAAGGTGATGGGCAAGCTGTTCCGTGATCTGGAAGCCATCCCGGAGTTCCCCCGGACGGCGGCGCTTCCCCGGCCGCTGCCGGAAGGCCCGGCTGGCGCGCCTTCACTTTGAGCGAGGTGCCGCCTTCAGCTTCAGCTCCACGGCGGCCGCGGGTTCCAGGACCCGGAACGTGAAGGACTCGGCGAAATACAGCTCCACCTCCCGGGCGGTGTGCATCTTGTAGCCGATGGCCACGTCCTGGCCCACGGTCATCTCGAAATCGCCGCCCCGGCGCGACAGCACGGCGCCGCCCCCCAGGACCGGGCTCCAGTGGATGCCACCGGTGACGAGGGCCTTGATGCGCTCGCGCAGCGGGTAGGCACTGGGCTCACCTGCCATCAGCCACTTATAGGGCTCGGTGCCCAGCACCAGTGCGAAGGGGCCGCCGATTTCCGCCTCCTGAATGGCGAGCAGGGCCAGTTCCACCGATTCAGTCAGCTTGCTTCGATCGGCGCTCAGGGGCACCGGCGCATGGCTGGAGCCTTCAAGCATGCCCTGGATGCCGGCCCCGCCAAAGCCGCGGTAGAGAGCCGTCTCCTCGAAGACCGCCACCTTCCGTGCGGCTTCGAGCATGGGGCTCAGGTCCGGGTTCTTGGCGCCGCGGGCCATATCATCCAGTTCCCAGACCTGCAGGGTGAAGGGCACCCGGATCTCCACGAGGGGGAGGACCTTGTGCAGACCCCAGGCCACGCCGGGCACCGCATCCTCGGCGCCCACCTCCAGCCTTCCGAGGTTCACGGCCGCGAACGTCCAGCCATGGGGACCCTTGAAATCCACCAGCTTCCGCCCGGAGAGGTTGCCCTTGAGCAGGCGAGAACTCTGCAGTTCGATCTCCTGCCAGGCCTCGTCCACGATGGGTGCCATGTCACGCCTGAGGATGTCGACCATGACCGCTGCTCCTGGGCCTCAAGGCCCGCTCATTTCAAGTTCCCCAAACCCAATCCTGTGCCGCTGGCCACGGGTGGTTCGCTGCCTCCAGCCAGGCCTGTGATGGCATCCGCGGTGAACAGGAACTTCTTCAGCTGGAGGTCGAACCCGGGCAGGGCGCGCCGCAGCCATTCCAGGAGCATGGCCGCGTGTTCCATCTCGTCGTCCCGGTTGTGGGCCATGACGGCCTTCAGGGACTCGTCCTCGGCCACGTCCACCCGCTGGTGGTAGTAGTCGATGGCTTCCAGCTCCTCCTGCAGGCTGGCGAGGGCCCGGTGGAGGTCGAGCGCGGCGCTGGATAGACCCGATTCAATGGATCCGCTGCTCATGGCTGCGGTCTCCCTCCTCCGGCGCCCACCTCGTCGAAGCGCCGGGACACTTCGCTCCACTTGATGTTGTCCATGAAGGCGTTGATGTACTCGGGGCGCCTGATTCCGTAGTCCACCATGAAGGCGTGCTCCCAGCTGTCCAGCACCAGGATCAGGTCCTGCTCGATGGGCAGGCCCAGGTGGTGTTCGGCCACGAAGTAGCTGTGCAGCTTGCCGTCCCGGCGGTTGCGGGTGAGCAGCGCCCAGCCGGGGCCGCACAGGGCCGCCGCCTTGAGATCGGCGAGCACTTTGCCCCTGCCGCCCTGGGCGTCCATGGCCTTCTGGATCTTGGGGCTGATGGTGGCATCGCCGCCCAGGTTCTCGAAGTAGAGCTCGTGGAGGAAGGAACCATTGAAGGCCACCGCCTCCCGGCGCTTCAACTCGCTGTACTCGTTGAAGGAGTAGTTGGGTTTGGCGTTGCTGGCCACGGTCAGCTTTTCTTCGATCTCATTGAGCTTGACCAGGTAGCCCTTGTAGAGCGTGAAGTGCAGGTCCAGCTGGCTGTCGCTGAACCCCTTCATCGCCCCGCCCTTCAGGTGCTCATAGTTCTTGGGCTCGTACGCCATGCGGTCCCCTCAGATCTGCTGCTGACGGGCGCAGGGGCCCAGGCACAGCAGCAGGTCCTTGAGCAAGATCTGATCCGATTCATAAATTAATTATTATCAATATATAACAAGCATGGTCTGCCCAGCTTTCCCAGGGGATTCCATCAAGATGAGTTGCCGATGCCTTCACTTTGAAAGCCCGGATCTCGAAACCCCGGCCGGTCCCGCCCGGGCTTCCCCTAGGCCGCAACCTCCGCCCTTTTCGGCCTAACCTGCACCAGCGCCACCGCTCCCAGGATGATCGCCATGCCGAGCACCTGGCGCAGGCCGAAGGCCTCGTGCAGGATGAGGCTGCCCAGCAGCACGGCCACCAGGGGATTCAGGTAGGCGTAGGTGCCCATCTTCGCCGGGGGCCAGACCTTGGCCAGGTAGATGTAGGCGGAGAAGGCCAGCATCGAGCCGAAGAGCGCCAGGTAGCCGATGGCGCCCAGGGCCCTGGGCGTGACGGGGCCCCGCAGGAACCCGCCCAGGAGGGGCGCGGCCGCGAGGCCGATCACCGCGGCCGTGGCCATCTGGAGGCCGACGTTGGTGAGCAGCCCGCCGCCGTGGACGAAACGCTTGCCGTGCAGCGTGCCCCAGGACCAGATGATGGGCGCGGCCACCAGGGCCACCAGGCTGCCGGTGTGCACCCGCACGCCGCCGGTCGGCCACACCAAGACGCACACCCCGGCCAGTCCCAGGGCGAGGCCCGCCCAGCCCTTGGATCCCAGGGGCTCCTTCGCCATGGAGAAGACCGCCAGCCAGAGGGGCACCAGGGCCGCCAGCACCGCCGCCAAGCCCGAGGAGACATGCAGCTCGGCAAAGGAGATCAGGGCGTTGGACACCCCCAGCAGCAGGGCGCCCACGGTCATGAGATGGGGCAGCTCGCGCAGGGGGGGCCAGGGTTCGCGGCGCAGCCTGCCCAACCCCAGCGCCAGGAGCGAGGCCAGGGAGAACCGGGCGGCCACCATGCCATAGGGCGAGAAGGACTCCAGGCCCAGGGCGATGGCGAAGTACGTGGAGCCCCAGACCACCGCCACCGTGAGGTAGGCGAGCCAGCCGAGCATCAGGCGCGATCCCTCAAACAGGGCCGGGTCCTCACTTCTTGGCCTTCTTCCCCTGGCCGTCGCCGGGGAAGGGGCTCGGGCCGGCCTTCTCCCAGTGGGTCTCCAGCACGATGGTGGTGCGGGTGGTGACCATGGGCCCCAGGGCCCGGATGCGGCGCAGGCGCTCGGCGATGCCCGCGGGCGTATCCGCCACCACCTTCAGCATGAGGGCGTCCTCGCCGGCCACCGTGTGGGCCTCGAGGATGTCGGGTTCATCTTCGAGGGCCTTGATGAAGCGCTGCTCGATGGCCTCGTTGTTGTCCTTGTAGCGCACCGCCACGAAGGCCACGTTGGGCTTGTTCACGGCCGCCGGCGCCACCCGGGCTGCGTAGCCCGCCAGGACGCCCTCCGCCTCCAGGCGCTTCACGCGGTCAATGATGGTGGGGCGGCTCACGCCGAGCCGCTCAGCCAGTTCCGCGTGGCTCATGCGGCCCTCCTGCTGGAGCAGGGCCACCAGGCGCCGGTTCAGATCGTCTTCCATCAACGTCTTCGCCATGCTGGACTCCGAAAAATGGGGTTGGATGGTTCCATTGAACACTGTGCAAGACTACCCAGCAATACGGATGACAACCCGTAAATGACTCGGCCGAGGTAAAATGCAGGCAGAGGTGCACATGGACTTCACCCGACCCTTCACTGGCCAGAGCTTCTTCCTGATCGCGGGGCCCTGCGTCATCGAAAGCCGGGAGCACGCCCACCTGATGGCCTCCAGCCTGCGGGACCTGGCCGAGGCCCGGGGCATCCCCTTCATCTACAAATCCAGCTTCGACAAGGCCAACCGCACCAGCCGCGACAGCCACCGGGGGCCGGGCATGGCGGGGGGCCTGGACATCCTGGCCGAAATCCGCAGCCGCTACGGCGTGCCGGTGCTGACCGACGTGCACGAGAGCGACCAGTGCGCGCCCGCGGCCCAGGCCGTGGACGTGCTCCAGATCCCGGCCTTCCTCTGCCGCCAGACGGACCTGCTCCTGGCCGCCGCGGCCACGGGGCGCACCGTGAACCTGAAGAAGGGCCAGTTCCTCGCGCCCTGGGACCTCAAGCACGGCGTGGAGAAGCTCCAGTCCGTGCCCGGCCACGGGCCCGTCTGGGTGACGGAACGCGGCTCCAGCTTCGGCTACGGCAACCTGGTGGTGGACTTCCAGAGCTTTCCCCACCTGCGGAAGACCGGCTGCCCGGTCGTGTTCGATGCCACCCACAGCGTGCAGAAGCCCGGCGCCCTGGGCAACGCCACGGGCGGGGCGCGGGAGATGATCCCCACCCTGGCCCGGGCCGCCGCCACGGCTGTGGACGGCTTCTTCTTCGAAGTGCACGACTGCCCGGAGAAGGCCTGGAGCGACGGGCCCAACGCGATGCGGCTGGAGCAGTTCGGCACCCTGCTCGATGAGCTGCTGGTGCTCTGGAGGGCCGGCCGCGCCGCGGCCCAGCAGGACCCCGCCGGCCAGTGAGGGGGGCGATGACCGGAGTCATCAAGGCCGCCCGCTCCCTGGAATTGCGTCCCCTGCGCCTGCGTGATGCCAGACCGCTGTTCGCCCTCGTGGACGCCAACCGGGCCCGCCTGCGCCACTGGCTGCCCTGGCCTGACGCCAACCGCAGCGTGCAGGATTCCCGCGCCTACATCCTGAGGGTACGGGCCCAGGCCCGCGCGGGCATGGCGCTCCCCTTCGGCCTCTGGTGGAAGGGCGAGCTGGTCGGCGTGGCGGGCTTCGTGTGGCTGGATCCGGCCAACCACAGCGGAGGCATCGGCTATTGGCTGGCCCGGGAAGCCGAGGGCCACGGCCTGATGACCGCCGCCGTGGCCGCCCTCGCACGACATGGCTTTCGCGCCCTCAGGCTCAACCGCGTGGAGATCCGAGCCGGCGTCCGCAACCGGCGCAGCCGCGCCATTCCCGAGCGCCTGGGCTTCCGTCACGAGGGCACCCTCCGGCAGGCGGAGCGCCTCGTCGGCCGCTACGTGGATCATGCCGTGTACGGGCTGCTGGTGGGGGAATGGCGGGCGCGGTAGGCCGTCTGGCTTGAATGCCGGCCCGCCCTTCAGCGGAGCCGGAAAGGCATCGTCAAGCGGAACCGGGCAACCTGCGGCACTCCATTGAGCTTGGCCGGCTCGAACCGCCAGTCCAGCGCGTAGCTGATGGCGGTGAGCAGGAGGGGCACCGGCCCCTCCCGTGCCTCGGCCAGGATGGGCTCGCCCTGCGGGTCGATGATCAGGTCCAGGACCACGGTGCCCTGCACTCGGGCCAGCTTGGCCGCGGTCGGGTACGGCGGCGCGGGCGGCTGGCGCTTCACGCGGATCTGTCTGAAGTCGAAGTCCACCACCCCCTTGGCCTTCTCGACGGCCTCGGCTGGGGCGGCCCCGGGTGCCGGGGGCGTCGCGACCGGCCGGACCTCCCGGAACCGGGGCGGAGGCGCCAGGATCTCATCCAGGCTCCGCTGGAGCACCCCGGCGACCAGGTCCTGGAGGCCGGCGTCGCCCTTCTGCCCGGCCACCCGGTTGAGGAAGACGATCCGGGGCGTTTTCCCGGGCTTGTTCTCGGCCAGGTCCCGGGCCTCCCAGAGCGAGCCGCGCCCGCGGACCTGGCAGATGGACAGGCCCTCCGCCCGGGTGACCTTGACCTGCATCCCCAGGTGGAAGGTGTCCTGCGGCCCCGCTTCCGCGGGCCCCACACCGGTCAGGCCGCTCCGGTCCGAGAACCGCCCGAGCTCAGCCTTCAGGCGGTCGGGCCCGAGGACCGCCGGTCCCACCGGCGGATCCTGCACGATCTCCACCACCATCTTGGTGGGCGGCTGCGGGAGCTTGGGCAGCCCTGGTGCGCCATCGAGATGGAAGGGCACCCGCAGGTCGCACTGCACCCGCACGGGTTTCCCGTCGACGAGGACCGGCTCGAAGCTCCAGGCCTGGAGGTAGGCCACCGCGGCCTCTCGCAGCAACCGGGGGCCCTCCAGGGCCTCGGCCCGCTCCACCCATCCGCCCCGCGAGATGGTCAGCCGCAGGAGGACTTCGCCCTCCAGGTTCGCCAACCGGGCCAGGGGCGGATACAGCGGCGGATCGGGCCGCCTCCGGACCACCAGGCGCTGGAAGTCCCAGGGCACCGGGCCCGAGGACCCGCCGAGGAGGGCCGCCAGACCACTCGAGACCGCCGACGCAGGCTGGGCCAGAGCCGGCAGGAAGGAGCAGAGGCAGGCCAGGAGGGCGGCGGCGGGACGCATGGGAACCTCGGGGGGCACCGGCCAGTATAGGGGGCCGGGCGGAGGCCTACTCGACGCCGGCGGCGTAGGTCAGGTTCAGGAGGGCCATGGCCCGGGTCACCTTGCCCACGCTGTTCTTGGTGGTGTCGGTGTAGGGGATGCCTCGGCGCTCCAGGGCCTCGTAGTCGAAGTTGCCGTCGCCGCTGAGGTCGAAGCAGAGGGCCCCCTCCTTGATCCAGTCCGTGTTGATGCTGTAGCCGGGCGCGGGCACGGCGCTGACGATGACATCGGCCATGCGGATGAAGCCTTCGAGATGCGTCTGGTTGGTGGCGGCGTGGCAGAGGATGGGCGTGCCCTTGAGGTTGGCCACCATGGCCGTGAGGGGCCGGCCGATGCGGAGGCTGTCGTTGATCACGAGGACCGTCTTGCCGGCCATCCAGTTCTCGCCGAAGCCCCGCTTGAGGGTCTTCACGATGGCCCGGGCCGTGCACGGCGTCATGCAGCGGTGCTGGGAGCCGTCGTCCAGGCGCTTCCGGTACTTGGTGAGGAAGCCGATGTTGATGGCGTGGAGGCCCTCGATGTCCTTGCCCGGATCCACCAGGTCCATCACCTCGTCGTCCTTGATCTCGGGGTAGCGCAGGGGATAGAAGATGAACACGCCGTGGGTCTTCTCATCCTGGTTGAGGCGGGCGATGAGCTTCACCATCTGCATGCCGTTCTCCACCCGCAGGTCCGCCGCGTTGATGCCCAGGTCCTCGCAGTCCTTCATGAGCCAGCGCTGGTAGGTGACGCTGCCGGGGTCGTGGCTGCCGAGGATGACGCCCAGGCCCGGTGAGAAGCCAAGCTTCTTCACGTTCGAGCGCACCAGCTCCAGGTAATGGCGGGCGGTCTCCTGGCAGTCGAGTTTCCCCGTGAGCGTGGTGGGCATGCGGCACCTCACCCTCCAGTTTATCCGTCCGGCACGCCTTTCGCAGGACGAGGCTCTATCCTGGTGCCATGCGCGCCCCCAAGCCCCAGCCCCGAGAGCTCCAGGCCCGGCTCCGCGCCGCCTATCCCGACGCCCGCTGCGCCCTCGATCACCGCGACCCCTTCCAGCTGGTGGTGGCCACGATCCTCAGCGCCCAGTGCACGGACGCGCGGGTGAACCTCACCACGCCGGCCCTCTTCGCCCGGTTCCCGGATGCCGCGAGCCTGGCGGAGGCCCGCCAGGACGAGGTGGAGGCCCTCATCAAGTCCACGGGCTTCTTCCGCAACAAGGCCAAGAACCTCATCGGCCTGGGCCAGGCCCTGATGGCGCGGCACGGCGGCCGGGTGCCCTCGGATCCCACTGAGCTGGGGGCCCTGCCGGGCGTGGGGCAGAAGACGGCCAACGTCGTGCTGGCCAATGCCTTCGGCGTGCCGGCCCTGGCCGTGGACACCCACATCTTCCGCGTGGCCCGGCGCCTGGGCCTGTCGAAGGCCGCCACGCCGGAGAAGGTGGAGGCGGACCTCTGCCGCCTCTTCCCCCGGGAAGACTGGATCGAGCTGCACCACCAGCTCATCTTCCACGGCCGCCGCACCTGCGAGGCCCGCCGTCCCGACTGCGCGGCATGCCCCCTGCTGGACCTCTGCCCCACGGGACTCGGGCAGATCAAGGACCCGCATCTGGGGGTGAGGCTGACCGTAGATCCTGGGCCGAGCGCGCCTCGTCCTGCCGTGGCCTTCCCCCGACCAGGAGCCGTCAGGCAGGATCAGCAGGCTGTGCCTGAAGATCCTGCGGGGGCCCCGGGGGACATCGCGAGCGAAGCGAGCAGGCGGTCCCCCCGGATCATGTCGGCCCCGCAGCGTATCGTCAGCCTGGTGCCCTCGGTGACGGAACTGCTGGTGCAGTGGGGGCTGGCAGCGCGGCTCGTGGGGCGCACACGCTACTGCATCGAGCCCCGCTGGATCCGCAACACGGTGCCCGCCGCGGGCGGGACCAAGGACCCGGACCTGGGCCGCATCAAGGATCTGGCGCCGGATCTTGTGATCCTCGAGCGGGACGAAAACCCGAAAGAGGTGGCCGAGGCGCTGACGGCCCTGGGCATCCCCTGGCTGGCCCTGGAGATCCGCACGGTGGAGGATTGCGTCGCCGCCCTGCGGGAACTCGGAATCCGCCTGGGCGTACCCCAGGCCGGCGAGCTCCGCGCCGCGGCCCTGGAAGCCTCGCTGAAGGGCCGCCGCCGCAAGGGCCCCCGGGCCCTGGTCCTCATCTGGAAGGATCCCTGGATGAGCGCCGGCCCCGACACGTACCTGGGGGACCTGCTGCGCCAAGGCGGCTTCACCCCCATCGGACCGGACCGCTACCCCGCGCTGTCCGACGAGGACCTGGAGGCACTGGCTCCGGAGGCGATCCTGCTCCCCACGGAGCCCTACCGCTTCAACCGCCGCCACCAGGCCGAGCTGCAGAAGCGCTTCCCGCACGCGGCCGTGCATCTCGTGGATGGCCAGGCCCTGACCTGGTACCTCAGCCGGACGGAAACGGGCCTCGACCTGGTAAAGAACCTCCCACCGCGATAGCCATCATGTCTCGATGTATCATGTCTGGCTAGGCCACAGCCCTCGCCGGAGGATCCATGCCCCTGCCCCTGATCTGCCTGATGACGGCCGTGCCCGCACTCCAGGTCCCGGCCCCCGCGGCGGGCCCCCAGGCCGTGCTTGATGCCGCCCGGGCGAAAGTCAAAGCCGTGATGGAGGCCCGCGCCGCCTTCATGAAGGCCGGCGGCAACACCAAGGATTTCCGGGGCGACTGCGCGAAGGAGCTGGCGGACCTGGACGCCCGCCTGGCCGTCGAGACGCGTCCCGACATGCGGCAGGCCCTGCTGGTCAGCAAGCTGTTCCACCTGCAGCTGGCCAAGGCCCAGCCGACGCCCGCCCTCCTCGACCAGGTGCGCCAGGAGGTCCCCCCCACCGCCGCCGCCTGGAGCCTGGATCCCGGTCTGCTCTCGACCCGCGCCGCCGCCGATCCCAAGGGCTGGGGCGCCTATGTGGCCGAGGCGCGCATGAAGCATGCAGATGCCGGCCTGCGCCGCACCTTGCTCTTCGACCACTTCCTGGCGCGGTTGGAGGCGGGCGACGAGGCCGGCTGGAAAGCCGCCTTCGACGCCATCCGGGCCCAGTTCCCCGGCAGCCCCCTGCAACAGCGGGCCCAGGCCTTCCTGGATGCCGAAGCGAAGACGGGACCGGGCCATCCCGCCCCCGCCTTCAGCCTGAAGGCCCTGGAGGATCCCAAGACCACCTACACGCTCGACACGTTCAAGGGCAGGTACGTGCTCATCGACTTCTGGGCCACCTGGTGCCCGGACTGCCGCGTGGAGCTGCCCGGCCTGCACGCCGCCTGGGCCAAGTTCAAGGCGAAGCCCTTCGAGATCCTGTCCCTCTCCTTCGACCGCCGGGTCGAGCACATCGCGCCCTTCCGCCAGCAGGCCACCACACTCATGCCCTGGAAGCACGCCTACATCGAGGGCGGGTTCAAGAATCCCCTGGCCGACGCCTACGGCGTGATGGGCATCCCCAAGGCCCTGCTCATTGGCCCCGACGGGAAGATCGTGGCCCAGGGCGCCCAGCTCCGCGGCGAGCAGCTGGAGAAGACCTTGGAGCAGTTCCTGGGGAAGTAGCCTCCGCTGAATTCGCTGCGCGGATTCAGATAGGGCCCGCGTTGCGGGCCCTTCTTATTTTCCTTCCAGCCAGACCTTCATCGCTTCGGGTTTCATGAAACCCATGTAGCGGCGCAGCTCGCGGCCCTCTGCATCCAAGAGGACCACGGTGGGATAACCGGCAATCTTGAGATTCTGGGCCAGGTCCTTCCGCTTGGCGTAGGTGTCGATGCGGATGGGCACCGCGTTCTGGCTGATCCACTGTTTCACAGCGGCATCGGGCCAGGTCTTCTCGTCCAGCTCCTTGCACTGGGCGCACCAGTCCGCGTAGATGTCCACCAGCACCAGCTTGTGCTCGACCTTGGCCTTGGCCAGCGCGCCTTCGAGGTCCTGTTCCATCCAGCCGGCATGCTCGTCCTGGACCGCCACGGCCGCGCCGCCCTTGGGCAGCAGGTCCACCTTCAGGTAGGTCTCGACGGTCCGCACACCCAGCAGCAGGGCCAGCGCCAGCATCAGGAGGGCGAAGCCCTTCCGCAGCTGGCCCACCAGCCCTTCGGCCGCCTCGAAGGCGCCGAACACCGCCGCGCCCGCAAGCATCACGAGGGTCCACATGGCGAAGTTCGCCCAGTCCGGCACCACGAGCCGCACGTTCCAGGCCGCGAAGCCCAGCACCACCAGGCCCATGCCCTGCTTGAACCGCGTGAGCCACTCGCCGCTCTTGGGCAGCGCCGCCGAGAAAGTGCCCACCGCCAGGAACAGCACGCCCATGCCCAGGGCGAAGACGAAGAGCTTGAGGCCGCCCATGAAGACGTCGCCCTGCTGGGCGATGCCCACCAGCACCGCGCCAATCACGGGCCCCACGCAGGGCGCCGACAGGGGCCCCAGCACCAGGCCCATGAGGAAGGCGCCTCCAAAACCCTTCCGGGACCCATCCCCCTGCAGCTTCAGCGCGAGGCCCTGGGGCAGGGCGATCTCGAAGGCCCCGAAGAGCGACAGCGCGAAAGCCGCGAAGAGCAGCGAGACGGGGATGAGGAAGGCCGGCTTCTGCGCGAAGGCCCCGAAGGCCGCTCCGCTGCGGGCCGCCAGGACGCCCAGCGTCGTGTAGGTCACGGCCATGCCCAGCACCAGCATGGCCGACAGCGCGAAACCCCGGGCCTTGCCACTGCCCTTGGCCCCCACGATGGCCATGGTGATGGGGATCATCGGGTACACGCAGGGCGTCAGCGAGGCGCCCATGCCCGCCAGGAAGACCAGGACCAGGGACCAGACTAGGCCCGAGTGCCCGGATGCGGGCGCAGGCGTGGCCGCCTGCGCCGGGGGAAGAGATGAAGCCAGAGGGGCCGTAGGCTCCGCCGTTTTTTCCACCGGAGAAACCGCAGGTTTCTCCGCCGCCACGGCCGCGGGCGCGGCACTCGGAATCTCCGACGCCTTCACCTCCAGTGTCCGCGTGGTGGGCGGGAAACAGACGCCGCCTTCGCCCTCGGTGCAGGGCTGGTAGGTGACCTCCAGCTTCACCGTGCCCGCGAGGCCTTCGCCGCGCACCGGGATGCGCACGGTGCCGTGCCAGATGCCGTCGCCGATCTCGTCCTTGGCATCCGTGGCGGGCAGGGGCCCGACCTTCACGGCCCCCGGCCCGCCCTTCTTCGCCACTTCCATGAACGAAGCCTTCAGGTGGGCCCCCGCGGGCACCTTGAGCACCACGGCCCCCTTCTGGAAGGCCAGGCTCACACTCCCCATGGCATCGAAGGCGGGATCCGCCCTCTGGGCCCAGGCGACCGCCGTCAGCAGCAGGCTCAACAGCAGCGTGGTCAGGCTCCGCATGGGTCCTCCAGGAAGGCCCATCTTACATGGCCCCATGGCGGCCGCTCCACCGGCCACCGCAGTGGAGACCCAGAGCTGGCTTGGATCAGGAGAACCCGCCGGCCGCCCGCTGGACGAAGTTCTGGAGCCCCATCTGGCCGATGAGATCCAGCTGGGTCTCCAGCCAGTCCACGTGTTCCTCCTCGCTCTCCAGGATGTCCTGGCAGAGGTCGCGGCTCACATAGTCGCGGATGCCCTCGGCGTAGGCGATGGCCTCGCGCAGGTCCTTCATGGCGTCCATCTCCAGGGCCAGGTCCCCCTCCAGGATCTCCTTGGGGTTCTGGCCGATGCGGAGCTTGTTCAGGTCCTGCATGCTGGGCAGGCCCTCCAGGAAGAGGATCCGCTCCACCAGCCGGTCCGCATGCTTCATCTCGTCGATGGATTCCTTGTACTCGTGCTCGCCCATCTCCTTCAGGCCCCAGTTCCGGCACATGCGGGCGTGGAGGAAGTACTGGTTGATGGCCGTGAGCTCGTTGCGGAGGAGCCGGTTCAGGTGCTGGATGACCGTGGCGTCGCCTTGCATGGGGCCTCCCCTGGAAAGGGGCTCACGATAGCGACTTTTGCCGGTTCTTCACAACGCCTTTCAGCTGGCCTTGGCGATTTCGGCCGGTTCACCCCAGGCGGGCCGGCAGCGGCCGCGGCAGCCCCACGGCGTGGCCAGCGGATCCAGGGCCACGCCCACGGGCTCTCCGGCCCGGATGGCGAGGACCGCCTCCGCCATGGCGCCCAGGCAGCGGCCGCAGTCCGGCTTGGCGGCCAGGGCCTCGAAGACCGCCGCCACCGAGTCCGCGCCGCGCTCCCGCACGGCCCAGACGACCTGGTCTTCGGTGATGGCGTTGCAGACGCAGAGGAACATGTCTGACCTCGACTCCCAGTCTAATCAAAAGAGAAAGAGTCTCAATACCAAATAACGTGATCATCGGCACAACCGGTAGCCTGGAGCCATGACGCCGGACTTCCCCTACCCCTGGTTCCACCCGCTGCTGACCCGGCTGCGCACCCACCTGGCCAGCGAGCCCTTCCCCCGGGACGCGGCCCACGACCTGGGCCACATCCTGCGCGTGGCGCGCCTGGCGGGGGAGCTGGCCGCCGAGGAGCGGGCCGACGCCGAGACCTGCGTGGCCGCCGCCCTGCTGCACGACCTGGTCTACCGTCCCAAGAACCACCCCGAATCCCCCCTCACGGCCCGCCTGGCTGCGGACCTGGTGCCCCTCTGGTGCCGGGAGACCCCGGGGCTGGCCGCCAAGGCGGGCGCCATCGCGGCCGCTGTGGCCACCCACAGCTGGAGCGGGGGCCAGGCCCCCGGCAGCCCGGAGGCCGCCGTGCTCCAGGATGCCGATCGCCTGGAAGCCCTGGGCGCCATCGGCATCGCCCGGGTCTTCGCCACGGGCGCCAGCTTCGGCGCGGGCCTCTGGCACCCGGAGGATCCCTGGGCCGAGGGCCGCGGCCTGGACGACAAGGCCTGGAGCCTCGACCACTTCGAGCGGAAGCTCCTCAAGCTGGCCGCCGGCATGACCACCGCCGCCGGCCGCCGCCGCGCCGAGGCCCGCCAGCAGGTCATGGCCGCCTACCTGACCGCCCTCCGCCAGGAACTCGATCCCGGCCCTGACCGCCGATAGTCGATAGCCAGACCTAATGCCCGCTCCCGGATGGCCGATAGCTATACTCAGCCATGCCCTTCACCGTCTCCCTCCGCAGGCCCTTCGTGGCCGATCATTTCCATGATCTCCCTGGCTTCCAGGAGGATCGCCACGGGCACAACTGGGAGGTCGAGGCCACTGTGGAACTTGTCTCCGAGGCCGATGAAACCGCCTTCGCCAAGGCCCTGGATGCCTGGGTGGAGCTGGTGGACTACCACCTGCTCAACGATCTGCCCTCCCTGGCCGGGCGCAATCCCACCGCCGAGCTGCTCGCCGAGCACGCCTTCCACCACCTGCAGGGCGCCACCTTGAATCCCCGGTGGGTGCGGATCCGCGAGAAGGCCAACTACTGGGCGCTCTGCCGGGCCAGGGAAATCCAGTGAAGATCTCCGGGTCGGCCGCCGCGCCCGCCCTCGGCCTATCGCTCGGTTTATCGCTCGGCCTATCGCTCGGACTGACCCTCGGCCTGACCCTAGGGTTGGGCGGCTGCACCCGGAAGGCCGCCCCGGCGCCCCCGGCCGCCCAGGTGGCGGCGCCTCTCCCCGCCTGGGCCTGGCACCCCCTCGGTCCCCTGGCGGTGGTGGAGGGTGAAGTCGCCGAGCCCACCCATTTGGTGCTGGAGGGCCGCTCGCTCCGCGAGACCCGCTTCGCGGAACCGGGGCCCGTGCGCTGGGAGTTCTTCCGTCCCCCCGAGGGCGAGACCGCCGTGCTGCGCACCGCTGAGGGCCGGGAGCTCGCCCGGTTCCGGTTCGCCCGGGAGGTCGCCCAGGCCCGCCCCCCCAAGGGCCGGCCAGCCCCCGCGCCGAAGGTGGCCCGGCAGCCCGGCGCCTCTCCGGCCGTCCCTCCGAACGTCCAGCGCGTGGCGCCACCAGCCCCCCAGCCGGAGCCCCGCGCCCTCAGCCTGGCCCGGTTGCGGAGCGCCCCAGTGGGGCCCCTGGCCGATCGCCGGCCCCCGGCGCCACCCACGGTTCCCGCCCCCGCACCCACCCCGATCCCCGCGGCGACCGCTGCGGCGACTGGCGCGCGGGCCCGCTTCATCGAGCCCGCCCCGGCAGCCGCTCACCAGGCTCAAGCCTGGCCCGGCATGGGCGAGGCCCTCAACCTCACCCGCGGCCCCGGCGGGCGGAAGCGCCTGCTGCTCAGCTTCGACGGCGGCTCCAACGCCGAGGTCGCCACCGAGATCCTCGACACCCTGAAGGCGCGGGGCGTGCGCACCACCATCTTCCTCACGGGCGCCTTCATCCAGCGCTTCCCCGCGCTGGTGAGGCGCATGGCGGCCGAGGGCCACGAGCTGGGCAACCACACCATGAACCACCCCCACTTCGCGCCGGGCATGAAGCGCGATCCCAAGTGGACCCGCGAGCGGGTGCAGCGGGAGCTGCTGGAGGCGGACGCGGCGCTGGTGCGCCTCCTGGGCCGCCCCATGGACCCCTACTGGCGGGCGCCCTACGGGGAGCACACCGCCGAGGTCCGCCGCTGGGCCGAGGAGCTGGGCTACCGGCACGTGGGCTGGAGCGAAGGCGCCGACACCCTCGACTGGGCCACGCCGAAGGAACGCCGACTCTACCGCAGCGGCGACGCCATCCTCCAGCGCCTCCGGCAGCGGCTGAACCGCGACGGGGACGGCCTCATCGTCCTGATGCACCTGGGCTCGGAGCGGGTCGAGAAGGACCGGCCTTCCGCCGGCCTGGGCGCCTTCATGGACCGGGCGAGCCAGGAGGGGTGGACCTTCGTGGCGGTGGGCACCTTCCTGCACGACCTCGGGAAGCCCGCCTGGGACCCGCAGCTGCGCCTCGCCCTCCTGCAACCGCCCGGCTCCGCGGCCCCGGGCCGCTGAGGCCCCCGTCGCTGGGCTACACTGATGCCCAGACACCGTGGAGGCGCGTTGCAGGGGATCGGCCGTTGGATGCTGAGGGCGGTGCTGGGCTTCGTGGCCCTGGTGCTGCTGCTTTCCCTGGCCAGCTTCCATCCGCTGGATCCGCACCCGTTCATGCAGGGCACCGCGGGCGCCGGCGTGCAGAACCTCTGCGGCATCGTGGGCGCGGCCGTGGCCGGCCTGCTGCAGACCCTCATGGGCATGGGCGCCTGGATCATTCCGCCCTACCTGCTCTGGGAGGCCTGGCCCAAGGAGGGCCATCACTGGCCCGGCCGCCTGGCCTGGCTGTTCCTGGCCCTGGCCCTGTGGACCGCCCTCGGCGCCTTCGGTAGCCGGACCTGGACCGGTCTGGAGGGCGTGGGCACCGTGGAGATCCGCTGGGGCGGCTGGCTGGGCAGCGCCCTCTGGCCTGCGCAGCGCCGCTTCCTCGGCCCCGTGGGGCTGCCCCTGCTGCTGGCCCTGGTGGGACTCACCTGCGCCCTGGTGCTGGCCCCGGCCCTCACGCGCGCCATCGGCCGGCTGCTCCACCGCTGGCTGGGCGAGACCGCCTGGCCCTGGGTGAAGCCCATGCCGGCCAAGGGCTTCCAGGGCTTCCTCAGCATGGTGAGGCGGCCCTTCCTCCGCGGGCGGAACCCCGACCAGCCGGATCTGGACGCGGCGGACGGCGCGGCCCTGGCGGCCCTGGCCCAGCGCCAGCAGGCCCTGGAGGCCCAGCGTGAGGCCCTCCTCAAGGCCGAGCTGGAAACGGCCGAAGTGCGGAAGCGGAAGCCCGTCATCCGGGCCGAGGACCTGCTGCCGGCCATCCAGTCCGTCAACCTCGATGCCGCCCAGACCCTCATCGAGGCGCAGCCCCTTCCCGCGACCTCCGCGCCGACCCCCCCCTTGGCCGCCGACGCCCCCTTCCGGGCCAAGCTGCTGGCCGAGGCCCCGCCGGCGCCGAAACCCAGGCCCACCGTGGCCAAGCCGCAGGTAGCCAAGGACCGCTACGGCCGGGAGATCGTCCAGCCGCCCCTGCCGCTCACGGAACCCACGCCCTCGCGTCCCCTGCCCGCCCTGCCCCCCGAGGCGGAGCCCGCCCCCGCCGCGCGGGAGACCCTGCCGCCTCGCCGCCTCTTCGATCCGCCGGGCCAGCACGCCAAGGCCGATCTGGCCGCGCTGGAGGTCATCAAGGATGTGATTGGACAGAAACTGTCCGAATTCAAGATCAAGGGTGCCGTCACCGGCATGCAGCCGGGCCCCGTGGTCACCGTCTTCGAGTTCCAGCCGGATCCCGGCATTCCGCTGTCGCGCATCCTGGGCATGGAGGAGGACCTGGCCCTGGCCCTCCAGGCCGAGGCCGTGCGCATGGACCGCATTCCCGGCAAGAACCTGGTGGGCATCGAGGTGCCGAACCCCCGGCGCGAGATCATCACCTTCCGCGAAGTCATCGACAGCCCGGCCTTCCGCGACGCGCCGGGCCTGCTCCAGCTGGCCCTCGGCAAGGACATCGCCGGGAAGCCCGTGGTGGCGGATCTCAACAAGATGCCCCACCTGCTCATCGGCGGGAGCACCGGCAGCGGCAAGAGCGTGGGCGTCAACGCCATGATCTGCTCCTGCCTCGTGCGCGCCCAGCCCGACGAGGTGAAGCTCATCCTCGTGGATCCCAAGATGGTGGAGCTGGGCGTCTACGAGGACATCCCGCACCTCTGGGCGCCGGTGGTCACCGACATGAAGGAGGCCGGCCGCGTCCTCAAGTGGGTGGTGGCCCAGATGGAGGACCGCTACCGCCGCCTGGCCCTGCTCAGCGTGCGCGACGTGAAGGGCTTCAACACCAAGATCGCCGATGCCGGCGGCTCGCTGGACATCTCCGAGCGCACGCCCAACCCCCGCTGGCCCGACCGGCCCGCGGTGCTGGAGCCCATGCCCCACGTGGTGGTGGTCATCGACGAGCTGGCGGATCTCATGATGGTGGCCCGCAGCGAGGTGGAGGACAGCATCGCCCGCATCGCGCAGAAGGCCCGCGCCGTGGGCATCCACCTCATCCTCGCCACCCAGCGGCCCAGCGTGGACGTGGTCACCGGCGTCATCAAGGCCAACCTGCCCAGCCGCCTCAGCTACCGCGTACGCACCAAGATCGACAGCCGCACCATCCTGGATTCCGGCGGCGGCGAGCAGCTGCTGGGCGCGGGCGACGCGCTGTTCCTCCCCAACGGCGCCAGCCATCCGAAGCGCATCCACGCGCCCTTCCTCACGGAGGAGGAGACCCTGCGCCTCGTCACCTGGCTGCGGGAGCGGGGCCGGCCCGACTACAACCAGGCCCTCATCAGCGCCATGGAGACGGAAGAGGAGACGGCCCTCTTCGACGAGGCGGACCTGGGCGGCGGCGATGACATCTACGTGCGGGCCGTGGCCGTCGTCACCCGCGAGCGCAAGGCCAGCACGAGCCTGCTCCAGCGCAAGCTGAACCTCGGTTATGGCCGGGCCGCCCGCCTCATCGACCGCATGGAGGAGGAGGGCATCGTGGGCCCCGACCGGGGCGCAGGCAAGCCGCGGGAGGTCTTCGCCCAGGCCGAGTAACCTGTCACGCCTGGATTTTCATCCCCTCGTGAGGTGGGCTGAAACTTCCACCATGGTGTCCGTAGACCGTGGTCACAATCCACCTGCATTCATGGGCAAACAACCATAGACTCCAATCGTACTTGACCCATGGAGAATCTATGGCATCCCGAACTCGCCTCATCCTTGCGCTGGGCGCCGCCTGCGCCCTGGCGCCCGCCGCCGACGCGCCGGCCCCGAAACCCGCCGCCGCGAAGATCTGCACCACCTGCCACACCACGGCCGCCAACAACCTGCGCGGCCACTTCGACAACCTGGTGCTGAAGAACAACTCCTTCCAGATGAGGGTCGACGAGCGCACGGAAGTGCTGCGCTTCGACAAGGCCACCTTGAAGGTCGTCACGCCCGAGCCCGCCGCCAACGCCGAGGCGGCGCTGAAGTCCATCGCCAAGGGCCACGAGGTGCGCGTCGAGTACACCGAGAAGGAGGGCGTGAAGACCGCCGTGGGCGTGTTCGTCAAGCCGCCCGTCAAGCTGGCGGCGGAGGAGATCGCCACCCTGGACGAGGTCCAGAAGCTCGTGGCCATGGGCCCCGAGCAGGGGAAGTACTTCCTCTTCGATTCCCGGCCGGCCCCCCGGTTCATGGAAGGCGCCATCCCCACGGCCGTGAACCTGCCCTTCCCCGCCTTCGACAAGAACATGGACAAGCTGCCCGCCGACAAACAGGCGCTGGTGATCTTCTACTGCAGCGGGAAGACCTGCAACATGAGCCCCGGCTCGCTGGCCAAGGCCAAGAAGCTGGGGTACACCCGCGCCAAGGTGTTCGTGGAGGGCATGCCCGCCTGGGCCCGGAAGAACTTCGGCGTCCTGAGCCCCGCTTCGCTGAAGGCCGCCTACCTGGACACCAGCACCCCGCTGGTGATCCTCGACGCCCGGCCCGCCGCCGAGGCCTCCAAGGGCTTCCCGAAGGGCGCCGTGGCCGCCGACCCCGCCAAGGTGGCGGACCTGCTCAAGACCTTCCCCCCGGCCCGGCTGAAGCCCCCCGTGGTGGTGGTGGATGGGACCGGCGGCGAGACCGCGCGGACCGTGGCCATGGCGTTCGTGAAGGCCGGCTATGTGGGCGTGAACGTCCTCTCCGGAGGGTTCCAGGCCTGGCAGGCCGCGGCCCTGCCCGTGGAGACCGGCACCCCGGCCGCCAAGGCCACGTTCATTCCCAAGCCCCGCCCGGGCGCCATCTCGTCTGCCGAGTTCACGAAGCTCGCGGAGCTGGCCCCCGCCCAGCGCGGCGTGGTGATCCTCGATGTGCGGAACCCCGACGAGACGAAGAACGGCGTCATCAAGGGCGCCCTCACGATCCCCGAGCCCCAGCTCCTGGCCCGTCTCTCCGAGATTCCCAAGGACGCGAAAGTCCTCTGCCACTGCTCCACGGGCATTCGCGCCGAGCTGGCCTACCACCTGCTGAAGGAGAAGGGCTACGACGTCCGCTTCCTCCCGACGGAGATCACCATCATCGACAGCGGCGAGTTCACCCTCGATTGAGCGCCGGTCGCCCACAGGAAAGCCGGCCCCCGGGCCGGCTTTCCCATGTCACTCCGAGGCGGCCTTGCGCGGCACTCGCCACTTGCTGCGTTTCGCGGGATCCGCCATGCCGCCGGCGTGGCAGGCGCGGCAGGCCTCCAGGTGGGGGTCCTGTCCCCGCCAGTACGCCCGCGTCTCGCCCCCGGTCTCCCGGCGACGGTCCACGGGCACCTGGGGCCAGTAGAAGGTGAGGGCCGGGGTCTCCCCCTGCATCTCCAGGGCGTACAGGGGCCCGGGTTCGGTGCCTGGGCGGCCCCAGCGATCCTCGAGGCTGCTCATCACCACCAGGGCGCCCGGCGGCAGGGTCCGCCCGGCGCGGTAGGCCGCCGCGGCGGCGGGGTTGGCCCAGGCGCGGATCCAGCGGCCGCCGTGGGCCGGCGACTTCACGGGCTCGGCATGAAGGGGCTCGAGCGCCGCATAGTCGAGGGCCCGCAGGGGGGCCTGGGCCTCCGGATCCACCGGGGGCGCCGGGACTTCCGCCGCCTTCACCGGCGCGGTCAGGATGGGGGCGGGGCTGACCGGATGGGCCAGCCCGTAGCCGGAATAACCGGTCGCCAGGAGCGTGGCGGACCAGAGGAGCCCCAGCAGCAGCGCCAGGATCCCCAGGCTCTGATGGTCCTTGCGGGCCCGGTTCATGGCCCAGAGGGCGGGCAGCGCGAGCAGGGCGGCGCTGGTGGCGATCACCGCGTGGCGGAACAGGAGGGCGTCCGCGCCGAGGCCCGAGGCCGGCAGCGGGAAGATCCGTCCCGCCGGGACCAGCCCGTGCAGCCGGCCCGCGGCGGGGCCGCTGACGAGCGCGGCCAGCAGGCCCAGCAGCCCCACCCACCCGAGGTAGCGGCAGACCGTCCACCAGGGCCGGATGCCGCGCCCGGCCCGCTGGGAGGCGAACAGCGCCCAGGGCAGCAGCAGTCCCGTCGCCACCGGAAGGTGGGACAGCAGGGCGTGTTTGAGGGCAATCCATTCCATGGGATCCACGCTCGGTAGGGGCAATGCTTCCCGCAGTCTGCCAGGGCTTGGCGGCCTGCGGGAGTGGAATTCCTGTCACAATCGGCGGCATGAAGCAGACCCTCCTCCAGCATGTCCAGGAGTCCCTCCAGCTGAAGCAGGCCTTCTTCGCCCAGGAGCTGGAGCACATCCTCGCCCAGGCGGACGACATGGCCGAGCGCCTGAAGCGCGGGGGACGCATCCTCGTCTGCGGCAATGGCGGCAGCGCCGCCGACGCCCAGCACCTGGCGGCCGAGCTGAGCGGACGCTACCTGAAGGAGCGCCGCGCCCTGGCGGGCATCGCCCTCACCACGGACACCTCGGCCCTGACCGCCATCGGCAACGACTACGGCTTCGATCAGATTTTTTCCCGGCAGGTGGAGGCCCTGGGCCGGCCGGGCGACCTCCTCATCGGCATCAGCACCAGCGGCAACAGTCCGAACGTCATCCGCGCCGTGGCCTCCGCGAAGGAGCTGGGCGTGCGCACCCTGGGCCTTCTGGGCCGCGACGGCGGGAAGCTCGCGGGCCTCATGGACGATGCCCTGGTGGTGCCGTCCACCGTGACGGCCCGCATCCAGGAAGTCCATCAGATGATCTACCACTTCTGGTGCGAGGCCCTCGATGCCCAGTTCTGAGGCCGCATGGTGACCGCCGTCGCAGGACTGCTCGTCCTCGCCCTCCTCGGCCAGCCGTCGCGGACCTACTACTGGCGCGACACCGCGGGACAGACCCACGTCACCAACACGCCCCCGCCCGTGGACGCGGAAATCCTGGAGCCCCCGCCCCCGCCGGCGGTGGAACGGGGCCGGCCCGACCGGATCCAGCCCATCCGCCAGAGCGAGAATCCCGCCGGTTACCACCAGGTGACGCTCACCCCCGTCCAGAAGCAGGCCTGGGAGGCCCTGGACCAGCACCTGCTCAAGGCCCGGGACGCCAATGACCGCCGCACCCTGGAGGCCGTGGCCGATTCGCTGATCCACGACTGCCTCTGGGGCAACGGCCTCTGGGTCATGCCCCTGGCCCCCCTGCTGTCGCTGGTGCTCCTGGGCCTCATCGGCTGGTGGCTGGCCCTGGGGCTGAACTCCGGCCTGCGCCTCCCCCTGGTGGGCGGCTTCCTCCTCCTGGGGCTCGGCTTCGGGCACATGCTCCTCAACGTGTTCCTCTACCATCCGCAGTCGGCCCGCCTCCAGCAGAACCTCCAGCTGCTCGAACTCCACATGGGCGGCCGGATCCCCCGTCCCGAGCACCGGGCCCTGCTGCAGCAGCGCTACCAGGCCCTGGAGCAGGCCGCCGAGCCCAGCCGCGCGCCCTGGCGGTTCCCGGGAGCGGTGCGCGCCCTTCGCCAGACCGTGAAGCAGGTGATGGTTGACCCCTGACCTCCCGTCCCCTCTCGCGGAGCGGCTGATGACCCTCAGGACCGCCGCCCATGCGGAGCCCCTGGGTCTGTACCTGCATGTCCCCTTCTGCCTCGACCGCTGCACCTACTGCTCCTTCGCCACCACCCGCGACCGGAGCCTCCAGCCGGAGACCACCGCCCGCCTCATCGCCCAGGTGCGGACCTGGGGTGCCGCCCTGGAGCGGCCCGCGGTGGACACGCTCTACCTGGGGGGCGGGACGCCCTCCCTGCTGAACCCGGAGGAACTGGCGGCCCTCACGGGGGCCATTCGCGAAGCCTTCGACCTCCGCCCCCTCGCGGAAGCCACCTTCGAGGCCAACCCGGGCACCGTGGACCTGACCTGGCTCCAGGGCGCCCGGGACCTGGGCTGGGACCGGGTCAGCCTCGGCGTGCAGGCTCTGGACGACGGCCTGCTCGGGCGGCTGGGCCGCATCCACGGTGCCGCCCAGGCCCTGGAGGCCCTGGACCTGGCGCAGCGGGCCGGCTTCCGCCGCCGCAGCGCGGACCTCATGGTGGGCATCCCTGGACAATCGCTGTCCAAGGTGGTCGAGGATGCCCGGACTCTCGCCGCCACGGGCATCGATCACCTGAGCGTCTACCTCCTGGACCTGGATAAGGCCTGCCCCCTCCGCGCCGAGATCGACGCGGGCCGCCTGGCGCTGCCCTCCGAGGACGACGTCGCCGACGTGTTCGAAGCCCTCCAGGAGGAACTGCCGCGCCTCGGCCTGGCACCCTACGAGATCAGCAACTACGCCCGGCCCGGCGGGGAATCCATCCACAACACCCGCTACTGGGAGCGCCGCCCCTACCTCGGCCTGGGCCCCAGCGCCGCCTCCCAGCTGGCGGACCTGCGGTGGACCGAAAGCAGTGTCATCGCGGCCTGGGCTGATGGGCGTGGCGAGGTGGACCGCCAGGAGCTGGGCCCGGCGGAAGCCCTGGCTGAGATCCCCCTGCTGGGCCTGCGCCTGCACCGCGGCGTGGCTTGGGGCGCCCTCCGGAGGAAGGCGGAGGCATTGAACCTGCGGCCCCTGGCGGATGCGTGGGAGGCGCGCCTCCGCGCTCTCGCGAGGGAAGGCCTCACGGTCTGGGAGGGCGACCACGTGCGCCTCAGCGCCCGGGGCATGCTCATGAGCAACGGGATCCTGCAGATGTTCGTATGACGTATCTCGGCGAAAGCGCCGCCCTCCTCACCTCGCTCTGCTGGTCCCTGAACTCCGTGTGCTTCACGGTGGCCGGCCGGCGCGTGGGGTCGGCCTCCGTCAACCTCCTGCGGCTGCTCATGGCCTGGGGGCTGCTGGTCCTGCTGCACCTCGCCCTCTATGGCCAGGCCTTCCCAATGCAAGCCGGGGCCGCGCGGCTCGGCTGGCTGGGCGCCTCGGGCCTCATCGGCTTCGCCCTGGGCGACGCAGTGCTGTTCGAGGCCTTCGTGCTCATCGGGGCGCGGCTCGCCATGCTGCTGATGACCCTCTCGCCCATCTTCAGCGCGCTCCTGGCCTGGCTGTTCCTGGGCCAGAGCATGGGCCCCGCCAAGGTCCTGGCCATGGCCGTCACCCTGGGCGGCATCGCCTGGGTGGTGTGGGGCGGCGGGGATCAGGAGGCCCACCCCCATCTCTGGCGCGGCGTCCTGCTGGGCGTGGGCGGCGCCCTGGGGCAGTCCGTGGGGCTCGTGTTCAGCATGAAGGGCCTGGCGGGAGGATTCCCGCCCATCTCGGCCAATCTCATCCGCGTGACGGCGGGCCTGGGGGCGCTGCTCCTCTACTTCAGCGCCACGGGCCGGCTGCGCGGCACCCTGGGCGGCCTGCGGGACGGCCGGGCCACGGCCTTCATCGGCCTCGGGGCCGCCACGGGCCCCGTGCTGGGCGTGGTGCTGTCCCTGGTCGCCATCGCCAAGGCCCCCATGGGGGTGGCCGCCACGCTCATGTCCCTGTCGCCGGTCATCCTGCTGCCCGTCTCCCACTTCGTCTTCAGGGAGAAGCTCGGCGGCCATGCGATCCTGGGCACGCTGCTGGCCCTGGCGGGTGCGGCGGCCCTGTTCTTCGTGTAAGGAGTGCCCCCATGTCCCTGCGCAAGGATCCCGTCAGCTGGCTCTACCCGACCCTCGAGCCATACAGCACCCTGCGCCTGAAGGTGTCAGGCCTCCATGAGCTGCACGTGGAGGAGAGCGGCAACCCCAGCGGCAAGCCGGTCATCTTCCTCCACGGGGGGCCCGGC
Organism: Geothrix edaphica; assembly: GCF_030268045.1. Lineage (NCBI taxonomy): Bacteria > Pseudomonadati > Acidobacteriota > Holophagae > Holophagales > Holophagaceae > Geothrix > Geothrix edaphica. Next base: position 323,503 of record NZ_BSDC01000002.1, read on the forward strand.
GGCGGCACCAGCCCCAAGCACCGGCGCTACTTCGACCCGGAGATCTACCGCATCATCCTCTTCGACCAGCGGGGCTGCGGCCGGAGCACGCCCTACGCCGAGGTGCGCGAGAACGGCACCTGGGACCTGGTGGCCGACATCGAGCGCATCCGCACGGAGCTGGGCATCGACCGCTGGATGGTCTTCGGCGGCTCCTGGGGCGCCACCCTGGGGCTGGCCTACGCGGAGACGCACCCCGAGCGCGTGACCGAGCTGATCCTCCGCGGCATCTTCCTGCTGCGCCAGCGCGAGGTGGACTGGCTCTACCAGGAGGGCGCCAGCCGCATCTTCCCCGACGCCTGGGAGCCCTACCGCGACGCCATCCCCGAAGCCGAGCGCGGCGACTTCCTCCAGGCCTATGCGAAGCGCCTGCTGAGCGAGGACCCGGCCGTGAACCTGCCCGCTGCGAAAGCCTGGAGCATCTGGGAGGGCGCCACCAGCAAGCTCATCCCCGATCCCGACTTCATCGCCTCCTACGGCGACGAGGCCACGACGCTCGCCTTCGCCCGCATCGAGTGCAGCTACTTCCTCAACAGGGGCTGGATGGACGAGGCCCAGCTCCTGCGCGACGCGGGAAAGCTGAAGGGCATCCCCGGCACCATCGTCCAGGGCCGCTACGACATGGTCTGCCCCATCGAGAGTGCCTGGGCCCTGTCGAAGGTCTGGCCCGAAGCCGACCTCGTCATCGTCCCCGACGCCGGCCACAGCGCCTACGAGCCCGGCATCTCCAGGGCCCTGGTGGCGGCCACGGACCGCTTCGCGGGCTGATCAGCCCTTCGTCCGGTTCTTGAAGTGGTCGTACACGAACCACGCGGCACCGGCCACGATCAACACGCCGATGACGGCATCGAGCTTGTGGAAGTACTGGCCGAGGGTGTTCCACTTCTCGCCGAGCTTGTAGCCGACCCAGGCCAGGGCCAGGCACCAGGGGAGGCTCCCGGCGAAGGTGTAGAGGTGGAAGCGGGTGCGGTTCATGCGCGCGATGCCGGCGGGCAGGGCGATGAAGGTGCGCACCACGGGCAGCAGGCGGCCGATGAAGATGGCCCAGGTCCCGAAGCGCTCGAAGAAGCGGTGGGCCTGGTCCAGGTGGCCCGTGTGCAGCCAGATGTAGCGGCCGTACTTCTCCACGGCGCGGCGGCCGCCCCAGGCGCCGACCTCATAGGCCGGGATGCTGCCCAGGTTGCAGCCCAGGGCCCCGAAGACGCCCGCGATCCAGATCTGCGCCACGGGGTGGCCGGCCCCCAGGCCGAACAGGGTCATCTGCCCCTTGTAGGCCAGGTACCCCGCGAAGGGCATGATGACCTCGCTGGGCAGCGGAATGCAGGCGCTCTCGATGGCCATGAGCAGCATGACGCCCAGGGGCCCCATGGCGGCCATGACCATCAGCATCCAGGCGATGACGGGGGCGAGGATCTTCTGCAGCATCAGGCCATCCAAAAGAATGAGTCTACCGGGGCGCTACACTGGCTTCATGGGTGAAGATCTCGTCCGCAACCGCAAGGCCCTGCACAACTACCACGTCCTCGAGACCTGGGAGGCGGGGATCGCCCTCCAGGGCACCGAGGTGAAGGCCCTGCGGGCGGGCCTGGGGCAATTGCAGGATGCCTACGTGGATGCCGTGGCCGGGGAGCTGTGGCTCAAGCAGGCCCACATCTCTCCCTATGAGTTCGGCACCTACGCCAACCACGACCCCCTGCGGCCCCGCAAGCTGCTGCTGCACAAGGCCGAGATCACCAAGATGACCGCCAAGGTGGTGCGCAAGGGCCTCACCATCATCCCCCTGGCCATCTACCTGAACGAGCAGGGGAAGATCAAGGTGAAGGTCGCCCTGGCCGAGGGCAAGGCCGTGGGTGACAAGCGCGAGGCCCTCAAGCAGCGCGAGCAGAAGCGAGAGATGGACCGCATCCGCAAGGGCGCGCGGGAGTAGCTAGCCGTTCCAGCCGCCCTGGGCGAAGCGGGCGAGCTTCTCGTCGCTGGCGCGCAGAGCCAGGGCCCGGGCCACGAAGCGGCCGATGGGATCGGCCTCGAGGTTCACGGGGTCGCCGGGGCGCAGGCCCTTCAGCGCAGTGTGCCTGACGGTCTCGGGGATGAGGGCCACGGTGAACCAGTCCGTGCCGCAGTCCACCACGGTGAGGGAGATGCCATCCACGGCCACGGAGCCCTTGGCGGCGGTCATGGGCGCGAGCTCCGAAGGCATGGCGAAGCGCCAGATGCCCTCGTCCTGCGGCCGCTCCAGCAGCCGGCCGACACCGTCCACATGGCCGGAGACCAGGTGGCCATCCAGGGGATCGCCCACGCGCAGGGCCGGCTCCAGGTGCAGGGTCGCGCCCAGGGGCAGGCGGCCCAGGGTGGTCTTCTGCAGGGTCTCGTCACTGAGGTCCGCCTCCCAGGCCCGGCCATCCGCGGCCACGCTCGTGAGGCAGGCGCCGTTCACGGCGATGCTGGCGCCCTGCTCGGCCCGGGCCAGCAGATCCGCCGGGGCGGCGATGCGGAGCCGTGCCCCGCCGGGCCGGGTCGAGCGGGATTCAAGGGTGCCGAGAAATCTGATCAGTCCGGTGAACATGGGGCAGCTCCAGGTCCATCATCGCGCGGCTGGCGTCTCCAGGCGGCTGTTCCGCGAGCCGAAGAAGAAGTAGATCACCAGCCCGATGCCCAGCCAGCCGAAGAACCGGTACCAGGTGAGGGCCGGGAGCCCCCGGGCGATCCAGAAGCAGCCCAGGATGCCCAGGGGCGCCACGATCCACGCGAAGGGCATGATGAACTTCCGGGGGGCCTCGGGCCGCCGCTGCCGCAGGATCAGCACCGCCAGGCAGACGATGACGAAGGCGAAGAGGGTGCCGATGTTGGCCAGCTCCACCACCTCGTCGATGTTGAGCAGGGCCGCGGGGATGGCCACCAGGAAGCCCGTGAGCACCGTGGCGTGGGAGGGGGTCTTGTAGCGGTCGTGGACCTTGCCGAACCAGGACCCCAGCAGACCGTCGCGGCTCATGCTGAGGAAGATGCGCGGCTGGCCCACCTGGTAGACCAGGAGGGCGGCCGTGGTGGCGATGACGGCGCCGAAGCTGATGACGGCGGCGATGCCGGCCATCTTGTGCTCGGTGAAGATGTAGGCCAGGGGATCCGCGATGCCCCCCAGCTTCGTGTAGTGCAGCATGCCCGTCACCACCAGGGCCACGGCGGCGTAGATGACGGTGCAGATCACCAGGGAGCCCAGGATGCCCCGGGGAAGGTCCTTCCCGGGGTTGCGGCACTCCTCCGCCGTGGTGCTCACGGCATCGAAGCCGATGAAGGCGAAGAAGATGATGGCCGCGCCGGCCTGGATGCCCTTCCAGCCGTGGGGCACGAAGGGGTGCCAGTTCGCGGGACTGATGAACCGGATGCCGAGCCCCACCACCGCCAGCAGGATGATCACCTTGATGACCACCATGACGCTGTTGACGCGGGCGCTCTCCTTGATGCCGATGTAGCAGAGCCAGGTGATCAGGATGGTGATCACCACGGCCAGGAGGTTGATGGTGATGGGGAAGCCGGCCACGGTGGGGGCGGCCTTCACCACCTCCCAGTTGAGGAAGGTGGCGGCGCCGTTGGCGAGCCCGGCCTTGGCCTGGGCCAGGGCGTGCAGCTTGGCGCCGAGCTCCATGGCCGGCGCGCCTTCCACGAGCTTCAGGGCCGAGCGGGGGTCCATCCCCAGCCAGCCCGGGATGTCCACGTGCAGCACCGTGGACAGGAAGCTGCGGGCGTAGTCGCCCCAGGAGATGGCCACGGCCACGTTGGAGATGGCGTACTCCAGCAGCAGGTCCCAGCCGATGATCCAGGCCATCAACTCGCCCAGGGTGGCGTAGGCGTAGGTGTAGGCGCTGCCGGACACGGGGATCATGGAGGCCAGCTCGGCGTAGGCCAGGGCCGTGAAGCCGCAGATGAGGGCCACGATGAGGATGCTGAGCACCAGGCCGGGGCCCGCGGGCAGCCGGCCGCCGGCCAGGTTCCCCGCAGCCGCCGTGCCGATGCTCGAGAAGATGCCCGCGCCGATGATGGCGCCGATGCCGAACATGGTGAGGTCGAAGGCCGTGAGGTTCTTCTTGAGCTGGTGCTCCGGCTCGTCGGCGCTCGCGCGCAGCTGTTCCAGGGACTTCGTGCGGAAGAGGCGGGTCGACATGGGGGCCTTGGAGAGAAGGACCATGCTAGCAGGCGGGCCCGGGCGGGTAGGCTGGGGGGCATGCAACTGTGGAGCGACCGCCGCCTGCGCCTGTCCCTCACGGGCCTGGGTGTCCAGTGCCTGCTGGCCCTGCTGGCCGTGGGCGCCTTCTCCGTGAACACGGGCAACAACCTGCTCTACCTGGTGTTCTCGCTGATGCTGGGGCTGTTCCTGGTGTCGGGCGTCCTCAGCCGCCGGGCCCTGCAGGGGCTGAAGGTGGTGGGCCTGGAGGAGGGCAACCTCTTCGCCCGGGTGCGGGGCGGGCTCAGGCTCCGTCTCCAGGACGGGGGCCGGGGGCGGCTCCGGGGCCTGGAGCTGCACCTCACGCTCGACGACAGCCAGGTGGAGCCGGGCTTCCTGGGCCGGACCACCCGGAATGGCGAGGCCCTGGTGGTCCTCCACGCCCGGGCCGGGCATCGTGGCTGGACCCGGGCCCGGCGCCTGGAGCTCCGCACGCGCTTTCCCTTCGGCCTGGTGGAGAAGGCCCGCTTCCTCGACCTGGACCAGGAGCTGCTCATCCTGCCCCACCCCCGCACGCCGCCGGCCCCGCCTGCGGGCTGGCGGGGCGAGGGCCACCGCACCGTGACCCAGGAGGGGACCAGCAGCCCTGAGGGGGCGCGGCCCTGGCGGGCGGGGGATCCTCCCGGCCGGGTCCACTGGAAGCGCACGGCCCAGCGCAGCCAGCTCTGGGTGCGGACCTTCCAGGAAGAGCGGCCCCAAGGCCTGCATCTGAGGCTCGACCTCACCGCCTGGGCCCCGGGCCGCCCCTTCGAACGGGAGCTGGAGCGGCTCTCCGGGGCGGTGCTCCAGGCCCGGCTGCAGAAGCGGGACGTCAGCCTGGAGCTGCATGGCGCCGAGGCGGCCCGCGAGGTGCGGGGGCACACCCCCTGCTGGCGGGCCCTGGCCCTGGTCCAGGCGGAAGGTGCCGGGGAGCGGCCCGCCCCGGAACCTCCGTTAAGCTGAAGACCACGCAGGAGGCGCCGGTGTTCGACGATCCCCAATCCCCCGCCTGGACGCCCCTGCTGGAGGCGGCCTGGAGGGCCCGTGCGAACGCCCACGCCCCCTATTCCCACTTCCAGGTCGGCGCCGCGCTGCTCACGACGTCGGGCGCCATCGTGCCCGGCTGCAACGTGGAGAATGCCGCCTATCCCGTGACCCTCTGCGCCGAACGGGGGGCCCTCAGCGCGGCCGTGGCCGCCGGGTTGCGCCCCGGGGACCTGGTGGCCGCCGTGGTGGTGACCGATGTGGCGGCGCTGACCCCGCCCTGCGGCGCCTGCCGGCAGGCCCTGGCCGAATTCGCCGAGGGGCTGCCGGTGCTCCTCGCCAACCGCAGCACCCGGGAGCTCCACCGCCTGGAGGAGTTGCTGCCCCACAGCTTCACGGGCCGCAACTTCCTGTAAGCACTTCCCTAGCCCTATCCAAGGCGCCCCCCCCCGCCTACACTTTCCGAACCCCGCCAGGCATCCCGAGGAAGTGAATGGCCATTGATCGCGTCAAAGTCAAGAAGGAAGCCGACAAGCTCCTGACGTCGGGCAAGGTCGAGCGGGCCATCGAAGAGTTCCTCAAGCTCGTGGAGGACAACCCGAAGGACTACTCCACCCTGAACCAGATCGGCGACCTCTACGTGCAGATCGGACGGACCCGCGAGGGCGTGGAGATCCACAAGCGGCTTGGCAGCGCCTATGAACGGGACGGCTTCCACGCGCGCGCGGCCGCCATTTTCCAGAAGGTCGTGCGCAATGCGCCGGAGGACATCGACGCGGCCCAGCGCCTGGCGGACCTCTACCGCCAGATGAACAAGGTCACCGATGCGGTGAAGGTGCACCTGCAGGTGGCCGAGCACTTCCAGAAAAAGGGCCTCATCAAGCGGGCCCTGGAGGAGTTCAACAAGGTCGTCGACCTCGACCCCAAGAACCTGAAGATGAAGGTCAAGCTGGCGGACCTCTACAACAAGGAGGGGATGAAGGACCGCGCGGCGGGCATCTACCTCGAGGTGGCCGAGTCCCTGGCCATGGAGCAGATGCACGGCGAGGCCAACCAGATCCTCGAGCGCGCCAAGGCGATGATCTCCACGCCCCACGTCTTCCTCACCCAGAGCCGGCTGGGGGTGATCCAGGGCGACTACGCCACGGCGGCGCAGCACCTGCGCGAGGGGCTGGCCAAGAACCCGAGGGACATGGACCTGCTGGAGGCCCTGGGGGAGATCGAGCTCCGCAGCGGCCACCCCGACCGCGCCCTGGAGGCCCTGGGGGAGATCGCACAGATCCCCGAGAAGTCGCTTCCACTCGCCGAGAAGGCCCTCCGCAACCTGGTGAACGCCGACCGCGCCGAAGAGGGGCTCCGGCTGTTCGCGCCCATCGCCCGCGAGCTGGCCCGCCGGGGCTCCGGCGACACCGTGGGCCGGAGCCTCCGGTCGGCCCTGCAGAACCACATGAGCGTCGAGTCCTGGACCCTCCTGGCGGAGATCTCCCACCAGAGCGGCAACCGGCCCGACCAGATCCACGCCCTCCAGAGCGCCTATGGCCTGGCCCATCAGGCCAACGACCAGTCGCTGATCGGCCATCTCTCGGGCCAGCTGCGCGCCCTGGGCGCCATCCCCGATGCCTCGGCCCCGGCCAGCGC